>NZ_VBZC01000063.1:0-52146 GCF_005786655.1 Streptomyces montanus
GGGGCCGGGCTCGGTGGCGGGTGGCCTCGGTCCGTCCGCGGTCGTCGCGGAGCCGGTCGTCGGGCGGTTCGGGGCGGCGCCGGAAGGCTTGGGTGCCGCGGGCGGCCGGCCCGCGTCCGGGGGTGGTGCGGCTGCGTCGTCGCCGCTCGAGGCCGTCGTGGGGGAGCGGGACGTACGGGCCGTGGGTGCGCCGCTGACCGCTGCCGCCTCGCTGTCCGCGACCGCGGCCGGATCCGCCGTCGCTGTGAAGTCGGCCGCTGTGGGATCGCTGTCCGCGGCCGTGACGCCCCCGCCCGGCGGCCCCGCCGCGGGCCGCAGCAGGGTCAGTGCTCCCGCCGCCAGCGCTAGCCCTCCGACGGCGAACAGGGCCCGCCGGGGGCGGGGCTTGCGGTGACGTCCACGGGGCGGCCGCGGCACCGGGCCGGGGCCCACGTCGCGTACCTGTTGCTTCGTCGCGGTGTCCCGCATGCAGATCCTTTCCCGACGCGAAGGCGCCCGCCGACGCGCTGTCGCGGTGCGCAGGTTATGCGGCCTCTGGGGCGGTACGTCGGGGTTGGCGGCGGGTGTCACTCGAACGTGGCGGGAACACCCCGGCTGCCCTTCCCCGGACGGGCCGCGCCTGGGATGATCGGCGATGACTTAAGTTAACCAGCGTTAACCGGGAGGGTGTCATGGCGGAACAGGGCGAGGGGCAGGGCGAGCGTCAGGGCGCCGAGCGGCGGTTCGGGGAGTACGTGGCCGTGCGCCGCCACGCGTACGTCGCCGAGCTCGCGCTCGACCGGCCCAAGGCCATGAACGCCGTGTCGACGCAGATGGCCCGGTCGATCGCCGCCGCCTGCGACGCGCTGGCCGCCGACCGGGACGTCCGCGTGGTCGTCCTGACCTCGACCCACGAGCGGGCCTTCTGTGTCGGCGCCGATCTGAAGGAGCGGAACTCGTTCACGGACGCCGACCTGGTCCGCCAGCGGCCGGTCGCGCGCGCCGCGTACACCGGCGTACTGGAGCTGCCGATGCCCACCGTCGCCGCCGTGCACGGGTTCGCGCTGGGCGGCGGTTTCGAGCTCGCGCTGTCCTGCGACCTGATCGTGGCGGACCGTACGGCCGTGCTGGGGCTCCCGGAGGTGTCGGTCGGTGTGATCCCCGGCGGGGGAGGTACGCAGCTGCTGCCGCGCCGGGTCGGGGCGGCCCGCGCGGCCGAGCTGATCTTCTCGGCGCGGCGACTGGAGGCGGCCGAGGCGAGGGATCTGGGGCTCGTGGACGAGCTGGTGGACGAGGGGCGTGACCGGGAGGAGGCGCTCGCGCTGGCCGGGCGCATCGCCGCGAACTCGCCCGTCGGCCTGCGTGCCGCGAAGCGCGCGCTCCGTCTGGGGCACGGTCTCGACCTGCGCGCCGGCCTGGAGGTCGAGGACGCGGCCTGGCGTTCGGTCGCCTTCTCGGGCGACCGCGCGGAGGGAGTCGCGGCGTTCAACGAGAAGCGCAAGCCGGAGTGGCCGGGCGAGTAGGGAGCCCCTCTGCCGCCCCCACGTTGCCCAACGTCTCAAAACGCCGCAAATCTACTTAACCTGGAGTGATGGGCGGTGACGATGTGCGGCTGAGGGCCGTGGTGGCGTTGGCGCAGGGTATGGCTGCCGCGCACACCCCGCGGGAGTCCTGGCGGGCGGCTGCGACGGGAGCCTGCCACGCGCTGGCGGGGAGTTTCGCCGCGCTGTCCGTCTGGGAGCGGGAGCTCGGCCGGCTGCGGGTGCTCGCGAACGTGGGGGAGCGTGCGCCGGGCGAGGAGGAGTACCCCGAGAACGAGGCGTATCCCGTGCATCAGTTCCCGGAGATCACGGAGTTCCTGCACGAGCGCTGGGTGGCCGGCGGCGAGCCCAACGCGTGGGTCGAGACGGCGGAGGGACCCGAGGGGCCGGCCGGGAGACACGCCGAGTACTGCCACCAGAGGGTCGCCGCGTTGCGCAGGCGCGGGCGCGGCTGCTGCGTCGTGGCACCGCTCGTGCTGCACGGCAGGGCGTGGGGCGAGCTGTATGTGGCGCGTCCGGTGGGGGCTCCGGCCTTCGAGCGCGCGGACGCCGACTTCGCGACCGTCCTCGCCTCGGTGGTCGCCGCCGGGATCGCCCAGACCGAACGCCTGGAGGAGGCCCGTCGGCTCGCCTTCACCGACTCCCTGACCGGTCTCGCCAACCGTCGAGCCGTCGACGTGGGTCTGGAGGAGGCCGTCGAGCGCCACCGTGCCGAGCATGTCGTCGTCAGCCTCGCCATCTGTGACGTCAACGGCCTCAAGCGGGTCAACGACACTCAGGGGCACGCCGTGGGCGATCGGCTCCTGGAGCGCTTCGGATCGGTCCTCTCCCTGTGCGGAGCGATGCTCCCCGGCACGCTTGCCGCGCGGCTCGGCGGCGACGAGTTCTGCCTGCTCGCCGTGGGGCCGGCCGCCGATGACGTCGTCCGCGTCGCGGACGAGCTCTGCCGCCGGGCGAGTGGGCTGGAGTTCGGGGAGGGGGTCGCCTGTGGTGTCGCCTCCACCGGTGACCCCATCGGGCCCGTTCGGTCGGCTCGTCGGCTCTTCCGTCTTGCGGATGCCGCGCAGTATCGGGCCAAGGCCGTTCGCGCGCCCAAGCCGGTGGTCGCCGGGCGTGAAGGGCCCGAAGACCCGGTCGTGCGTCTCGCGGACGCGCCCACTCCGGTGGCTCCGGAGCGGCGCCGCTTCCGCGGCCGCCCCTGAACTCCGTCCTCGGTCCGGGCTTTTCGCCCCCGCCGCCCCTACCCTCCCCCAAGCTCTCGGCTTCGCTCGAGCAGGGGGACCCCCATCATCCCTGGGGGCTCCGCCCCCAGACTCCCGGGTTCGTCTTTCGGCTGCGGACCGTCCGTGGCTGGTCGCGCAGTTCCCCGCGCCCCTGGAGGGGCGCGCTGCCGTCGGCGTAAGGGGTCAACCCGGCACCCGCTAGTGACACGGTGGCATTCAGTGCGTACGCTTCTGAATATGGATATGCACACTGTGGTGGTGGGGACCGCCGGGGTCAGCGCGGACGACGTGCTCGCCGTGGCGCGCGGCGCGGCGCGGGTCGAGCTTTCCGGTGAGGCGGTGGCGGCGCTCGGCGCGGCGCGCGAGATCGTGGAGGCGCTGGCGGCCAAGCCGGACCCCGTGTACGGGGTCTCCACCGGCTTCGGCGCCCTCGCGACGCGACACATCAGCCAGGAGCTGCGCACCCAACTGCAGCGCAACATCGTGCGGTCGCACGCCGCCGGGATGGGGCCGCGCGTCGAGCGCGAAGTGGTCCGCGCTCTGATGTTCCTGCGCCTGAAGACCGTCTGTTCGGGCCGGACCGGTGTCCGCCCGGTCGTCGCCCGCACCATGGCCGCCCTCCTGAACGCCGGTGTCACCCCGGTCGTGCACGAGTTCGGATCGCTCGGCTGCTCCGGCGATCTCGCACCGCTCAGCCACTGCGCCCTCACGCTGATGGGCGAGGGTGAGGCGGAGGGCCCGGACGGAGTCGTACGTCCCGCCCGTGAACTCCTCGCCGAGCACGGCATCGAACCCGTCGAGCTCCGCGAGAAGGAAGGCCTCGCCCTCCTCAACGGCACCGACGGCATGCTCGGCATGCTGGTCATGGCCCTGGACGACCTCGACACCCTGTACAAGTCCGCCGACATCACCGCCGCACTGTCCCTCGAAGCCCTTCTCGGGACCGACAAGGTCCTCGCCCCCGAGCTGCACGACATCCGCCCGCACCCCGGGCAGGGCACCAGCGCCGCCAACATGCTCGCCGTGCTGAAGGGTTCCGGCCTCACCGGCCACCACCAGGACGACGCCCCGCGTGTCCAGGACGCGTACTCCGTGCGCTGCGCCCCCCAGGTCGCGGGCGCCGGTCGCGACACCATGGCGCACGCCCGCCTGGTGGCCGACCGCGAGCTCGCCTCCGCCGTCGACAACCCCGTCGTCCTCCCCGACGGCCGCGTCGAGTCGAACGGCAACTTCCACGGCGCCCCGGTCGCGTACGTCCTGGACTTCCTCGCCATCGCCGCCGCCGACCTCGGCTCGATCGCCGAGCGCCGCACCGACCGCCTCCTCGACAAGAACCGCTCGCACGGCCTGCCCCCGTTCCTCGCGGACGACCCGGGCGTGGACAGCGGACTCATGATCGCTCAGTACACGCAGGCCGCCCTGGTGAGCGAGATGAAGCGGCTCGCCGTCCCGGCCTCGGCCGACTCGATCCCGTCCTCCGCGATGCAGGAGGACCATGTGTCGATGGGCTGGTCCGCCGCCCGCAAGCTGCGTACCGCCGTGGACGACCTGACCCGGATCATCGCCATCGAGCTGTACGCGGCGACCCGCGCCATCGAGCTTCGCGAGGGGCTCACCCCGGCTCCCGCCTCCCGCGCGGTCATCGACGCGGTCCGCGCGGCCGGCGTCCAGGGCCCCGGCCCGGACCGCTTCCTCTCCCCGGATCTGGAGGCCGCCGACGCCTTCGTGCGCGGAGGCCACCTGGTCGCGGCGGTGGAGCCCGTGACGGGACCGCTCGCGTAGCGACCGGTCACTCGATCGGTCAGCCAGTCGGCCGGTCGGTCTCGACACACTCGACACACACGGGTGCGGGTTTCGTTCGCTTCCGACACCGGCACCCGTATGTGTGCTACGGTCGTTACCGATTACGTTTTTGGTACCCATTAACTTTGTGCGCCTGAAAGGAATCATCTCTCAGGCGCGTTTTGTTTTTCCGGCCGCTCCGGTTCTCCGGCGCAACTCCGGGTGGGTCCGCTATCCATCCAGGAGAAAAAAAGCATGGCTACTGGCACCGTGAAGTGGTTCAACTCGGAAAAGGGCTTCGGTTTCATCGAGCAGGACGGCGGCGGCGCCGACGTCTTCGCCCACTACTCCAACATTGCCACCTCGGGCTTCCGTGAGCTGCAGGAGGGCCAGAAGGTCTCCTTCGACGTCACGCAGGGTCAGAAGGGCCCGCAGGCGGAGAACATCGTCCCCGCCTGATCCAGGGACGCGCTCTACACGAGCCGGGGCCCGCACCTTCGGGTGCGGGCCCCGGCTTGTGCTGTCCGCACGGAAGGAATCCCAGACCCAGCATGACCCGATCCGAACGTCCTGAACGTCCTGAACGACCCGCCGGTAAACGGCCGGCGAATTCTCGTGGTGCACGTGGTGCTCGTGGTGCTCATGGTGCGCGTGGTTCTCAGAGCGCCCGCAACGGAGCCCCGGCCGTCGCGAACGGCGGCGCCAGAAACGCGCGTAAGAAACCGTCGCCCGCGGTCACCGCGCCGCGCGAGTTCACGCTGCCGGAGACCGTCACGCCCGCACTGCCCGCCGTCGAGTCCTTCGACGCGCTGGACATGCCGGCCGCGCTGACGAAGACCCTCGCGGCCCAGGGCGTGATCGAGCCCTTCCCGATCCAGGGCGCGACACTGCCCAACTCCCTTGCCGGGCGCGACATTCTGGGCCGGGGCCGGACCGGCTCGGGCAAGACCCTCGCCTTCGGGCTCGCGCTGCTCGCCCGCACGGCCGGCCGCCGCGCCGAACCCAAGGCACCGCTCGCACTGGTCCTGGTGCCCACGCGCGAGCTCGCGCAGCAGGTGACCGACGCGCTCACGCCGTACGCCACGGCCGTCAACCTGCGCCTGACCACGGTCGTCGGCGGACTCTCGATCTCCCGCCAGGCGGGCGCGCTGCGGCGCGGCGCCGAGGTGCTCGTGGCAACGCCGGGCCGGCTCAAGGACCTCATAGACCGCGGTGACTGTTCCCTCCGCCGCGTGTCGATCACGGTCCTCGACGAGGCCGACCAGATGGCCGACATGGGGTTCATGCCGCAGGTCACGGCGCTGCTCCAGCAGGTGGAGCCGGGCGGGCAGCGGATGCTGTTCTCGGCGACGCTCGACAAGAACATCGACAAGCTCGTACGGATGTTCCTCAGCGACCCCGTCGTGCACTCCGTCGACCCCTCTGCGGGCGCGGTGACCACGATGGAGCACCATGTGCTGCACGTCGCCGACGAGACCGACAAGAAGGCCGTCGCCCTGCGCATCGCGGCCCGTGACGGGCGTGTGATCCTCTTCGTGGACACCAAGCGCGGCGCCGACCGCTTCACCAAGCGTCTGCTCGCCAGCGGCGTACGCGCCTCCGCGCTGCACGGCGGCCGCTCCCAGCCGCAACGCAACCGCACCCTGGACCAGTTCAAGAACGGCCAGGTCACCGCCCTCGTCGCCACCAACGTCGCGGCCCGCGGCATCCACGTCGACGACCTCGACCTGGTCGTCAACATCGACCCCCCGGTCGACCACAAGGACTACCTCCACCGCGGCGGCCGCACCGCCCGCGCGGGCGAGTCCGGCAGCGTCGTCACCCTGGTCCTGCCCGACCAGAAGCGCGACATGGCCCGCCTGATGGCGAACGCGGGCATCACCCCCCGGACGGCTCGCGTCAAGTCCACCGACGAGGAGCTGGCCAGCATCACCGGCGCCCGGGAGCCGTCCGGTGTTCCGGTGACGATCGAGGTACCGGCCCCCGCCGTCGCCCAGCCCGCACAGGCGAAGGGGAAGGCGAAGACCAAGGCCAACTCCCGGCCGCGGCCGCGCAGGGGCGGAGCGCGCACACGCAGTGCACGCGGCACGCGGAGCTGACGAGAGGTCACGCGGAGCTGACGGAAGATCAAGAAGCGCTGATCGCCAGATCGTTGGTGACAGTGAAGAAGAACCGGGCCTGAACCTGTCCGTCCGCCGTGCCGGGGGCCGCGGCGGTCAGGGTGGTGCTCGGATGCTTGTCCGTTTCCTTGCGGGTCACGATGTCGCCGACGAGCCGGCCGATACGGAGCGGCTCCGCGGTTTCGGCGGGGCGCAGGAACAGGTCCCACAGTGACTTGTCCCCGTCGGCCGGACCAGGTGGCAGGGAGGTCACGCGGGCCCGGAAAGCGCGGGCTCCGGTGGTCGTCGTCGCGGTCTCGAAGTCGTACGCGCTTCCGCTGCGGGAGACGCCCAGCAGCGCCGCGCCCGGGCCGAGTTCGGCCCCGTGGAGCAGGCCTTCGACGGCCAGGGATCCCTCGTGGGTGCGCAGGGCCGTGGCTTCCGCGTGGGCGGGGCGGCGGAAGGTCCGCAGGGCCAGGAAACCGTCCTTGGTGGTGTACGGGATCCACCATGCGAACGCCTGGTCCGCCGCGGGAGTCGCGCTCAGCAGGCCGCGCTGCTCGACGAGGGTGGCCTTGAGACGACGCCGTGCGCCGTCCTCCGCGCGCGCGATGTGCACATCCCAGCGCCCTTCCGCCAAGGCGAGCCGGTCGTGGGTCAGATCCGCCGTCCAGGGGGAGCGTGCCGCCACGGGTCTCTCCAGCGGGACGCGGATCTCGTCGTCGCCTTGCCGGTGACGCAGGACGAGTGCGAGGCTCCCCCCGGACACGCCGGAGGGGTTCACCGCGATCCGTACGCCGCCGGCCGAGTCGGCCGTGCAGCGGCCCTTCGGGCGCAGGGTGCGCGGCCGGTCATCCGCGTCCGTGGGCGGAACGGTCGTCGCCGGGGCCGCGGCGCCCTTGCCCGGGGATCCCTGGCCCAGGGACCTCTGGCCCAGCGATTCCTTGCCCGGCGATTCGTTGCCCGGGGACGGCGGAGCCTGCGTACGACGAAGGTGGGTGCGGCGGGGCAGAAGCGTGCCGGCGGCACGGCGTACACGGCGGGTGAGCTTCACCGCCGCCGGGATCCGGGCCTCGCGCAGCTCGTCGATCAACCGCTCGTACTCGCCGGCGATCCTGCGGGGCGCGAACCGCTGGACGGATTCCCTGGCGGACTCGCCCATGACGCGTCTCTGGTCCGCGTCCTCGATCAGCTTCAGCAGCCCGACGGCGAGCGCGTCCGGGTCGCCCGGAGTCACGAGCAGTCCGTCGGAACCGCTGGTGATGATTTCACCGGGACCGTGCGGGCAGTCGGTCGCGACGACCGGTACGCCGGCGTGCATGGCCTCCAGGATCGTCATGCCGAAGGACTCCCACTCGGAACTCACGGCGGCGATGGAGGCCTTGGCCCACTCGGTCTCCATGGTCGGATGCGGTCCCATGAGAAACACGTGGTCGTTCAGACGGAGCGTGTCGACGGTGGCGCGGAGGCGGGCGCGCTCCGGCCCGTGACCGTAGATCCGCAGCCGCCACTCGGGCCGTACGGCGACGACCTTGGCGAAGGCCTCGATGAGCAGGTCGTAACGCTTGACCGGCATCAGACGTCCCGCGGCGACGACCAACGGGGCCCGTACGTCGGAGAGCTCGGCCCGCGGCCTCGGCGCGGCGTTCGGGATGTTGGCGATCCGCGTCCTCAGTCCGGGCAGCCGCGCGCGGTGGTCGGCCGCGTCCTGGCCGGAGACGGTGACGAAGGCGTCCAGGCGCGGGATCGCGTCGTTCTGCGCTGCACGGACGCCGACTAAGTGATTGTCGTAGGACAGGTGTTCCTGCCCGATGCGCAGATAACGGCGCGAGCCGTGTCGGGCGAGGAAGACCACCAGCGCCGGGCGGGTCGCCACGACCACGTCGGCGTCGGTCTCCTTGAGGAAGTCTCTGAGCCGTTCGTCCGTGAGCGCGCTGTAGCGGTGGGCGAGGACCTCGGTGGGCGGTACGACGGCGGAGGGCCGCCCCATGAGCGGGTGGCCGCCGTCGTGAGCCGGGGAGTCCGGGCGCTCGTCGACCAGGGGGACGAGGCGGACCTTGCGACTCAGCTCGAGCAGCGGCCTCTCCGCGGTGCGGAACACCGAAACGATCTCAACCTCGTGCCGCGCGGCAAGTGCGTTGGCCAGGTTGAGCGTTGCACGGACCGTGCCCCCGATGGCGTAGGCGTTGTGCAGCAGGAAACTTAACTTCAAGGAGGCGACTCCCTCTCTCAGCGCCTCTCAGTATGCCCCGCTGCGCTCCCGCCGTACGGAATACACGACGAAGCCCGCCCCCAGGCCCAGGCACATCGTGCCGCCGAGTACATACGGGGTCGTGTCGACACTTCCCGTGTCGGCCAGTTCGGTGGACTGGGTACCGGAAGCGGAGCCGGCGGTGGAGCCGGAAGAGTCCGAAGAGTCGGAGGAGTCGGCCCGGGCCTGCGTGATGGTGGTGGTCGACGTCTGTGCTCTGTGGTCCGCCATGGATTTGTCCGCCGTCGCGTTGGCGGAGGGGACGAACCACAGGGCGCCCAGGAGGGCCCCCGCGGCGGTAGCGGTCAGCAACGATCGACGTGCGGCGGACACGGAATATCGATCCCCTTGCGGTGCTGGCGAATTGGCCGTGTGGGCGATGTTAATGAAAGTCGCGGGTCTCGGGAAAGTCACGGTGGCTGTGAGCCGTACGCTCCGGGTATGAATTCTTCGGAGACATCCCGCTTTGTGCGGTTGCATGTGGAACTGGTGCTGGAGATCGGCGACGAAGACGGCGTCACCAAGGCAGCGTTGGGGCGGATCGCCGGCGAAACAGAGATGCCTGCCGACGAGCGGGCGCACACCGAGAGCGCGGTGACGGAAGACACAGCGGAGGCCCTCGCGTACCTCGTCGACCCGTTCGACCTGGTCAGCAAGGTGCCGGGGATCGAGATCGCGCAGGCCTCGTGGAGCAGTGAGCGGATCGACTACGACCCCGATGCGCCGGAGTGGGACCTCGGCGGGGATGATGATGTGCTGGACGAAGAAGATGAAAAAGAGGTTGGCTGACGCGGCTTGGGATAATCGTGACCCCGGGCGGCAACCGCCACCCGGGGTTCTCTCGTCTCATGAGGCGCAGTGACCGACACCCGCACCGGTAGTACGACGGAGTATCGACGTGGTGTGCCCCACACCTGTGACGGATGGGGAACGGGACGAACCGGTCGTAGCGTTTGAAGCTGTTACGGGGATTCTTGGGGTTCTGGGGATTCGGCAACGATGGAGAAGCGTGTGATGACGGACAGTAAGCGGCGCAAGGGTCTCATGGCCGCGTCCGCACTGCTCGGCGGTGTGTTGTTGCTCTCGGCGTGCGGCGGGGGTGACGACGGTGCCAAGGGCGGCGGCGACGGTGGCGACAGCACCTCGCAGGCCAAGGCCGACGAGGCGGCAGCCGAGAAGGCCTCCGAGGCCCAGATCAAGATCACGCCCAAGGACGGCTCGGACAACGCCTCCATCAACAACGCCGCCAAGGTCACGGTCAGCAAGGGCACGCTCACCGACGTCAGCATGGAGACCGCGAGCGGCGCAGCTGTCGACGGCGAGATATCCGCCGACAAGAAGACCTGGGCGCCCAGTGTCCAGCTGGAGCGGTCCACCACCTACAAGATCACGGCCACCGCCAAGGACTCCGACGGTCGCGCCGCCCACGAGAACGCGTCGTTCACGACGGTCTCGCCGGCCAACAGCTTCATAGGCAACTTCACGCCCGAGGACGGCTCCACCGTCGGTGTCGGGATGCCGGTGTCGATCAACTTCGACAAGGCGATCACCAACAAGGCCGCGGTGCAGAAGGGCATCACCGTCTCCTCCAGCAGCGGCCAGGAAGTCGTCGGCCACTGGTTCAACGCCAACCGTCTGGACTTCCGCCCCGAGGACTACTGGAAGGGTGGCTCCACCGTCACCCTCAAGCTGAACCTCGACGGCGTCGAGGGCGCGAGCGGCGTGTACGGCGTGCAGCAGAAGACGGTCACCTTCAAGATCGGCCGCAACCAGGTCTCGATCGTCGACGCGAAGAGCAAGACCATGAAGGTCACTCAGGACGGCAAGACGATCAAGACCATCCCGATCTCCGCCGGTGCGCCCGAGAACAAGACGTACCAGGGCCGGATGGTGATCTCCGAGAAGTTCACGGAGACCCGGATGAACGGCGCGACGGTCGGCTTCACGGACGACGACGGCAAGGGCGAGTACGACATCAAGGACGTACCGCACGCCATGCGTCTGTCGACCTCCGGCACGTTCATCCACGGCAACTACTGGGCCGCCGATTCCATCTTCGGCAACGTCAACACGAGCCACGGCTGCGTCGGCCTGAACGACACCAAGGGCGCCAAGGACCCGAACACCGAGGCCGCCTGGTTCTACAACAACTCGATCATCGGCGACGTCGTGGACGTGCGGAACACCGGCGACAAGACCGTCGCCCCGGACAACGGCCTCAACGGCTGGAACATGGACTGGGCCGCCTGGAAGGAAGGCTCGGCCGTCTGACGGCCGGTCGGCCGGAGTGACGGCCGGCGAACCGGCGCCCGACCGGCGCCGGGCCCTCGCCACCGCCTCACCACCGCACTGATGGCGTCGGCCGCCCCCCAACCGGGGGCGGCCGACGCCATCGGCGTTCTCACAGGTTCCCCAGGCTCGCCACAGCCTTCTCATCACTCTCTTATGCCTGCCTTATCCCGCCATCACGTGCCGTACTTACCTTGCGGCCATGTTCTTCACCTACCTGAGGCGCGAACTGCGCCGCCGCAGAAAGGCGGCCCTGGTCGTCGCCTCCGGTCTGGCGCTCGGCATCGCGCTCGTCATCGTCGTCAGCTCCGTCTCGTCCGGCATGGAGAAGGCGCAGGGCAAGGTCCTCCAGTCCCTGTACGGCCTCGGCACGGACATGACCGTCACCAAGGCGGCACAGGCCGGGGCGAGCGGCGAGCGCCCCCGCTTCCGGTTCGACGCCCAGGGCAATGACTCCGACGAGGAGCAGAGCAGCGACCGGGTCATGGTGCAGGGCTTCCAGACCCTGTCCGCCGCGACGGTCTCCAAGGTCGGCGCACAGAGCGGCGTCTCGGACGCCGTCGGCGGGCTGAGCCTCCAGGTCCTCAAGGTCAGCGGCCAGTTCCGGCAGGGCGAGTTCCAGCAGAACCAGAACGGCGGCGACCGGCAGGGCGGTGGGCCCGGCGCCGCGCCCACCGGCGGGCCGCAGGGCCGCGTCGAGGGCGGCGGCGCCGACTTCGACGTCAACAGCTACTCGGTGTACGGCACCGACGTCACTAAGCCCGGGCTCGGCCCGCTGACCTCCTCGAAGATCACCAGCGGACGCACGTTCAAGACGTCCGAGACCGCTGCCAAGGTCGTCGTCGCCGACAGGTCCTACGCCAAGCAGAAGAAGCTCGAACTCGGCGACAGCGTCACCATCAAGGGCGTCAAGTTCGAGGTCATCGGTATCGCCACCCCCGACAGCGGCGACGCGGCCGCCAACCTCTACATCCCGCTCCAGCAGGCACAGACGCTGAGCGACTCCAAGGACAAGGTCACCACGATCTACGTCAAGGCGTCCGACTCGCAGCAGATCGGCGCCGTGAAGTCGGCCATCCAGAAGAACATCGACGGTACGACGGTCACGACCTCCGCCGATCTCGCGGACACCGTCTCCGGCTCCCTCTCCACCGCGTCCGACCTCGCCTCGAACGTCGGCAAGTGGCTGTCGATCGCGGTGCTCGTGGCCGCCTTCCTGGTGGCGGGGCTGCTCACCTCCTCGGCCGTCTCCCGCCGCGTACGCGAGTTCGGCACCCTCAAGGCGCTCGGCTGGAAGTCGGGGCGGGTCACCCGGCAGGTCGTCGGTGAGGCCCTCGTCAACGGTCTGGTCGGCGGCGCCCTCGGCATCGCGCTCGGCCTCGGCGGCGCGTACTTCGTCACGGCGATCAGCCCCACCCTGCAGGCCGACATCGGCGCCACGGGCGGCGGGCCGGGCGGCCCCGGTGGCGGCGGTCCCGGCCCCATGGGCGGTGCCGCCCAGCAGGCCGCGACCAAGGCCATGGACGTCGCGCTGACGGCGCCCGTCAGCCTCGCGACCATCGCCATGGCGGTCGGCCTCGCCGTCACCGGCGGCCTGATCGCGGGCGCCTTCGGCGGCTGGCGCGCCTCCCGGCTGCGTCCCGCGGACGCCCTGCGCCGCGTCTAGTAGCAGCCGAGCCGCATCCACACACCAGGAGTTGCACCATGTACGAACTCAGAGACGTCACCAAGCGCTACACACGGGGCAAGGAAACCGTCGACGCGCTCGACGGCGTCGACCTGACCATCGGGGACGGCGACCGCCTTGTCATCCAGGGCCCCACCGGCGGCGGCAAATCCACGCTGCTGCAGATGCTCGGCGGGCTCGACCGGCCCACCTCGGGCAGTGTCGTGTTCGACGGCACGGATCTGGCCACCCTGTCCGAGTCCAAACTCACCAAGGTACGCAGCGAGAACATCGGCTTCGTCTTCCAGAGCTTCAACCTCATTCCCACGCTCACCGCCCTGGAGAACGTGGAAACCGCGCTCGTCCCCCTGAAGGTGCAGGGCAGGCAGCGGCGTGAACGGGCCGCGGCGGCGCTGGAGTCCGTGGGACTCGCCGAGCGGCTCGGGCATCTGCCGGCCGAGTTGTCGGGCGGCCAGCAGCAGCGTGTTGCCATCGCCCGCGCGCTGGTGAAACAGCCGAAGGTGCTGCTCGCCGACGAACCGACCGGAAATCTCGACGAGTCGATGCGCGACGAGATCATGGAGGTGCTCGAGTCCCTCTGGAAGGAGCACGGGCTCACATTCATCATGGTCACCCACGATTCGACGATCGCGAAGAGGGCCCCGCGGCTCGTGACCATTCGCCAGGGACGCATCACGGTCCAGGAGAACGCCAACTCTTAACAGGCGCCTCACTATTGAGCACCCGTCAGCCCCCCGGCATACTGCGTATTCCGGGGGGGGCTGTGCGCGCATGAGTTCGGACCTTCCCCCGGCCGGACGGATGGGGATTTCGTCCGGACTTCATCTCCAGGGGGAGACTTGCGAAGACAAGTGAAGAGAGCGTGCGTGGCCACGATCGCCACGGCCGCGGCCGTGGCCCTGGCGGCGGGAATGACCACCCCGGCGCAGGCCAAGGCGGAGAGCGCGGCCGGTGCGGCCGCCGCTCAGTACTCCGCCAAGCACCGCATCACCCTGATCACCGGCGACCGTGTCGTCGTCGACGCGAAGGGCCGCGTCGTCGGTCTGGAGCACGCGAAGGGCCGCGAGGGGATACCCGTCCAGGTCCGCAAGGCCGACGGGCACACCCTCGTCGTACCGGCCGACGCCGCGCGTCTGATCGCCACCGGCAAGCTCGACCAGCGGCTCTTCGACATCACCGAGCTCGACAAGTCCGCGAACCGCAAGGCCCAGAAGCAGGGCCTCAAGGTGATCGTCGGCTACCGGGGCGCCGCCACGCAGGCCAAGGCGGACGTACGCGACGCGGGTGACACCCAGGTTCGCCGAACTCTCAAGACCCTCAACGCCGAAGCCGTGCTGACTCCCAAGGACGACGCGGGCGACCTGTGGACCGCGGTCACCGACGCGCGGGACGGCGGCGCGAAAACCGCCTCCGGCGTCGCCCACGTCTGGCTCGACGGGGTCCGCAAGGCCAGCCTCGACAAGTCCGTCCCGCAGATCGGCGCCGACAAGGCGTGGGCCGCCGGTTACGACGGCAAGGGCGTCAAGATCGCCGTACTCGACACCGGAGTCGACGCGACCCACCCGGATCTCAAGGACCAGGTCGTCGCGGAGAAGAACTTCACCTCGGCCACGAGCGCGGCCGACAAGTTCGGCCACGGCACGCATGTCGCGTCCATCGCGGCCGGTACGGGCGCCAAGTCCGGCGGCAAGTACAAGGGCGTCGCACCGGGCGCGAAGGTGCTCAACGGCAAGGTGCTCGACGACACCGGCTACGGCGACGACTCGGGCATCATCGCGGGCATGGACTGGGCCGCCGAGCAGGGCGCCGAGGTCGTCAACCTCAGCCTGGGCGGCGGCGACACCCCCGCGGTGGACCCCATGGAGGCCCAGGTCAACAAGCTGTCCGCCGAGAAGGGCATCCTCTTCGCGATCGCGGCGGGCAACTCCGGCGACTTCGGAGAGCAGACGGTCGGCTCTCCCGGCAGCGCGGAGGCCGCGCTCACCGTGGGCGCCGTCGACGACAAGGACAAGCTGGCGTCCTTCTCCAGCCGTGGCCCCGGCCTCGACGGCGCCCTCAAGCCGGACGTCACCGCGCCCGGCGTGGACATCACCGCCGCCGCGGCCCCGGGCAGCGTCATCGAGCAGGAGGTCGGCCAGAAGCCGGACGGCTACCTGACCATCTCCGGTACGTCGATGGCGACCCCGCATGTCGCGGGCGCGGCGGCGATCCTGAAGCAGCAGCACCCGCAGTGGACGTACACCGAGCTCAAGGGCGCGCTGACCGGCTCCGCGAAGGGCGGCAAGTACACGCCGTTCCAGCAGGGTTCGGGCCGTATCCAGGTCGACAAGGCCCTCAAGCAGTCCGTGATCGCCGACCCCTCGTCGGTGAGCTTCGGCATCCAGCAGTGGCCGCACACCGACGACACCCCGGTCACGAAGAAGGTGACGTACAGGAACCTCGGCACGACCGACGTCACCCTGACCCTGTCCATCGCGGCCACCAACCCGAAGGGCCAGGCCGCCCCGGCCGGATTCTTCACCCTCGGCGCCAAGACACTGACCGTCCCGGCGGGCGGCACGGCCTCCGCCGATCTCACCGCCAACACCAGGCTCGGCGGCACGACGGACGGCGCCTACTCCGCGTATGTGACCGCGACCGGCGGCGGCCAGACCGTGCGTACGGCGGCGGCGGTGCAGCGGGAGGTGGAGTCGTACGACGTCACGCTGAAGTTCATCGACCGTGACGGCAAGCCGGCGCAGTACTACAACGCCGACCTGAGCGGGGTCTCCGGCCTTGCCGAGGACAAGTCGTACATGCCGTACGACGAGTCCGGCACCGTCAAGGTCCGCGTGCCCAAGGGCGGTTACATCTTCAACACCTCCGTCTTCGCGGATCCGGAGGACGCCGCCGAGGGAATCGACTGGATCGCCCAGCCGAAGCTGAGCGTCACCAAGAACACCACGCTCACAGTGGACGCGCGGACCGCGAAGCCGGTCGACATCACCGTCCCCGACAAGGACGCCAAGTCCGCGTTCGCGTCGCCGGACTACACGGTCGACGTGGCGGGCGGCAGCTACACGTACGGCTGGTTCCTGGACACGTACGCCAACTTCCGTACCGCACACCTCGGTCCGCAGATCACCGATGGCACGCTGTTCCAGCAGTGGGGCGGCCACTGGGCCAAGGCGGGCGAGCAGTACGACACCATCGCCGGCGGCAAGGTCAAGCAGCTCGCCGCGGGCTACACCAAGCACTACAAGGCGAGCGAACTGGCCACGGTGAAGGTCGGCCTCGGCGGCGCGGCAAGCGGCAAGGAGGGCGGGGTCTCGGCCGTGGGCTGGCTCCCTGACAGCGGGATCGCCTCCTCGATCAGCGTGCTCCAGCCGCTGCCCAGCACCCGGAAGCTGTACCTGTCCACGGCGAACGGCGTGAAGTGGGGCCTTGATTTCGAGCAGTCCGGCGGTGTCGACTCGGACGGCTTCCCGATCACCGAGGCCTCCTACACGCTCGGCAACGCGCAGACCTTCAAGGCGGGCAAGAACTACGAGAAGGTCTTCAACACCGCCGTCTTCGGTCCGCGCCTCGGCTCCGAATACGGCCTCTTCCGCAGGGGCAACAACATCTCCGGCGTCGTGCCGCTGTTCGCCGACGGCAAGACGCACGCGGGTTCCTCGCTCTTCACCTCGGTCAACACGACGCTGTACCGCAACGGCACCAAGGTCGGTTCGAACGACGACCCGCTGTTCGGCGGGGAGAAGTTCAAGGTGCCGGCCGCCGAGGCCTCGTACAAGCTGACGACCTCGGTCAAGCGCAGCGTCAAGGTCGCCGCGGCCTCCACCCGCATCGACGCCAGCTGGACCTTCCGCTCCAAGAAGGTCACCAGCGCCAAGCTGCCGGCCTCCACGGTCCGCTTCAACGCGGCCGTCGGGCTCGACAGCAGGGTCACGGCCGGCGAGAAGGCCTCCGTCCCGGTCACCGTCCAGGGCGCGGCCGCGGGCAAGAACCTCAAGTCGCTGCTGGTGTACGTGTCGTACGACTACGGCCAGACCTGGAAGAAGGTCTCCGTCGACAACGGCAGGATCAGCGTGAAGAACCCGGCGAAGGGCGAGGCCATCTCGTTCCACGCCAAGATCGCCGACAAGAAGGGGAACAAGTCGACGATCTCGATCTACAACGCGTACTACGGGAAGTGAGCCAATAGCGAACGGCCCGCCGGAAGAGCCCCTTCCGGCGGGCGTCCGTGTTTCTGTGGCCCCATGACTGCCCACACCGTCGAATACATCCGGTACCTCATTCCCGAGCAGCAGTCGGCGGAGTTCCTGGCCGCCTACACCCGGGCCGCCGCCCAACTCGCCGCGGCCGAGCAGTGCGTCGACTACGAGCTGTCGCGCTGCGAGGAGGACTTCGAACACTTCGTCCTGCGCATCACCTGGACCTCGACCGAGGACCACATCGAGGGATTCCGCAAGTCGGATCTGTTCTCCGCGTTCCTCGCCGAGATCCGCCCGTACGTCGGCCACATCGAGGAGATGCGCCACTACAAGCCGACCACCGTACGCGGCACGGGCGGGTCCGTACCGACGCTGTACGCCTGGGCGGGCGGCGCCGAGGCCTTCGCGCGGCTCACCGAGGTCTTCTACGACAAGGTGCTCAAGGACGACGTGCTCGCGCCCGTCTTCGCCGGTCTCGCGCCCGAGCACGCGGCCCATGTGGCGCTCTGGCTCGGTGAGGTGTTCGGCGGCCCCGCGGCCTACTCCGAGACGCAGGGCGGCCACGGCCACATGGTCGCCAAGCACCTGGGCAAGGGCATCACGGAGGCGCAGCGCCGCCGCTGGGTCAACCTCCTCCAGGACGCGGCGGACGAGGCGGGCCTGCCGACCGACGCCGAGTTCCGCTCGGCGTTCGTCGCGTACGCGGAGTGGGGCACGCGGCTCGCGGTGTACTTCTCGGGCCCGGACGCGAAGCCGCCGGCGGAGCAGCCGGTGCCGAAGTGGACGTGGGGGGCGGCTCCGCCGTTCCGGGGGTGAAACACGGATCGGGCGGTCGATCGATATGAGAGGGTCCGGGGCCTCCCCGTCGCCACTGGTACCCACATGGCCGGATCTTGGGGCGTGCGGCTGGTCGGGCTCACTCCTGCTCAGCCTTCAGGAACGGTGAACCGGGGATCAGGGGTCCATTAGGGTCACGCCATGACCGCCGCAGTGACCGCCATGATCACCGCCGTCGTGGGCGTCCTCGGTACGCTTTTCGCGCCCGTGCTCAGCCAGCGGCTCACGGCGCGGCAGCGGGCCGAGGACGCCGAAAGCGCCGAGCGCAGGCAGCGGTTCGAGGAGCGCCGTACCGCGTACACGGCGATGAACCGGTCCTCGCGCCAGTTCCACACGCTTCTCAAGGACGCCCTGCACCGCATCCGTGACGGCGTCTACACCGGTCAGGACCGCGACCAGCTGGAGGAGGCGCGCCGCGACTACCGGGACCGGTACGCCGAGGCGCAGATGATCGTGCCGGAGCGGATCCTGGAGGCCTCGCGCGCGGTGAACCACGTCCTCGCGGGTACCGATGCCGTGGTCAAGCGGCTCGACCGGGGGATGGCCCGGGAGGGCGAGAGTCCCGAGCGGGCGCTGGCGGACCTGAAGGAGGCCGAACCCCCGCTGTCCGCCATGCGGCGGCTGATGCGAGAGGACCTGGGCGTCGAAGACTGAGACCGGGCGAGACCGGGCGAGACCGGGCGGACCGAGGTGTTACGCCTGGGGCGCTGTCGTGCCCGCGCTGATCGCGTCCGTGCCCCAGCTGGCCAGCAGCCGCAGCGCCTCCGCGGAGGCCGAGCCCGGCTCGGCGTGGTACGTGACCATCGACTGCTCATCGTCGTCGACGAGCTTGAACGACTCGAAGGACAGGGTCAGCTCACCGACCAGCGGGTGATGCAGCCGCTTCACCCCGTGGCTCTTCTCCTTGACGTCATGCGTGGCCCAGAGCCGCCGGAACTCCTCGCTCTTCACGGAGAGCTCACCGACGAGGGCCGACAGACGCGGATCGTCGGGATGGCAGCCCGCGTCCATGCGCAGGAGGCTCACTATGTCGTACGCCTTCTGGTCCCATTCCACGAACAGCTCGCGGTACTCGGGCCTGAGGAACACCATCCGCGCCCAGTTCCGCTCCTGCGGCGGCAGCTCCGACCAGTCGCCGAAGACGGCCGCGGCCATCCGGTTCCAGACGAGGATCTCGGAGCGCCGCCCCACGACGTACGCGGGCACGTTGTCGAAGGTGTCGATCAGCTCGCGCAGCGCCACCCGCACCTGCTGCTGCCGGGTAGACGGCTTCTTCTTGTGCCGCTTCGGCTTCGCGAGATGCGTGAGATGCGCGTGCTCGGCGTCCGTCAGGCGCAGAGCGCGCGCGATCGCGTCGAGCACCTCCGCCGACACGTTCCGCCCGTTGCCCTGCTCCAGCCGCGTGTAGTACGCGACGGACACCCCGGCCAGCTGCGCCAGCTCCTCGCGGCGCAGCCCCGGCACCCGGCGGTGCCGCCCGAAGTCCGGCAGCCCGACGTCCTCCGGCTTCAGCCGGGCCCGGCGGGACCGCAGAAACTCGCTGAGCTCGGCACGCCGGTCCAGTGACCCGCCCGCTTCGCCCGCGGGCGACCCAGAGCGCTGTTCATCCATGCTTCAAGTATTCACGGTCGTACGCCTGTGAGCGTAACCCCGCCAGTAGTAGGACCAGTGGACGTAGGCACAACCGTGGCCTGGGTAAACGCCGCGCGCAGGAGCAGGCTGGTGATCGTGCCCGGCCCGAAGGCCCGCCGGGCGCCGAACCAGTCACCGGGAGAAGCCCAGCATGACCACTGTCGCCGCGTACGCCGCACCCGCCGCCAAGGCTCCGCTGGAGCGCACCACGATCGAGCGTCGTCCGGTCGGTGAGCACGATGTCCTGATCGAGATCAAGTTCGCCGGTATCTGCCACTCCGACATCCACCAGGCCCGCGAGGGCTGGGGCGAGGCGATGTTCCCGATGGTCCCCGGCCACGAGATCGCCGGCATCGTCACCGAGGCCGGCTCCGGCGTCACCAGGTTCGCAGTCGGCGACCGCGTGGGCGTCGGCTGCATGGTCGACTCGTGCCGCGCGTGCGAGAACTGCGAGGCGGGCCTCGAGCAGTACTGCCTCAAGGGCAACGTCGGCACGTACAACGCCCTCGACAAGAACGGTGAGCCCACCTACGGCGGCTACTCCGAGAAGATCGTCGTCGACGAGAACTTCGTCGTGCGGATCCCCGACGGGCTCGCGCTGGATGTCGCCGCGCCGCTGCTGTGCGCCGGCATCACCACGTACTCCCCGCTCAGGCACTGGAACGCCGGCCCCGGCAAGAAGGTCGCCGTCCTCGGCATGGGCGGTCTCGGCCACATGGGCGTCAAGATCGCGCACGCGCTCGGCGCCGAGGTGACCGTCCTGTCGCAGTCGCTGCGCAAGAAGGACGACGGCCTGAAGCTGGGTGCCGACCACTACTACGCGACCAGCGACCCGAAGACCTTCGAGGACCTGCGGGGTTCCTTCGACCTGATCCTTTCGACCGTCTCGGCCCCGCTGGATCTGAACGCGTTCCTGTCCCTGCTGAAGACGGACGGCGCCTTCGTGAACGTGGGCGCGCCCGAGGAGCCCGTCTCGATCAACCTGTTCTCGGTGATAGCCGGCCGCAAGACCCTCGCGGGCTCCGGCATCGGCGGCATCCGCGAGACCCAGGAGATGCTGGACTTCTGTGCCGAGCACGGTCTGGGCGCCGAGATCGAGCTGATCAGTGCCTCCGAGATCAACGACGCGTACGAGCGGGTGCTGTCGAGTGACGTGCGGTACCGCTTCGTGATCGACACGGCGACGATCTGACGTTCCCGTGGCGGTTCGGTGAGGGCCGGGGCCTGTGACACGGCTCCGGCCCGGCGTTGTCAGTGGGGTCGTGCATGATGGCCGCATGCATGATCCACGGGGGAGTCGGAGCGCGTACGCCGTGCATGGGCCGTACGGTCAGGCGCATCAACAGGCCTACGCGCCCCAGAGGTTGGGGCGGCCCGCGGTGCCCCGGCAGGCGAGCGACGTGCGGCGTATCTGCGCCGTCACCCTGGACGGGGTCCTCGCCTGGTCCGTCTGGTACGTCGCGGCGGTGACGCTCGACAAGGGCGCGTGGCTCCCGGGGCTGCCCGCGGGTGCCGAGCTCGGGGTGCATGTGGGTGTCCTCGCCGGCGTCTCCTTCGCCAACCAGGTGCTGCTGACCCTGATGACGAGGGCGAGCGTGGGCAAGCTGATCAGTGGCGTCCGTGTGGTCCGTGCCGCCGACGGCCACCGCCCCGGCCCGTTCCGCCTCACCTGGCGCTGGCTCTCGGGCCTGTGCTGGCTGCCGCTCCAGCCGTACTACTGGCTCCGCTCGTGGATATCCCTCCTCACCGGCCATGTGTCCCGCGGCACGGTCGGCGACAACGAGGACGGCGATCTGTACGAGGGGATATGCGGGCTGCGGTACGTACGCCGCAAGGACCTCGCCGGAGCCGCGTAGGCGTGCCGCCGGACGGGGTGGTCGAGCCGTGGGCTGCCTTCCGTCGTAGCGGCGCTTAGCGTGGAAGTGTCACTACGGCAAGCCGAGGAGGTCCGTACGATGACCGTCGAGCTGAACCACACCATCGTCGCCGCCCACGACAAGAAGGCCTCGGCCCGGTTCCTCGCCGACGTCCTGGGCCTGGAGGTGAGCCCGCCGTACGGCCCGTTCATCCCGGTGCAGATACCCAACGGTGTCACTCTCGACTACATGGACGCCGACGATCCCATCACGCCGCAGCACTACGCGTTCCTGGTCTCGGAGGACGACTTCGACGCGGTCTTCGCCCGCATCCAGGCCGCCGGCCTGACGTACTGGGCGGACCCGTCCCACCGCCGCGTCAACGAGATCAACAGGAACGACGGCGGGCGCGGTACGTACTTCGACGACCCCAACGGCCACAACTTGGAGATCCTGACCAGGCCTTACGGCAGCGGCGACGAGTCCGCGTAGGAGTGCCTCCCGGCGCACCTGGCGGCCGGGGGCGGTCATCACCCGGTCGGCGGCGTGGGTCCGTCGGCTGTGAGCCGCGCCCTCGGACCGGTCACCCGGCACGGCGCCGTCCCGCCGGCCCGGGGCTGCCGGGCGTCCCGTGTTGCCGGTCGAGCCGATGCGCCGATCGGGATGCTCACGCGGGTGCCGGTCGTCCGATGGCGGCCGAGCCGACACCAACTTAGCTTCGGGATGTCGGATTACCCGATAGGGCCGATGTGCCCCCTATGTCGGCCTTCCCTTGGTGGCATCGAACGGAGCTTTTTCATGTCGGTGATGACCGGTACTCAGCAACCCCAGCAGTTCGGCCAGCAGTTCGGCCAGCCGCAGCAGCAGATCGCCCAGATGGTCCAGCAGGCGATCCAGCAGGCCTGTCAGCAGACGGCCCAGCAGGTCGCGCAGCAAGTGCAGCACACGTTCCAGCAGATCCAGCAGATCCAGCAGCAGCTCCAGCAGCAGGGCATGGCCCAGCAGGCGCACCCGTACCTCGCGCTCGCGCTCCACCGCTCGCTGCACTCCGGGATCCGGCACGCCGTGGAACAGTCCGTGCAGCAGGCGCTGCCGACCGCGATCGTGGCGCTGCTCCAGCAGAGCCAGCAGGGCCAGCAGGGCCAGTACGGCCAGGGCCAGCAGGGTCAGCAGGGCCAGTACGGCCAGGGTCAGCAGGGCCAGTACGGCCAGGGTCAGCAGGGCCAGATGTTCGGCGGCGGGTTCGGTCAGCAGTACCCGCAGTACCAGCAGCAGCCTGGCTTCGGCTTCCAGACGGGCATGCCGTTCGGCATGAGCTGACGTCCGGGCGGCGTGATGCGGTGTGCCAGGGGCAGTACCCGGGCACACCGCATCACCGTGGAAGCGTGAGCCGCCCCGCCGCCAAATCAGGAGCACTAGTGACGACTCAGGACGTAGGCGTGGTGAAGGTGGACGTGATGGTCAAGGAAAGGCCCGGAAACAGCCGCGAGAGCGGGGCCGAGGGCGCGGGAACGGCTGGGCCCGGATCCGACGAGGGCAGGCAGACGGAGCCACGCAAGAAAGGCGCGCAGTCACCGCTCCCGGTGGAACCGCGCCGGGAGCGGTACATGGTGACACCGCTGCCGCAGCATCTGCTCCCACCGGGAGTGACCGAACTCAGCATGGACGCCGTGTGTGACCGGCTGGACCGGATGCCCGAGGTCAAGGTGATCCGAAGACTCCGGCCGTCGGAGAAGCTCCAATCGGCCGGACTGCACCCCTCCTGTCCGGAGATCGCGGTCGTCGAGGCGGCCGGGGCCCAAGTGCCGGCGATGAGATCGCTGCACGTACACATCGAGCCGGACCTGCCCCTGTCCGGAACCGGAACCGGCATCGGACCCGTCGCCATGCCGACCGCGGCGATCCTGCCGCTCCGCGACCCGGGGCTGGTCATGCCGCTGGACGAACCCGTGGAGATCTCGCTGCGGGTCTGCGACCCGAAGGGCCAACCACTGGCCGGCGCGGGGGTGTTCCTGATCGGGGCGTCATGGCCGGCTCAGGGCACCACCGGTTCCGACGGGAGGGCCACCGTCACGCTGACCACGGAGACCGCGGAGTCCGTACAGTCCCTGTACGTCCGGCCCGCGGACGGGTACGCGGACCGCTGGATCAACCGCCCGGACCTGTCGGTGACCAGGGAGAACCTGGTCACGCTCACACCGTTGGCCGAGGTGTACCCGGGGCTGGCCGACCGGCAGCAGTACGGCTGGGGCCAGCAGGCCATGCGGCTGGACCCGTTGCCTCCCACCTTCCGCGCCTTCGGGGTCAGGGTCGCCGTCATCGGTTCCGGTGTCGCCGCCGAGCACCCCGATCTGAAGCAACGCGTGCGCTCCGGGGCCGATCTCGTCCGCGGTACGGAGGAGGGCTGGACCCAGGACACGGTGGGCACCGGTACCCACGCGGCGGGCATCATCGCCGGGGCGGACACCGGCAAGGGCATCATCGGCATCGCGGTCGACGCCGACATCGAGGTCTGTCAGGTGCTGCCGGACGGCTGCTTCAGCGACCTGATCGCCGCTCTGGACCACTGCGTCGAACACGAGGTGGACATCGCCCACATCGCGGTGGCGACCCCGTACGCGTCGGCGCTGGTGTCACGCAAACTCGCCGATGCCAACGCGGCGGGAATCGCCTGTGTCGCCCCCGCGGGCGACACGGCCGGACCGGTCGCCTTCCCGGGCACGCTGCCGACCGTGTTCACCGTGGGCGCGCTGGGAGTCTTCGGTTCCTATCCGCCGGACTCGTCCCAAGCCACCCACGCGGGCCCGCAGTTGACACCGGAAGGCCTGTTCGCCGCGCCGTTCAGCTGCTACGGCTCCGGCGTCGACGCGGCCGCCCCCGGCGTGGCGGTCCTGTCGTGCTCGCCGCGCGGCGGATACACGGCCCTCGACGGCACCGGCACGGCCTCGGCCCACATCGTCGGTCTCGCCGCACTCGTCCTCGCCCACCACGAGGACTTCCACGGCCAGCTGCTGCCCCGAGGGCACGGCCGGGTGCAGCACCTCTTCGAGATCATCGCGGCCAGCTGCCGTCCGCTCGCCGCCCCGGGCACGATGGAAGCGGCCCGCGTCGGCCGGGGCCTGCCCGACGCTCTCGTCGCCCTCGGCCTGGCCCCCGGAGTGCAGCTCGCGCCGGCAGGGTCTCCGTACGCCCCGTCCATGGCCGGTTAGTCACACAGCCGAAGACCAGCAGAACAATGGCACCCGCCCCGGAAAGGGGCGGGTGCCATTGTGTGGAGGTTCTTCAAGCCCGAGCGCCGACGGTCACGGTCCGGAATCGGCGGCCGGGGGCTTCGCCGCCGGGTCCAGTCCGCCCATGTCGAGTCGGAACGGCGGGTACTGATCGGTCATCAACGCGGCATAGGCGGTGACGCGTGCGACCCAGCGGGCGAGACCCAGCAGGAAGTTGAAGAGGTGCCCCGGGTAGTGGGCGGTGACCGCCAGGATGACCACGGCGACCAGGGAGAGGAAGGGAATCAGGCCGCCGCCGCGCCAGCCGTTCTCGTTCGAGCCCCAGCCCCCGACGAACATCCCGACGACGATGTACTGCGGGATCGCCAGCAGCCACCACTTCACCAGCACGAGACCGCGGGAGAGGCGCTCGGGGTAGACGACGTCGAAGTGCGCCGGATAGTCCGGTACGTCCGCGAGGGTGAAAGGCGGGTACCGGTCGGTGCCGAGGGCCGTGTGGGCGTAGTAACTGACACGCCAGTTCCAGCGCAGTACGCCGACATTGAAGTCGAAGAGGGCCCGCGGATACCGGGCGGTGAACAGGATGGCGAAGAACGCGACGATCGTCACCAGGACGAACGCGAACCACAGGAAGCACAGCACGATGTAGTGCGGGATGGCGAGGAGCCACTTCACCAGCCAGAGCCATCTGGACAGCCGAGGCTCGAGAGTCGCCTCGATACGCACAGGTGACGGGGTGACAGGAATCATGGGGGGCGCACCTCCTTTCGAGCGTCCCGCCCGACGGGCACCCGGCCAGAGCATTCACCCACATGAGCCAACGGGCCCCGTTCCGGCGGCTGGGTGAGGCGACCGCCCGCGAGGCAGGCAGGCCGAGCCACCGCACACACCCACCGGATCAGCGGGAACAGGACGACGGCACTCGGCACCCGGCCAAGCTGACCGCCCGATCATGAACTCAGACTCGCACGGGGGGAGGAAGGCCGCGACTTGTCACCCACGGGCCGCTTGGCACGGGCGTCCTCCGTGGCGTCGAAAGTCACCAATCGGCGGCGTACAACGACTGACGGACTCCTGAGCCACCTGGCACGCCAGGTGCCGGCGCTGGAACGCCTCCTGGAGCGGGCGCGTACGGGTGGAGACACCGCAGTACACGAACCGGCGGGCCCGCGACGCCGAGATCGAGGCCGGGCGCCCACCGCCCGGCCGCCGACCTGGTGACGGACGTACGGGACACCGCGACGCACTTCCAGCGGACCGTCGAGGAACTGCCCGCGCCTGCCTGGAACGCCACGATCAGGCCCTTCACAGGGGAGCTGTGCACCCCGCGCCGCATCCTGGTGATCCGGCCGCGCGAACTCGAACTGCACCACGTCGACCTGGCCGTCGGCCAGCCGCCGACCTCCTCGCGTGGCCGGCCGGCCGGACGTCCGGCGCCCGCCTCGACACGACGGACGACCTGCCGGCACTGCCGCCGTGGATCTGACGCCCGCGCGCGGGCCCCGATCTCGTCGACGGGTCGCGCCGGCGTATCGGCCGAGCCGACAGGCAAGCGTGGGCCGGCGATGCTTGCCCTGGAGCGGACTCCAACTCGTAAGGTCGCGGCAATCCCAACAGGACGACGTCCAAGGAGAGTTGCATGCGCCACCGCGTTCTGGGCGGGACCGGCATCGAGGTCAGCCCCTACTGCCTCGGCACCATGATGTTCGGTTTCGTCGGCAATGCCGACCACGACGAGTGCGTCCGCATCATCCACGCCGCGTTCGACGAGGGGATCAACTTCGTCGACACGGCCGACATGTACTCGGCCGGAGAGTCGGAGACCATCGTCGGCAAGGCGCTGAAGGGCCGCCGCGACGACGTGGTGCTTGCGACAAAGGTCCACTTCTCCATGGGCGACGGCCCCAACCGCGGCGGCAACTCGCGGCGTTGGATCGTCCGGGAGGTGGAGGACAGCCTGCGGCGGCTGGGGACGGACTGGATCGACCTGTACCAGGTGCACCGGCCGGACCACACGACCGACATCGAGGAGACGCTCTCCGCCCTGACCGATCTCGTACGGCAGGGCAAGATCAGAGCGTTCGGCTGCTCCACGTTCCCCGCGGACCAGATCGTGGAGGCGTACCACGTGGCCGATCGCCGCGGGCTCCAGCGGTTCCGCACCGAGCAGCCGCCCTACTCGCTGCTGGCCCGAGGCGTCGAGAAGGATGTGCTGCCGGCGGCGCAGCGCCTGGGTATGGGGGTGCTGACGTGGAGCCCGCTGGCCTCGGGGTTCCTGACCGGCCGCTACCGGAAGGGCCAGGCCCTCGATCTGAGCAGCGGACGTCCCACCCTGAACCCGGACCGCTTCGATCCCTCCGCGCCGCGCACCGCCGCGAAGCTGGAGGTGGTCGAGCAACTCGTTGCCGTGGCCGAGGAAGTGGGCTGCTCGCTGCCGGAGTTGGCCATCGCCTTCCCGCTCGCGCATCCAGCCGTCACGTCGGTGATCATCGGCCCGCGCACGATGGAGCAACTGCGCAGCACGCTCAAGGGCACGTCCGTGATGCTGACCGACGCCGTACTCGACCGGATCGACGAAATCGTGTCACCCGGAACCGACGTCTACCCCCCGGACGGCGCCTGGACTGCGCCCCCGCTCACCACGCCGACGCTCCGGCGACGCCCGGCCGAGTCCAGGCCCGCCGCCTGAAACAGGCCCTGGCGGGCGTCGGCGCGATGAGTCGGCTCTCGACGTCGGGTGTGGGACGGGGCGGTTCGCGCGGCTGCTGGCGGAGCGAGGGCTGGATGTTGAGGGGGTGGATGCCAGTGCGGACGTCGTCGCGGCGGCGCAAGCGGCGGGCGGCGGCCCCCGGTACCGTCAGGCCGACGTGCGGGAGGAGCAACTGCCGGACTCCCGCTACGACTTCATCTCATGCATCGCCAGTCTGCACCACATGCCGTTCGACACGGTGCTGACCTTGAGGAAGGCCCTCGCACCGGGCGGAGTCCTGGCAGTGCTGGGGCTCTGTCCGGTCAGGACGGCGACCGACTTCCTGTGGCCCTGCCGGCTCGGTCCCTCCTCAGGGCGAACCGGCTGCTGGACAAGCGCCGGCCCACCCCGGCGGTTCAGGTCCCGCTGGTTTGGCCGCCCCCGCTGACGTACGCCGCGACCCGCGCCGAATCCGCCCGACTCCTGCCCGGCTCATCCGTGCGTCGCCTGCTGTTCTGGCGGTACCTGCTGGTGTACCGGGCCTGAGCGCATCTGCCGGTTCCCCACAGCAACGGCGGCTTGATCCATGTCAAGCCGCGTTCACAGCCCTTTTCCCGCGGCCCGGCCCGGCCCCGGCCTCGGCCCCGGCCGAGAGGACGGTACGCCGCGGCGCACGGTGCCGCGACCTCAGTCGGCCGCCTTGAGTGTGCTGGTCGGCTGTCGCGTCGTTCGTTCCGCGTGCGCGCGGAAGCTCCGCGGCCGACGGCCGGTGAAGCGTTGGACAGTGTCGGTGGTGCGGTCCTCGGCTCCTTCGGCGTTCGCGCGGTCCATGCCGGCGAGCATGGCGGCGTATTCAGGCGGCATTGTTGAAGCCAAGTGATCGCGCATCTGCTCGTACGTCAACTGCCGATGGATGACTTTCCGCCCGGTCACCTCGGTGAGGATGGTCGCGACGTCGGTGTGACTCAGCGCCTCCGGACCGGTGATGACCAAGTCGGCGTTGGGGGCCTGGACATCGGTCAGCGCGTGCACGGCGACGGCCGCGATGTCGTCGGCGTCGACGAAGGCAACACGCCCCTCTCCCGCCGCGGTCATGATCGCCCCCTCCGCGCGGATACTCCTGGCGTGCAGGTGGTCGCCGGTGAAGTTCTGCATGAACCATGACGGCCGCAGTACCGCCCACTGGTCGAACAAGGCAGGAAGAGCCCGGTGAACCTGTCCGACGGCCGGGCCCCCGGCAGGAACCGCCGACGAGCTGAGCAGTACGGCGCGGCGTACGCCGGAGGCACGGGCCTGTTCCAGGAAGGGCAGCATGATGCCGGCCGGTGCCGCAGAGTCCAGGGGTGGGATGAGGTAGACGCGGTCCGCGCCGCTCAGGGCCTCCTCGTACGTTGCCGGGTCATACCAGTCGAAGCGGACGGCTTCCGCGCCATCGACGGGCGTGGCGCGTCGGCCGGCGGCCTTGACCAGGTGCCCTCGTGCGGCGAGGCGGGACGCCACGCGGCTCCCGGTGGTACCGGTGGCTCCGAGGACCAGGGTGGTGATGGAAGCGGTCATCGGTCCCTCCGCGCGAAGTCGGCCGCGCCGTTCCGGGGGAGGCCCAGCGGGTTCCAGTAGTCGCGGTAGTGGGTGATGAATCCGTTCGTGACCGTCACCACGGCGACGTAGCCCATTTCATAGGGGTCTCCGCTCCTCACCAGCCGCCCCACCCCGCGCATTTCCACCACGATCGTCTCGGGATCGCCGGTCTGATGGATCTTCAGGTCGGGGAAGTCGTGGAGGTCGATGTGGTCGGGGTAGTGGCGCATGTAATCGGAGACGGCGGCCTTGCCTTCCAGTCGTTTCGGCCACCCGTCGGGCGCGAAGGGGAACTCGAGGACGCCGTCGTCGTCCCACAGATCGGCCCAGGCGGGGATGTTCTTGTCGAGCAGCAGCTGCAGGCCGTGGCGGTACAGGTCCGCCGGCTGCGTAGGTGTGGTCATGGAGGCACCTCCGATACGATCGAACGCGATGCGGACCCTTGGTCCGCTTGGCTCAATATACGGACCGGTGGTCCGCTTATGCAAACTGGAGGTACCCGGTGCCCGAGCGCAAGCCCCGTGCGGACGCCGTACGCAACCGAGAAGCCGTACTCGCAGCAGCCGACCGGCTGTTCGTCGGCTGCGACAGGCCCGAGCACGTGACCATGGCTGACATCGCGGCCGAGGCCGGTGTCGGCAAGGGGACTCTCTTCCGCGGCTTCGGAGACCGCACCGGCCTGATCTACGCGCTCTACGAATCCCGGCTCGAACCGATTCGCCGGGCCATCACGGACGGCCCCCACCCCCTCGGGCCCGGCACTCCGCCGCTCCAGCGGGTTCCGGCCATGCTCGACGCCATCCTGTGCTTCAAGCTCGACCACCGGCATCTCGCACTGGCGCTGGAGGAGGCGGGAACCGACAGCCCGTACCGTGCAGAGCACTACGGCTGGTGGCACGACACGCTCCGAGGCGTCCTGGAGCAGCTTTCAGAGTTCACCGGCAGTGACTTCGCCGCGCACGCGCTGCTTGCGGCAGTCCGCGCCGACCTCGTCGACCATCTGGTCGACCGGCAGAACATGCCCCGTGAGCGGCTGCGGGCAGAGCTGGCCGCCTTTGTCACGAAGGTCATGAGCGGCCCATGTCCCAGCGAACCGAATGCCGGCCCGTGACCCGGGCTTCGGCACGGAGTATTGCCGCTGGGGTTCGCGCATGAAGGCCGCGGTGTACAGCCGGTACGGGCCACCGGCCGTGGTCCGGATCGCCGAGGTGGGCATGCCCTCGATCGGAGACCACGACGTTCTTGTGAAGGTACATGCGACGACGGTCAACCGGACGGACTGCGCCCTCCGTATCGCGCTCCGGTATCGCCTGTGCGCGGTACGGCTGTTTGGCGGCTGCTTTCCGAAGCTCGTCTTGCTGCGGCCCTCGCCCAACTGATGAGGCAGCGTCGTCGAGATCCTTCGCGTTGGCCTGAGTACGCGATCCAAGCCCTGTTCCCGCCGGCGTTCTTCCCGGACGACACGGAAGCCGTATGGGAACGAGGCTTACGAAACCCTGAACTCGATCTGGCTGATGGCCGGCCCGTCCCCGGTGACCTGGCCTTCGCTGATCTCTTCCGTCCAGGAGTCCTCCGTTTGGAGTTTCGCCAAAACCATGGGAGAAAGACTGACCGTGATCTGGATGCCGCCCCCGGGAGCGGGGGCGCGGTCTATACGGACTTCATGACTCATACCGACGACGTTACTTGCAACAGGCCATTCAGCATGGGCAGTTGAGCTTTTACCCAGGGTCGATAAGGTATGGGCTGATCGGTCCTGTCAGCGGAATGTCATACGCCTACATCCTGTCTTTCAAGGTTCTCGGCGCACTCCTAGGCTATAAGCCGAAATAATTCATCGAACCAGGGGAAGACGTCGTGCGAGCGGCCATACACGCAGGAATCGCGGCTTGCGCCGTTACGCTGACGACCCTTCTCACCGGTTGTGGCAGCACGGTGGCACCATCTGACGCGGGGCGCCCCGCCGCGTCGGAGGACCCGTCGGGGACCCCCTCCACAGCGCCCGGGGTCGACGGCGAGGCCGACCCGGACCGGGTCTTCACCGAAGCCAGGCTGAAGGCCGCGCTCCTGCCCGCCGAGGCGTTCGGCGAGCGCGCCAGGGTGGCCGCGACTGATCTGGGGCCCTTCGGCCCGTACGGGCATGGCGACTGGGGCGGGTGCGAGCCCGCGGAGGACCTGGTTGAGGAGCAGAACGGCGTCGACGGCGCCAGCGCCATGCAGACCGTGCGCTTCGGACCTGATACTGAGGACGCTCAAGTGATCACCGTCCAGTTGGTGTCGATGCCCGCCGCGAGGACCGCGCGCTATCTGGAGATCCAGCGCCGACTCCGTGAGCTCTGTCCCGAGGTCACCGTCGACACGGAGGCCGCCCCCGTTCAGGAGCACCACGAGACCCAGGAAATCGCCGCTCTCGGCGACGAAGCGATGCTGGACATCTTGCGAGTCACCGGCGGCGACGAGTACGACGGCAGCCCGTCGTACGCCGTCGACGTGCGCGTCGGCGGCGTGCTCGCCATCGTCAACGCCGGTGGCGACAGGGGTACCGCCGTCTCGCTCGCCGCGAGGGCCACCCAGCGGATCCGCGCCGAGTTGTACGGCGTGTGAGTCGCCAGTGTCCCGCCTCCTTTGTCAGAGACCGGCCGGGTGGCTGGAGAGCCATTCGGTGTGCTGGTCGCGGAGTTGGTCTCGTTCCGCGGGCGTGGCGAGGATGACGTCCGCGCCGCCGTCGTACGGGTGGTGGATGCGTCGAAGTTCCGTGTCTGTGAAGAACACTTCGACGAGTGCCTCGTCCGCTACGGCGCGCAGCAGTTCATCGACGCAGCCGCGTAGCCATGGCCGCCGGTCGGCGTAGAGACGTGTGTGGGTGTGGAACTCCGGGTCGGGGTCGTCCTGGTCCGACTCGGTCCACCAGCGGATGCCGTCGGGATGCAGTGTCTGTCGTGGTGTCGGGTAGCCGGCGGGCCCGGTCGGCGTGGTCGACCAGTCCATGGTCACCACGAACACCTCCGCGCCCGCGAACAGTTCGTCGAGGATCGTGTTGTACCGGTCCAGCACGATCGCGTACTCGTCCTCGGACTCCGGGTAGCGCTTCGAGCCGGGGAGGCTGTGGAAGCGCACCCAGTGGTCCGCGTACGTACCGCGGAAGGTGTGGGCGATGGGCGGTCCCGACGATCGTCGGGACCGCCACAGCGCTTGGAGCGTCGTCGGTGTGACGCCAGGGCTCACCCGCGCAGACCCGTGAGCCCGTCATACGCCGCCGTGACGATCTCCAGTCCCCGACTGTCGTCCGCGGGTTCGCGCATCTGATGTGTCACGTACGCCACTGCCATACGGGCGTCAGGATCGATCACGACCAGTGAGCCGCCCCAACCGCCCCACCCGTAGGTGTTGCCGAAGAGTCCGTAGCCCAGACCCCAGCGCATCGGCATGCCCAGGACGCGGTCATCGCCGTGGAACTGCTCCTCCCGGGCACGGTCACAACCCGCCTGCGACAGCAGCCGCGTCCCCCGCACCGATCCTCCGCAGGCCATCACGGACTGGACGAGGGCGACCGAGCGGGCGTTGCCGAGACCGTTCGCCGCAGGGATTTGCGCACGGCGCCAGGCCACGCTGTTCCCGTCGTGGACCCGTATCGGGGTCCCGGCGGCAGGAGCCGCGCCGCCGGCGGGGGCACTCGCGGTGTAGCCGTCGTCCCGGGACTGTGGCGGGATCGTGAGCGCCACCCGGTGGTCGTGCTCGGCGGGCAGGCCGATGTGGAAGTCCGCGCCCAGCGGGCCGGCGACCTCGTCGGCGAAGAACGCGCCCAGAGTCCGGCCGGTGATGCGGCGTACGACCTCGCCCACGAGGAATCCCTGGGTGAGCGAGTGGTATCCGGCCTCGCTGCCCGGCTCCCATTGCGGAGCCTGCGCGGCCAGTCGTGCCGTGGCGGACGTCCAGTCGTACAGCTCCGCCACCGGCCCGTCCCAGTCGGGCAGGCCGGCCGTGTGCGCGAGCAGGTGGCGTACCAGCACCTTCTCTTTGCCCGCCGCGGCGAACTCCGGCCAGTACCGGGCGACCGGCGCGGCCAGGTCGAGTTCGCCACGGTCGGCGAGAACCAGGGCGCACAGCGCGGTCATTGTCTTGGTGACGGACCAGACGTTGACGATCGTTTCGCGCTGCCACGGGATCGTACGGTCGGCGTCGGTGAATCCGCCCCAGACGTCCACCACCGGCCGGCCATCCACGAAGACGGCCGCCGAGCCACCGGCGTCTCCCTCGTCCAGCAATGCCGCCAGCGCGCTGGGCACGGCAGTGAACAGATCATCGTATGAGCCCTGAATGTCCGCCATGTGGAGAATCTAGCCAGCTCGGGGTGACGCGAGGCAACTGAATTCCCGGCCCGCCAGCGGCGACTACCCCTCAGTGGCTTCCGGCGCAGGGGCGATGCTGCCCGCGGGTGTGGGCGGTGTGGCGTGTCCACAGAGTCAGATCACTGCTTGTCGCGACGGCGAGGGTTTGCCCGGAGGGGGAGAAGCCGGCGGTTCGGAGTTCGGAGTAGTCGGAGTGGAAGACATGCCACCACTGCTTTCCATACGGACCGCTGTGAGGCAGTCCGCCGTCACGGGAGAGCAGGACACGGTCATTCGGCCAGGCCGGGGTGACGACCTCCAGAGTCCAGCCGTCAGCGGTGGTGGTGTGGAGCCCTCCACCGAAGAGCCCGGCGATATGAACCCTGCTGTCGGCGATCGGCCCCAACCCTGGGCACGACAGATCGGCAGCGCTATCGGGGGTGCTGTCCTCAGGATCGGGGTCCCGGTTCCGGGCGATCTTCTCCCCGGTAACGGCATCGAAGAGGCCGTGGCCGTCATGCGAGACGACCATCACCAGGTCGTTGCCGCTGTCGGGGTGCGACGCGAAGCCAATGCCGAGAAGCCCACCGACGGCGGCGCAGGACTTGAAGACCAGATGCCAGGGCTCAGGTGCGGGAAGCACCGGGGCCGCGAGAAGCCGATCCCGCAGAGCTCGCTGATAGGCCGAGAGTTCCGTTTCGCTCTCCGGGCGCTCAAACGGAGCTGATTTCCTGGTCCACTTCGTCACCCTGCCATGATCCACGCATCGGTCCTTCGCCTTGCCTGGTCAACCGGGGAGGGCGGAGATTCAAGCGCTGCCTCGCCGGAGGGGGAACGTGCACGAGCGTCAGGTCATCCTCAACGAGCTTGCCCAGGGGATTCGACCAGTGCCGGAAGGCGCGGCCTGGTTCGCCGCTCTCGCGGAGCGAACAGCGTCTGGTCCTGACGGAGTTGGTGCAGTTCTGCATGCAGGCCCGCGCCGTGGAGTCAGATGCTGAGAACGCCATTGCGCGCTCCGGGCTACGCCCGGCCTACACGCCGGCCGTGATGCTGACCAGATGGCGGCTGAACATGTCCGACCTGCCGTTCTACGACCGTGCCAGGGCGTTTCTTCTGCTGGTCGCACTGTTCGCCATCGCCGACACCCGCCGACGCGAGCGTTACTGCGCCGGCGGGTGCAGCCAGAGTGGGGTCACATCGCTCATGGGGACCGTCCACTCATCCGCGTAGCGCCGTACGGCCTCACCGGAGAGACCGAGTTGCAGGGAGCGGTTCGGCAGGGCTTGAAGGTGCAGGTCGCGCTCGGGGTCCCACCGGATGCGAGTGGGCGCGCGCTTCAGCTGACGCTGCCAGGTGGCGCGGTCGGGGTGCACCCCGAGCACGTAGCTCGACAGGCACGCGTGGCGCAACGCCCACTCGAAGCCGTCGCGCGTGACTCAACAGCCAGGACGGTCTCCTGACCGGCTTTCGTACCGAGGATGGCGCACAGCCGCTTCACGCCGAAGCGGCGCTGGTGGTCGGCGACGAACTGGAAGCGGTTCGCCGGCGCGTCTCCCCGGCATACCCACGTCGCCCGCACCACTGCCTACCCCTGACATCCGCCTCCCCCGGCGGGGATACGACCACCACGGAAGACGCTGAACGGGCATCTCAGGCTCGGCCCGGCGTGCGCGGTTGCGCGGCGGACCAGATCATTCCCTCTGTGGCGGAAATGTGATGGCGTGTGAACTCCCTGTGTATTGCCGCAGGTTGACAGTGTCCGGGCAGGAGATCCACCATGTGGTCTCACTGTGGCGCATGTGACCAATGAGCCCAGTGAGTCTTCGACCACTCACCCCGGTACGGCCGGCCGCCGCGTGCTGCCCTGCTGCCGTCACCCGGGTCCTGTACAAGCCAAGAATGGGATCCGCATGTCCATAGCGAGACGTGTCACCCTGCGACGACTGCTGGGGACGGGCGCCGCAGCAATCACCCTCTGCGCCGCCTCTGCCACCGGCGCCTGGGCCACCGGTACACCCGGCGGCGACGGCTGGAAGTCCGGCGACGGCTACAAGCCCGGCACAGGCGCGGGCACGAAGACTGAGACCGATCGCTGCCAGTTCTCCCTCGACGGGACCAACTTCTACGACTCGGTCAAGGTCGACGACCAGAACCTCAAGCCCAGCGACGACGGCAAGGTCCACGTCACGGTCCGTGCCGCCGGTGACGCCACCACCTGCACCGCCTCGCTCGCCGCGTACCGCGCCCACGGAGCCACCTTCAAGACCTCCGGCCTGCAGGTCTTCCACGACTTCGACAGCGTGACGGTCAAGCCGGGCGCCACCGGCTCCCTCGACATCGCGGTGCCGGACGCGGGCTGCTTCGCGCAGATCGACCTGTACCGCGGCGCGGTCAAGTTCGACGGCCACTTCGACGCGAACGACGGTTTCGAGCACGGCGACCTGCCCAAGGGCCCGGACCGCCCGGTCATCAAAGACAAGCTGATCGCCGCATGGAACGGCGGCACGAAGGACTGCACGCAACAGCCGTCCGAAACGCCGGGCACCCCGACCCCGACGGCCCCCGAGCCCTCCCAGCCGCCGACGCCGACCACCCCGGCATCCGAGACGCCCCCGCCCGCCTCCGAGACTCCGTCGAGCCCGACCCCCTCCGAGTCCGAGTCGTCCACCCCGCCGGCCGCGCCGACGCCCAACGGCTCCAATCCGCCCCTCGCCGAGACCGGCGGCAGCGGCGCCACCATGCCGCTCGCGGCCGGCGCCGCGGTGCTCCTCGCGGGCGGTGGCACGATCATCATCGCGACCCGACGCCGCCGCGCGGCCAAGACCGGTTCCTGACTCCGCGGTTCCGTAGTAGGCCCGCAGTTCCGTAGTACGTCCGCCCCGGCGATGTCTCCCACGAGGCCGCCGGGGCGTTCGTGATCTTCGCCTGATGATGAAAGGCCGCCCTCTTCAGGCACCTGGGCTCACGGCACTGGCCACTTGTCCGTGGCCTCGGGAGCCGGAGCTACGCCCGTCGGGCGGGAGGCTCCCCAGTTCGTCTCGGACGGGTCACTTGGCTGCGAGCGTGACGAGGGCTGCCTTCCGGTCCGAGAACAGCCCAGAGCCCGCTGGCAGGTGAGCGGGTCACAGGTCTACGCCTGTGACCGGTGAGCCACGGGGGTCTCCGGATCAGGGCACCGGCGTGGGGAGGCAACCGGTGGGTGCACTCCTCGCAGGGGCCAACCGCAGGGCCGGTTGGACGGGCACGGAATCGCTTAGAACCCTCGTGCGTTGAGGGGAATGAGTATGGGAAGCCGGTGGTGTGCGAGCCGAGCAGCCCGAGTGACCGAGCTGACAGATATTGGAGGGGCCGCAATGGCTGCGCAGACGCAGAGGGCCGTGCTGGCGGGCGGATGCTTCTGGGGGATGCAGGACTTGATCCGTCGGCTCCCGGGTGTGACGGCGACCCGGGTCGGATACACCGGGGGTGACGTGCAGAACGCGACGTACCGTAACCATGGCACGCACGCGGAGGCCATCGAGATCCTTTTCGACCCTGAGAGGACGGACTTCCGCGCGATCCTGGAGTTCTTCTTCCAGATCCACGACCCGAGCACCAAGAACCGTCAGGGCAACGACATCGGCCTCAGCTACCGCTCGGCGATCTACTACGTGGATGACGAGCAGAAGCGGGTCGCTGAGGACACGATCGCGGATGTGGACGCCTCCGGGCTGTGGCCGGACAAGGTCGTCACTGAGATCGAGCCGGTCGGCCCCTTCTGGGAGGCCGAGCCCGAGCACCAGGATTACCTGGAGCGTTACCCGGACGGCTACACCTGCCACTTCCCGCGCCCTGGATGGCGGCTGCCCGCCCGGGCGGCGGGCTGACTCGGGGAAGGGCAAAACAACGGTCCAGCGATCCCGGTTGAGCTTTGCCGTATGGAGAAAGCAAAGGACTGGCCTGACTATCACGGCGATCTGGCACCGGAACATGTGCCTCTCGGCCGGAGAGCGCTGTACCTGGCGAGGTGACAGGATGCACCTTCGCCCGGACGAGTCTGAGAACCACTCCGTACGCAATACCGCGCCCCGACCACTGTGGTCAGGGCCGTACCGCTGAAGCCGTGCGTCTCAGCCGTCGGTCGTGGCGACGCCTATGGGGCAGGAAGCGCCCCTGTTGGTCTGGGACGGGTCACTCACCTTGACCCCCGTCCCGCCGAGCCCGCAGTACCCGTTCGGGTTTTTGGTGTCCGAAAGGTGCTGCTGGTGGTATCCCTCCGCGGGATAGAAGGTGCGGCCCTCGGCGGGGAGTATCTCCGTGGTGATCGTGCCGTGGCCGGAGTCGATCAGGACCTTCTGGTAGGCGGTGCGGGAAATAGTTCGGCCGGCTCAGGCCGGCTCGCTCAGTGCGGCAGCGTCGCGGGGCTCCCTCCGTTCGCCTCGTACCCCGCCACCGCCAGCGCCCGGTAGACCGCGTAGTCCGCCGCCGGGTCCGGCGTCAGCGTCCACGGCAGCGCCCCCACGTGGCCGTCGACATGCACCAGCTGGTTCATCGCCTCCGCCCAGCGCTCGCCGCGTACCAGGAAGAACACCAGGAGGTGGCGGACGTGCGCGAGCATCGGGTCGTCGGAGCGGGCCGCGTGCACCGCGTAGAGAGCGCCGTGGACCGCCTTCGTGACGACCTCGCTCTGGTAGAAGCCCCGCACGAGGTTGACCTCCGGCAGGTGCTCGAAGACCGCGAAGAGAGGCATCGCCGCGAGCAGCGACCCCTGCGGCGCGCGCCCCGCCGCTGCCTCCGCGAAGGCGTACGCCATCTCGCGCGAGCCGTGCCACTTCTCGCACCAGTAGTGCAGCGCCGCCAGATGTGCCCCCATGTGCGCGGGGGCGCGGTCCAGGATCTTCAGCCAGAGCTTCTCGAACTCCGCCTGCGGGTACGCCAGCCCGCGGCCCACGGAGAGCTCGATGATGTACGGGATCGGGTCACCGGGGGAGAGCAGCGCCGCCTCGCCGCAGGCCTCCCTGGCCTCCTCCATGATGATCCGGAACTCGTCCGTCCCGGGCGTCGAGGTGCGCCACGCCTGCTGCACCAGGAACTCCGCGTGCACCGCAGCGCCGCCGGCGTCCTTGGGATTCTCGGCCCGCCACACCCGCAGCCACTGCCCGCCGGGGCTCTCGGCGACCCCGCCCGGGCGCCGCTGCAGCTCCAGCGACGCGGCGCCCGCGAATGCCTGTACGCGCTGCCAGCGCAGCTCGCCGTCCACCTCGGTGCCGGCGAGGAGCTGCGACGCCGCACGGTAGTCCTGGCTGCGCTGCACCAGGTCCAGGACCTCCAGCAGGTCCTCGTCGGGGCCGGGCATACGGATGTCCAGCTCCTCCTGGCGCAGGAAGCCGTAGTTCGCCGGGTCGGCCGCGTCCGGGTCGCCGGGTGCGACCTGCTGGATGCCGGCACGCCTGCGCATCAAGATCGGCCCGAGGACGAAGCCCAGCATGACCAGCGCCATCAGGACCCAGAGAATCTCCATGACACAAGCGAACCAGACGGGTCCGACAATTGGCCAACCTGGTCGCGAACAAAGGTCCGTAGAGGGCCACGAAGGTGCCTCGTAGAGGGCCACGAGGGTGCCTGGCATGGTCCGGACAGCTCGGGCCCGCTTTCGTGGCCCGCTTCGGCCCAGCAGTCGGGCCCAGCAGTCGCGCCGAGCCGCTGCGCCGAGCCGCTGCGCCCAGCTGCTCCACCCAGCCGCTCCGCCCCGCGCCCCCGCCGTGCGACCCGCCGCCATCCACCGTCACGAATCCCCGCGGCGCACTACCCTCGGTGCCCATGAGCGACAGGCACATCAGCCAGCACTTCGAAACCGTGGCGATCCACGCGGGGAACACCGCCGATCCCCTCACCGGCGCGGTCGTCCCGCCGATCTACCAGGTCTCGACCTACAAGCAGGACGGCGTCGGCGGGCTGCGCGGCGGCTACGAGTACAGCCGCAGCGCCAACCCCACCAGGACCGCCCTGGAAGAGAACCTCGCCGCCCTGGAGGGCGGTCGCCGCGGACTCGCGTTCGCGTCCGGACTGGCGGCCGAGGACTGCCTGTTGCGTACGCTGCTCGCTCCCGGCGACCACGTGGTCATCCCCAACGACGCGTACGGCGGTACCTTCCGTCTGTTCGCGAAGGTCGTCTCCCGGTGGGGTGTCGAGTGGTCCGTCGCGGACACGAGCGATCCGGCGGCGGTACGGGCCGCCCTCACGCCGAAGACGAAGGCCGTCTGGGTGGAGACGCCGTCCAACCCACTCCTCGGCATCACCGACATCGCAGCCGTGGCCCAGATCGCGCGCGAGGCGGGCGCCAAACTGGTCGTCGACAACACCTTCGCCAGCCCCTACCTGCAGCAGCCACTCGCGCTCGGTGCTGACATCGTCGTGCACTCGCTGACCAAGTACATGGGCGGCCACTCGGACGTCGTCGGCGGTGCCCTCGTCGTGAACGACGAGGAGCTGGGCGAGGAGCTGGCCTACCACCAGAACGCGATGGGCGCGGTCGCGGGGCCCTTCGACTGCTGGCTGGTGCTGCGAGGAATCAAGACGCTCGCCGTACGGATGGACCGGCACAGCGAGAACGCCGAGAAGGTCGCGGAGATGCTCACCCGGCACGCGCGCGTGACGCGCGTTCTGTACCCGGGCCTCCCTGAGCACCCGGGGCACGAGGTCGCCACCAAGCAGATGAAGGCGTTCGGCGGCATGGTCTCCTTCCAGGTCGAGGGCGGCGAGGAGGCGGCCGTCGAGGTCTGCAACCGCGCCAAGGTGTTCACGCTGGGGGAGTCGCTGGGCGGCGTCGAGTCCCTGATCGAGCACCCGGGGCGCATGACCCACGCGTCCGTGGCCGGCTCGGCGCTCGAGGTGCCCGCCGACCTCGTACGCCTCTCCGTAGGCATCGAAAACGTCGACGACCTGCTCCAGGACCTCGCACAGGCCCTCGGCTGAGTGCCCGACTCGTAACGCCTACCAGCCGGTGAGCGGTGGAGTCGTCTCCGACGGCGGCTCCACCCACGGCCGGGCCATCGACGCCCACACCACGAAGGCGACTGCCGCCGCGAGCAGCAGCAGCCACAGCAGGCGCCGGGCCGCCTTCCTGCGGCGCAGCATGCGGCTGCCGCGCCGCACCACATCCACGTACAGATCGGGCGGCACGGACGGCGGCGCGCCCTCCAGCATGCGGCGGACGGCGTCCTCCCTGCGGTTGAGCGGGCTCATGACGGTGCCACCTTCGCCACCGCGGGCGGCGACTCCCGCGGAGGATGCAGCGCGGTCGCCATGGCGCGGGCACAGATCGCCCGTACGCGCTCCAGGGGCAGCCCCAGCAGCGCCGCCGTCTGCTCCTCGCCCACGCCTTCGTACATCCGCAGGACCAGGATCAGGCGCTCCTGGGGAGTGAGGTGGCGCAGTACGCCGCCGGTGTTCGGGCGGCCGCGCGGGTGTGCCCAGCCCAGTCCGCCGTACTGGTGCCAGGCCCCGCGCGCGAAGCGCACCGCCAATTGCTGCCGGGCGCGGTCGTACGGGTCCTCGCCGCGCAGCCGGTCCCAGATGGCGTACGTATGGGCGAGGGCCGCCGTGAGCAGGCGCCGCGCGCGCGGGTTGTCGTGCGGGGGCTCCGCCGTGAGCAGTGTGGCGGCATGCAGCAGCCGCCCTGCCGCGCCCGCGACGAATGCCTCGAACTCCCGGGCTCGGCGGGCGCCTTGGAACGCCTGCCGTTCTCGCACCGCTCCTCCCGACTCGGGGAAACCGGGCCCCGGGCGTACGACGAGCGCAGCGGCGTACCACTGGGGGCGATCGCGTACTGGTCGTGTACTACAAGGGGCCCGGTCTCATATGAGGCCAGGCACGGCCCCCCGGTCAAGAGCTCGGCACGACGCAGTCCCGGCGGCAGGACTCGGCGGCCGGACGGCTGTGCGGGCACGGTCGGTTGCAGCCATGTGCGCGGTGCGTGGTCGCCGTCGGTCGGCGTGGCGGCGTGGCACGCGGTGCGCGGAAGGCGGTATGTGGGGCGTGGTGCGCGGTGCGCGACGTTCAGGAAGGCGTCGGCTCCTCCATGGACGGCGTGGCCATCCGGGCCGAGAGCGCGACGTTGAATCGGGTGAGGAGCGTGCAGAACGCCTCCCGCTCCTCCGGGGCCCAGTCCTGCGTGAGCTCGGCCATCAACTGGCGCCTGGAGGAGCGGACTTCCTCCAGACGGGAGAGTCCGCGTGGCGACAGCTGGAGCACCACCGCGCGTCCGTCCTCGGGGTGCGAGGTGCGCTTGACGAGCCCGGTGTCGACGAGCGGGGCGACCTGACGGGTGACCGTCGACGAGTCGATGCCCATGCTCGCGGCGAGCGCCTTGACGCCCATCGGGCCCTCTTTGTCGAGGCGGTTGAGCAGCAGATACGCGGCTCGGTCCATGGAGTTGCGGACTTGCCCGACCCCGCCGAGGCGGGTCTGTTCTGCACGGCGGGCGAACACCGCCACCTCGTGCTGGAGCGATTCGAGAAGACCGGTGTCACCGACGGTCGTCATGTCCATCGACATTTCAGGTGTTGTGGGCATGGCCGGGGGCTCTATTCATTGCGTGGGGCTGGGTTGGGGGACAGAGTACGCGGACGGGGCGCGGGCCGTACCGGGGCTGCGCAAACCGGTCCCGGACCGTGGTCACTACCAATGGTGCTTCGCGAGGCCTGCGAGACTGGTGGTCATGAGCTACAGCACGGCTGACTCCTTGCCGACGGTGACCCTCGACGACGTGCGGGGCGCCCAGAAGATGCTCACGGGTGTGGCGCGGGTGACTGCCATGGAGGGCAGCAGGCATCTGTCCCGGCTGGTGGGCGCGCCGGTGCACTTCAAGTGCGAGAACCTGCAGCGGACGGGTTCCTTCAAGCTGCGCGGCGCGTATGTGCGGATCGCGGGGCTGCTTCCCGAGGAGCGGGCCGCGGGCGTCGTCGCGGCGAGCGCCGGCAACCACGCGCAGGGCGTCGCACTGGCCTCCTCGCTGCTCGGCGTGCGTTCCACGGTGTTCATGCCGACCGGCGCCCCGCTGCCCAAGGTCGCCGCCACGCGGCACTACGGCGCCGAGGTGCGCCTGCACGGCACGGTGGTGGACGAGACACTGGCCGCCGCGCAGGAGTACGCGGCCGAGACGGGGGCCGTGTTCATCCATCCCTTCGACCATGCGGACATCATCGCGGGCCAGGGCACGGTCGGGCTGGAGATCCTGGAGCAGTGCCCCGAGGTGCGCACGATCGTGGTCGGGATCGGTGGAGGCGGGCTCGCCGCGGGCATCGCGATCGCCGTGAAGTCGCTGCGGCCGGACGTACGGATCGTCGGGGTGCAGGCGGCGAGCGCGGCGGCGTACCCGCCCTCGCTGGCGGCCGGGCGTCCGGTGTCGATCGAGAACCCGGCGACCATGGCGGACGGCATCAAGGTGGGGCGGCCCGGCGACGTGCCGTTCCGGATCGTCCGCGAGCTGGTGGACGAGGTCCGTACGGTCTCCGAGGACGACCTGTCGAGCGCGTTGCTGCTGTGCCTGGAGCGGGCCAAGCTGGTCGTCGAGCCGGCCGGCGCGAGCCCGGTCGCGGCGCTGCTGAGCAGGCCGGAGGAGTTCGAGGGGCCGGTCGTGGCGGTGCTGTCCGGCGGGAACGTGGACCCGCTGCTGCTGCAGCGCATCCTGCGGCACGGCATGGCCGCGGGGGGCCGCTACCTGGCGGTCCGGTTGCGCCTGACGGACCGCCCCGGCGCCCTCGCCACGCTCCTCGGGGTGTTGTCAGTGGTGGACGCTAACGTGCTTGACGTGAGCCACGTACGGACCGATCCGCGGCTCGGGCTCACGGAGGCGGAGGTCGAGCTGCACCTGGAGACGAAGGGGCCGACGCACTGCGCCGAGGTGGGCCTGGCGCTGCGGGAGGCGGGTTACACGGTCATCGACTGAGGGCGCGGCCGCCACGTACGGGCGTCGTACGAACGTGGCGCACGGCCGACGCGTACCGGCGTCGTCGGCGGTGCTTGCCCGGTCTTGTCGAGCCCTGTCGGATTCAGGTCGGAAAAACCCGTTGAGGAACGCGATACATCGCGTTATGGTGTGTCGGCTGTCACTATCACCTGTCACCCGTCACAGCCGCGGTCAAGAGCAAGCTCCTTCCGTAGTAACCCAACCCTTGGGAGAACTCACATGCCAGGCGCCATCTACGCAGAAGGTCTCGTGAAGACCTTCGGTGACGTAAGGGCTCTGGACGGCGTCGATCTCGATGTCCCGGAGGGCACCGTCCTGGGCCTGCTCGGCCCGAACGGCGCGGGCAAGACCACCACGGTGCGATGCCTCACGACCCTGCTGCAGCCCGATCGGGGCAAGGCGATCGTCGCGGGCATAGATGTGCTCAAGCACCCCAACGAGGTGCGGCGCTCGATCGGCCTGTCCGGCCAGTTCGCCGCGGTGGACGAGTATCTGACCGGCCGCGAGAACCTCCAGATGGTCGGCCGGCTGTATCAGATGCGGGCGAAGGACGCGAAGGCGCGGGCGGACGAGCTGCTCGAGCAGTTCAACCTCGCCGACGCCGCCGACCGCACGGCCAAGACGTACTCCGGCGGTATGCGCCGCCGACTGGACCTCGCGGCGGCGCTCGTCGTCTCGCCGCCGGTCATGTTCATGGACGAGCCGACGACCGGCCTCGACCCGCGCAACCGCCAGCAGCTGTGGGAGGTCATCAAGCAGCTCGTCTCCGGCGGCACGACACTGCTGCTGACCACCCAGTACCTCGAAGAGGCCGACCATCTCGCCCACGACATCTGCGTCGTCGACCACGGCCGCGTCATCGCCCGCGGCACCTCCGACCAACTCAAGGCGCGGACCGGCGGCGAGCGCGTCGAGGTCGTCGTGCACGAGCGCGAGCACATAGCGACCGCCTCGGAGGTACTGCGCGGCTTCGGCAAGGGCGAGACCAGCGTCGAGGAACACACGCGCAAGCTGACCGTGCCCGTCGCCGGCGGCGCGAAGCTCCTCGCGGAGGTGATCCGCGAGCTGGACACCCGCGGTATCGAGATCGACGACATCGGCCTGCGCCGCCCCACTCTCGACGACGTCTTCATCTCCCTGACGGGACACCACGCCGATGCGGCGGACGAGGAGAACGGCGTCGTGCAGGACGCGAAGGGCCGCAAGGCCAAGGCCAAGAAGGAGACCGCTTCATGAGTGCCGTCACCGACGCGGTGCGGGGCGTACAGCCGGGGGGTTCCCTCGGCCAGTCCGTACGGGACTCCCTCGTCGTCGCCAAGCGCAATCTGATCCGGATGAGCCGCATCCCCGAGATGGTGATCTTCGGACTCATCCAGCCGATCATGTTCGTGGTCCTCTTCACGTACGTGTTCGGCGGCTCCATCGACATCCCCGGCGCTCCCGAAGGCAGCGCCGGGCCCTACCGCGAGTTCCTCATGGCGGGCATCTTCGCGCAGACCGTCACCTTCGCCACCGCGGGTGCGGGCGCGGGCATCGCGGACGACATGCACAAGGGCCTCATCGACCGCTTCCGGTCGCTGCCGATGGCGCGCGGCGCGGTGCTCACCGGCCGCACCCTCGCCGACCTGGTGCAGACCGCGCTCACCCTCGTCGTGCTCGCGGTCGTCGCCCTGCTCATCGGCTGGCGGACCCACGAGAACATGGGCAAGGTCCTCGCCGGCTTCGGCCTGCTGCTCCTGCTCGGCTACGCGTTCTCGTGGATCGGCGCGCTCATAGGACTCTCGGTGCGTACCCCGGAGGCGGCCACGTCGGGCGGCCTGATCTGGCTGTTCCCGCTGACGTTCATCTCGAACGCCTTCGTGCCGGTCAAGGGCATGCCCACGTTCCTGCAGCACATCGCGGAGTGGAACCCCTTCAGCGCCACCGTGGCGGCGGCCAGGCAGCTCTTCGGCAACACCATCGCGAGCCAGCCCAAGTCGCTCACCGGGGCCTGGCCGATGGAGCAGCCGGTCCTGGCCTCGATCCTCTGGTCCGTCCTGATCATCGTGGTCTTCCGCACCCTGGCCGTGCGCAAGTACCGCTCGGCGACGGCCTGACGAACGGCCGGGCGTCCCGCAAGGACGACGTGCTCCCGGTGCACGATGTGCACCGGGAGCACGTCGTCGTCCACGTCACGTCCACGTCAGGTCAGCGACCGCCGTCAGGAGCAGTGCACGTTGCTGGTGGAGCGCTTGAACTGCCGTGTCTTGCCCTCGTACTTGTAGAACGACAGCGACTTGTACGAGCCGCAGCCGGCCAGCTCGACCGACGTCCACACCCAGCCGGTGCGTCGCTTGGTGCAGGCGTTGGCGACCTGGACGTCGGGGGTGTACGGGTGCGCCTGCAGCAGTGAGACGCAGGTCTTGGCGCCCTTCGGCATCGTGCCCGTGATCTTCGCCCGGGCGTAGACTCGCCCGTTCTTCCTCTTGGGCGGCTTCGGGGTCAGCTTCACGGCATGGACGCTGACGTCCTTCGAAGCAGCCGGGGAGACGTCGGTCGCACTCGCCGTGGCGGCACTGCCGGCGAGCAGGGCAAGGGTCGCGATGGTGGCCGCGACGGAGCGCTTTGTGCGCACTGGGCTGACTCCTTCCGGGGCGGAACAGGCGGTTTGGCCTGCACATGCCATCCTTCCTGCCGCCCCTGTCCGCCGCTATTGGACCTTGGTGCATTGCCCGAAGAGGCAACAGTCGCTCGGGAATGAGCGCGGCGGCGATTTCTTCTTTTCCACGTCGGGAGTTCGGATGGGCCGCGCTCGCGGCGGTGCGGAAATGACCGGTCCGGTGCCGGGGGTGGCCGCCGTCGGCGATGGTGGTGGACCTGCCGACGGCGGCCGACTTTCGCCCTTTACTTCAGCACTTGAATCGCCGGCTCTCTAGCCGTCCCTCAAATGCAGGTCCGGGCATATCTGGTTATGGTAGACATTGGAGATAACGGCAGCCTCAAGGCGAGTCCGCAATCCCAACTTTCCGACGATGTGCGCGACGTGAGCCTTGACGGTGCGCTCCGCGATGCCCAATTGCCGGGCAAGGGCGCGGTTGGGCAGGCCTCCGCCAAGGAGTATGAGTACCTGCCTCTCGCGGTCTGTCAGCTCGTTGAACGCCGGTTCGTGTCCGGCGGGGTGAACTGCGAGTTCGCACGGGCAGTGCATTTCTCCGGACCTGTGAAGGGGGCTGCGAAGATAGTCACGCTCCGCCTCCTGGTTCGTCACAGTGATGGACTCCTTCCCCGTTTTCATGCAACTTCACGTAGCACTGTAGGGGGGAAAGTTCGCGTCCGGGAAGCCTTGGAAGAAGTGGCCGCACGGGCGGCAAATTGAGTCACTTGAGCTTTATTTGAGGAAAAACTTCTCGGCTGGCCTCAAGGGCTTGCAGAGAATCAATATTCGGCAAGCCGACGCAGGTGCGCGGACATGGCTGCGCCCCGGCGTGGGAACGCCGGGGCATGCCGGAGGTGCTGCGTCGGCCGGGCTCGGTCCAGGCGGAACGGGCGCACCGGGCGCACCGGATCGCGTGGACTCGGGCGTGAGCTCAGGCCGCGTACGGCTTGGCCTCGAGGATCTTCACCGAGGCGAACTTGCCGTTGGGCAGTTCGTACTCGGCGTCCTCGCCGACCTTCTTGCCGTTCACGCCGGAGCCCAGCGGGGACTGCGGCGAGTACGTCTCGATGTCCGAGCTCGCGTACTCGCGCGAGGCGAGCAGGAACGTCAGCGTGTCGTCCTCGTCACCGTCGAAAGCGATGGTGACGACCATGCCGGGCGCGACCGCGCCGTCCGCCGCCGGAGCCTCGCCGACCTTCGCGTTCTCGAGGAGCTGGGTCAGCTGGCGCACCCGGAGCTCCTGCTTGCCCTGCTCCTCCTTGGCCGCGTGGTACCCGCCGTTCTCGCGCAGGTCGCCCTCCTCGCGCGCGGCCGCGATCTTGGCGGCAATCTCCGTGCGCGCAGGACCAGACAGGTACTCCAGCTCGGCCTTCAGCTGGTTGTACGCCTCCTGGGTCAGCCAGGTGACGTTCTCGCTGGTCTGGGTCACAGGTGCTCCTCGTCGGTACTGGGAATACAAAGCATCGCCCTACCCAGAAGAATGTTCCTTCATAGGTGGGCGAAACCACGAGCCTAACAATTCAGCGACGGAAGGGGGAGGACATAAGCCATCAGATTTGCGTCAACGCAGGTCAGCGCCCCGTTTCCAAGGAGTGACCGCGGGCGTTGGGGGCGCGGATCCGGCCACCACGCGCCCGGGGGACCCGGTTCTCGGCGCGCCCGTGGCCCCGTGGCCCCGGGTTCGCGGCGCGTCCGGCGCGCCAGGCTCAGTCGGCGTGGCAGCCGAGCAGCTCCGCGGTGGTGCCCCGGCTGGTCGTGCGCAGAGTGACGACCTTGTCGATGCGTGAGGCGTCCTGGTCGAAACGGAAGTCCGCGCGGCCCACCTCGGCGCCGTCCTCGGCCTGCGAGCGCACGGTGCAGTAGCCCTTGGCGTCCGCGTCCTTGCGCACCTCCAAGTGCACCTGCACCGCCGTGCCGGAGGTCTCGAAGGTGATCACTTCGGCGCTGATCTTGTTGCCGGCCACGTAGTAGTACGCGAACCAGCCGATGAGGACGACCAGGGCCGTGCCCAGGACGCTACCGACGATCTTGAGCTTGCGATCGGCGCGCTCGTCCGCGGAGCGGCCGTACCGGCCCTCGGGCAGCTGCGTGCTCGCCGTACTCATGATCGTCCTCTCTGCGGGGGCGCAGAGGACTGGGCCCCGGAATTTTTCGCCCCCCGGTTCGGTCACTATAGAAGCCGCCGATCGCACCGTTTCCCACGGGGCGCCGACTTACGAGGATTGTGTCTTGACTGACCAGCTGCGACTGATGGCCGTGCACGCGCACCCCGACGACGAGTCGTCGAAGGGCGCGGCCACCATGGCCAAGTACGTGTCCGAGGGGGTGGACGTGCTGGTCGTGACCTGCACGGGCGGGGAGCGCGGCTCCATCCTCAATCCGAAGCTGAAGGGTGACAAGTACGTCGAGGAGCACATCCACGAGGTACGCAAGAAGGAGATGGACGAGGCCCGCGAGATCCTCGGCGTCAAGCAGGAGTGGCTCGGCTTCGTGGACTCCGGCCTCCCGGAGGGCGACCCGCTGCCTCCCCTCCCCGAGGGCTGCTTCGCCCTGGAGGACGTCGACAAGGCGGCGGGTGAGCTGGTCCGCAAGATCCGCTCCTTCCGTCCGCAGGTGATCACCACCTACGACGAGAACGGCGGCTACCCGCACCCCGACCACATCATGACCCACAAGATCTCGATGGTGGCGTTCGAGGGCGCGGCGGACACCGAGACGTACCCGGAGTCGGAGTTCGGCCCGGCCTATCAGCCGCAGAAGCTCTACTACAACCAGGGCTTCAACCGCCCGCGCACCGAGGCCCTGCACAACGCCATGCTGGAGCGCGGCCTGGAGTCCCCGTACGGGGACTGGCTCAAGCGCTGGGACGAGTTCATGCGCGTCGAGCGGACCCTGACCACGCATGTTCCGTGCGGCGACTTCTACGAGATCCGCGACAAGGCGCTGATCGCGCATGCCACGCAGATCGATCCCGACGGGGGCTGGTTCCGCGTGCCGATGGAGCTCCAGAAGGAGGTCTGGCCGACGGAGGAGTACGAGCTCGCGAAGTCTCTCGTGGATACGTCCCTCCCCGAGGACGACCTCTTTGCGGGCATCCGCGACAATGCCTGACATGAGCGCAAGCGCAAGCCTGGCAATGACACATCTCGTCTCTCTCGCGAAAGAGGTCGACGAGGACAAGGTGACCCCTGGTGTCCTCGGCTTCATCGTGTTCGCGGTGATGGCTCTCGCGGTGTGGGGCCTCATGAAGTCGATGAACCGGCATATGGGGAAGGTCGACTTCAAGGAGACGTCCGAGCGGGGCGACTCCGGTGAGGGCGGCGACTCGGACAGCAAGGCCTCGCCTGCGAAGGGCTGAGCCGGCGCCCGGGCCCGGTACCACGTGCCGGGCCCGGACTTTCCGGCGGACGTAGGGGAGCGCGTCCGCCGGCCGCTGCGCCTCGTCGACCCTGCGAAGACACTCGGCGACCTCTGCGAAGACTCTCGTAGCCCCCTACGAAGACTGAGCCGCCACCGAGACCCCCATCACCTCCCGTGCATGCCGGTTCGGCACCATCCCCAGCCGCCACGCCTGCCAGCCCGCGTCCAGGTCGGCGCCCCGCTCAAGCAGCAGCTGATACGCCTCGATGTAGTCGTCCAGCTTCCCGTCGCGGGCCGGGTGACCGGTGCGGGAGAGCTGGGTCAGTTCCTCCTGGGCGACGGCGGTGCCGATCTCGACGCCGCCCGGGGAGGCGTACGGCAGCAAGGTGCACCTCAGAAAACGGGCCCAGTCCTCGCCTCGGCGGTCGCCGTAGGAGGCGAACAGGGACGCCGCCTCGTCGCACAGCGAGAGAGCGGACTGGGTACGGGCGTTGCCCGCGTCCACGACCGCCAGTTCCAGGCAGGTCCAGGCCTCGCCATGGGCGACACCGATGCGCTGGAAGTCCGCGCGGGCGTCCACCAGGAGCTGACGGGCGAAGCCCGAGTTGCGCAGCGAGCCCGTCTGGGCCGCCCGCTGGTCGCGGGTCGCGCGGGCCGAGTGGTGACGGGCGCAGGCCAGACCGTATACGTCGCGGATGCGGGAGAACATCGTGCGTGAGCGCTCCAGCTCCCTGACCGCCTGGTCCAGGCTGCCCGACTCCTCCAGGGCCTGGCCCAGGTAGTACACCGTCCATGCCTCGCCCCGCGCGTCCTCATTGTCGCGGTGGCGGGAGGCCGCCTGGCGCAGCCCGTCCATCGCGGAGGACGGGTCGCCGTCGACCAGACGGGCCCGGGCCAGCTGGGTCAGGGCCCAGGCCTCGCCCCGGGCGTCGCGCGTGCGGCCGTACAGATCGAGGGCGTCGCGGAGTTCCGCCTCGGCGCGCGGTACGTCCCCCATGCGCAGGCCCAGCTGGCCGAGCTGGAAATGGGCCCAGGCCTCGCCGTGCACGGACTCGCCCTGCCGGTGCAGGACCAGGGCGTTGGTCAGCAGATCCAGGGCCTCGGCCAGACGGGCGCGGTCCCGCTCCACCGCCGCCAGCGCGTGCATCGTCCAGGCGCGGTCCGCCGCGAGTTCGGGGGAGGCCTGGAGGTCCAGGGCCTCCTGGAGCCTCGCCGCGGCCTCGGACAGGTTCCCCTGGTGGTGGAGCGTGATCCCGAGGGAGCACAGCGCGCGTGCCGCGCCCGCGTCGTGGTGGGCCTCGAAGTAGAGGTCCACCACCGAGGTCAGGGTCGTCCGCGCCTTGTCGAGCTCGCCGAGCTGACGGGCGGCGATGCCCGTGCGCCATTGGACCGAGCGCACGAGCAGTCCCTGGTCCACCGCCTGCGTCAGCTCGCTGATCTCGCCCAGGCGGTAGAGGTCACCGCGCAGCAGGCAGTAGTCGCACAGGGCGCCGAGCAGGTTCAGTACCGCCGCCTGGTTCACGCCCTCCGCGTGCCGCAGGGCCGCCGTGATGAAGCTCGACTCGTCGTCCAGCCAGCGCAGCGCCGCGTCCAGCGAGGTGAACCCCTGCGGGCCGACCGTGTCCGCGCGTGTCGACGTCTTGCCGTCCACCAGGCGGATCACCGAGTCCGCCAACTCCCCGTAGTTCACGATCAGTCGTTCCTGGGCGGCCGTACGCTCGGCCGGTTCCTCCTCGTCCAGCAGGCGGGCCTGCGCGAAGGCGCGGACGACGTCGTGCAGACGGTAGCGGCTGCCGCGTACGTGGTCGATCAGGCCGGCGCGTGACAGCGCCTGAAGGTGGCGGGTCGCCTCCGGTTCGTCCGTCGCCAGCAGGGCTGCCGCCGCGGCCGCGCCCAGCGAGGCCCGGCCCGCCAGGGCCAGTCTTCTGAACAGCCGCCGGGCCGAGTCCGACTGGTCCGTGTACCGCAGCCACAGCGCCCGTTCGGCCGGCTCGACCGGGCCGTACGCCGCCAGATCCGAGGCGAGCTGCCGGGGCGTGCGCGGGCCGAGCGACGAGCCCGCGATACGCAGCGCCAGGGGCAGACCGCCGCACAACTCCCGCACCTGGTCGGAGGATTCGGCGTCGTAGGGGCCCGAGGTGTCCTGCGCCGCCGCGTTCAGGAGCTCCTCGGCGCCCGATGCCTCGAGCGGTTCCACGGGGAGCTGGTGCACCCAGGCGGGGAGGTCGGCGGGCAGGTCGAGCGGTTTGCGGGCGGTGACCACGACCAGGCTGTCGGAGCGCTCGGGCACCAGTGTCCGTACCTGCTCCGCGTCGCTCGCGTCGTCCAGCACGATCGTGACGGGCAGGCCGGTCAGATGCTGGTGGTAGAGCTCGCTCAGCCGCCGTACCTGCTGCTCCGGCGAGGAACGCTCCCGGAACAGCAGCTGCTCGCGCGAGGCGCCGAGCCGGTTGAGCAGGTGCAGCAGCGCGTCGCGGGTGGGCAGCGGCGGTTCCTCCGGGCTGTCGCCGCGCAGGTCCACCACGCACGCGCCCCGGAACTGGTCCTTGAGCTCGTGCGCGACGCGGACGGCGAGTGTGCTGCGGCCCGAGCCCGGGGCGCCGTGCAGCACGACGACCGTCGGCTTGGTCTCCGTGCTCGCGCGGGCCGCGTGCACCCACTGCGCCACCCGTGACAGCTCCTGCCTGCGGCCCGCGAACGGACCGTCGGGCTCCGGTAGTTGGTCGAAGGACCGCTCCAGCACGCTGCGCCTGCGCGCCGCCGCGCTCTTGTCGGTACGCCGCAGCTGTGGTGACCCCTTCTTCGGGCCGGTGGACGCGATGAGCACCCGCTGCTGGTCGATGAACGGGCGGATGCCGCGCACCTCCAGCGCCGTCAGCCACTGGAGTCGCAGCTGTTCCGGCCCGCCCGGCTGGCCCAGGGCGCCGGCGCGGCGGCTGGCGGCCGGCAGATGGGCGGCCGTCACCTTCGCCACCGTGGCCGCGGCGCCCGCCACGCCGACGACCGCG
>NZ_VBZC01000064.1:0-37424 GCF_005786655.1 Streptomyces montanus
CCGGCAGGCCGGCGCCGGGCGGGCCGCTGCCGGGCGGGCCGCTGCCGGGCGGGCCGCTGCCGGGCGTGCCGGAGCGCGCGTGGTACTCCACCGACTCCGCCGTCAGCCGCATGAACGCCTCCTCCAGGGATGCCTGTTGAGAGCTCAGCTCATGCAGCGCGACCTGGTGCTGCGCGGCCAGCTCGCCGATGTGCTCCGGTTTGCCGCCGTCCACCTCGAGCGTGCCGTCGACGGCCCGGACAGCGGTGATCCCCGCCCCGGACAGCGCGTCGAGCAGCTGCTCCCGCTGCGGGGAGCGGACGCGTACGTACGAGCGTGAGTTCTGCCGGATGAAGTCGGCCATGGAGGTGTCGGCGAGCAGCCGGCCCTGGCCGATCACGACGAGGTGGTCGGCGGTCAGCGCCATCTCGCTCATGAGGTGGGAGGAGACGAAGACCGTACGGCCCTGGCCCGCCAGGGATTTCATCAGAGTCCGGATCCAGTGGATGCCCTCGGGGTCGAGGCCGTTGACGGGCTCGTCGAACATCAGGATCCGCGGGTCGCCGAGCAGCGCGCCCGCGATACCGAGGCGCTGGCCCATGCCGAGCGAGAAGCCCTTCGCCTTCTTGCGGGCCACCGCCGTCAGGCCCACCGTGTCGAGGACCTCGTGCACCCGGCTCTTCGGGATGCCGTTGCTCTGGGCGAGGCACAGCAGGTGGTTGAAGGCGCTGCGGCCGCCGTGCATACCCTTGGCGTCGAGCAGGGCCCCGATGTACTTCAGCGGGTCCCTGAGGCCGTCGTAGTGCTGCCCGTCGATCCGCACGTCCCCCGCGGTCGGCCGGTCGAGCCCGAGCATCATCCGCATCGTCGTGGACTTCCCCGCGCCGTTCGGCCCCAGAAACCCGGTGACCATGCCGGGCCGCACGGTGAAGGTCAGACGGTTCACCGCCAGCTTCTCGCCGTACCGCTTGGTCAGCCCTTCGAGCTCGATCATGAGCACACGCTAAAACGGGACAAAGCCCCCTGCCACCGGAGTGGCAGAGGGCTTCGAGTGGCCCAAAGGGGCGCGGGGCCGTGACGTGTGCGGCTCCGCCGCGTGGGCGCGACCAGCCACGCCCGACCCGCAGATTCCCCAGAAACCAAGCCGCGCTTACCGGGACTGCTGCGCCGGAACCCCACGAGAAACCGGCTCGTCCTGCTCCGGAGTGCCCGCGGCAGCGACAGCCGCACCGGTCAACGTCGCGAGCATCTCGCGGACGTTCGTCAGCTGAGCGTTGATCGAGTCGCGGCGGTTGGTGAGAGCCGCCAGCTCGCGCTCGGATTCCGAACGGATCCGGTCCGCCTTGGCGTTCGCGTCGGCCACGATGTCCTCGGCCTGGCGCTGGGCCGTCTCGACGGTCTGACGGGCACGGCGCTCGGCGTCCGTACGCAGCTTCTCCGCCTCCAGGCGCAGCTGCTCCGCCCGGTGCTCGATCTCCGCGAGACGCTTCTCGGCCTTGGCCTGACGCGACGCCAGGTCGCGCTCGGACTGCTCCCGGCGCTTGGCGAGGTTCGTCTCGAAGTCGGCGGCGGCCTGCGCGGCCTTGGCGCGGGTCTCCTCGAAGAGGGCGTCCGCCTCCTCGCGCTTGGACTGCGCGTCCTTCTGGGCGTCGGAACGCAGCTGCCCAGCTTCGGTCTTGGCCTTCTCGACGATCCGGACGCCCTCGTCCTCTGCCTTGGCCTTGCGGTCGGCAGCGAACGATTCCGCGTCGTTACGCACCTGCTGGGCAGCGGACTCGGCGAGCTCGCGGTGCTGCTCGGCCGCGCGACGGGCCTCCTCGCGCAGATCCTTCGCCTCCTCCTCGGCGAGGCGAAGAATCTTCTCGACGCGCGCGCCGAGACCCGCGTACGACGGCTCTGCGTCGTTCACCTGGGCCTGGGCGTTCTGCGTCTCGAGGTGGAGCTCCTCGATGCGCTTTTCCAGAGCAGTGATACGGGCCAGAGCGCTGTCACGGTCGGAGACGAGCTTCGAAATGCGTTCGTCCACCTGAGCGCGGTCGTATCCACGCCGCACAAGCTCGAAGCCGTAGGGGGAAGTGTCGCTCATGGGGTTCCTGTCGAATGAGACCGGTGAGTGAGGTGATAGGTGGAATCCTAGGGGCCAAGGCGGCGTGTCATCGAGCAGAAGCCCGATTGATATGGAGAATGGCACCCTTTTTGGTGGCTAACATCCGGAGAGCTTGCCAGAGACGGCGCCGAAGCTCCCCAACAAGCACAAAATCTGTGCTTCACGCTAGCCGTCGGACGACTTGCCCCCCGAACGAGTCGCACCGGCCGCAGCAGCCGCCTTGACGCCCCCGTCCTTGCCGCTCGACGGGGTCTCAAAAGACTCCAACGCCTCAAGGACGTCCTGGACACGGGAGATCTCGGCATTGATGTCCTCGCGTCGGCGGACCAGCACCTCGAGCTCACGCTTGCCCTCCTCGACCATCCGCTTCGCCTCGCGCTCGGCGTCGGTGCGGATCTGCTCGGCCTCGGCGATGAGCGCGGACTTCTTCTGCTCGGCCTCCTTGAGAAGCCCCTCGGCCTTCCGCACGGCGGCGATACGCACCTTGCCCGCCTCGGAGTTGGCCTCCGAGACCATGTCCTTGGCCTTCGCCTCCGCCTCCTGCAGCTGCTCCTCCGCGGCCTTCACCAGGGCGTCGCACCGCTCGCCGGCCGACTTCATCGCCTCGGCGGACTCGCGGCGGGCCCGCTCGTGCAGCTCCTCGATCTCGCCGGTGATCCGGTCGCGCAGCTCCTCCGCGCGCTCCCTGATCGCCGTGGCGTCCCGGCGCGCGCCGACCAGCAGCTCGTCCGCGTCCGTACGGGCCTGCTCCACCCTCGAGTTGCCCTCGACGGTCGCCTCGGAGACCAGCCGCTCCGCTTCGTGGCGGGCCGCGCCCACCATCGTGTCGGCCTGCGACTCGGCGTCCGCGGTCGTCTTGAGGGCGGACTGCCGGGCCTCCGAAGTCAGCTTCTCGGCTTCGGAGGTCGCCTCCGTCATGAGCTTGTCGACCTGCTCGGCCGCCTCCGAACGCCGCTTGTTGGCGTCCTTGCGGGCCTCGTCCAGCGTGCGGTCGGCCTCCTCGCGCGCGGCCGACATGACCCGCTCGGCCTCCGCCTCCGTCTCGGCTCGGAGCCGCTCCGCGTCGCTGCGGACCCGCTCGGCGTGCTGCCGCGCGGAGCCGACGGTCTCGGCGGCCTCGGCACGCAGCCGCTCGGAGTCGCTCGTCGCGTCCGAGATCAGCTTCTCGGCCTTCGCCACGGACTCGGTGCGGACCCGGTCCGCCTCCGCGTTCGTCTCGGTGGTGAGCCGCTCCGCCTCGGCGGTCGCCTCGGTGATGAGAGTGTCCGCCTGCGTCGCCGCGTCCGAGCGGGCGCGGTGGGCGTCCTCGCGGGCCTCCGACCGGATCCGGTCGGACTCGTTGATCGCCTCCGAGACCGTGCGCTCCGCGAGGGCCTTGGCGGCCTCCGCCTCCTCCTGCGCCTCGCGCCGCAGACGGTTGCCGTCCTCGGCGGCCCGCTCGCGCTCCGCGTACGCGTCGGAGCGGACCCGGTCCGCCTCCTCCTGCGCCTCCGTGCGCGTACGCTCCGCGGAGTGCTCGGCGGCCGAGCGCAGCCCGGCGATCTCCTCCTGCGCCATCTCGTGCAGCCCGGCCACGGAGTCCCGTACCTGCTGCGCGGTCTGCTCGGCGGTCGAGACCATCTCGGTGGCGCGGTGGTCGGCCTCCTCCACCAGCCGGCGGGCCTCGGCCTGCGCCTCCTCCACGCGGTTGCGCGCCGAGGCCAGCAGCTCCTCGCTCTGCTCGCGCGCCCGCTCCCGCTCCTGGTGGGCCTCCTCGCGCGCGGAGCCGAGGAGCTCGTCGGCCTCGCGGCGGCGCCGGGCGGCCTCCTCCTGGGCGGCGGCCAGCGTCTCGGCGCCCTCGGCCGCCAACCGCTCGGCGGCGGTCTGCGCCTCCGCCCGGACACGGTCGGCGGAGTCCTGGGCCTCCGACTTCATCCGCTCGGCCTCGGCCGAGGCCTCCGACCGCATCCGTACGGCGATGGCCTCGCCCTCGGCGCGTGACGTGGAGGCGTCGGAGGCGGCCTCCGTGCGCAGCCGCTCGGCCTCCGCCTCGGCCTGCGCCTGGAGCGTACGGATGCGCTCGGCGGCCTCGGCGCGCAGCCGGTCCGACTCCTCGACGGCCTCGCGGCGGATCCGCTCGGCCTCCGCGCGGGCGTCCGTCAGGGCCTGCTCGGCGGCGGCGAAGCGGTCCTCGGCCTCCGAATGCAGCCGGGTCAGTTCCTCGGCGGCCTCGGACTGCCGGGCCGTGATCGCCCGCTCGGCGTCCTCGCGCAGCTCCCGCGCGGCCTCCTCGGCCTCCGCCTTGATCGTCTCGGCCAGCTCGACGGCTTCCGCCCGGTTCCGCTCGGCCTCGTCGCGCGTGCGCTTCAGGGTCTCCTCGGCCTGGCGGCGCAGCGTCGTGGCGCGCTCGATGGCCTCCGTGCGCACCCGCTCGCTGTCGGTCGTGGCGGTGGAACGCAGCTCGTCCGCGTCGGCCTTCGCCTTGGCGAGCAGCTCCTCGGCGGTCTTGGCCGCCTCCTCGATCTGCTGGACGGCCTCGCGCCGCGCCTCGGAGCGGATCCGCTCGCCCTCGGCGACCGCGTCGGCACGCAGCTGCTCGGCGTCGCCACGCAGCCTGCGCGCCTCCTCCTGCAGCTCGACCGTCTTGGCGCGGTACTCCTTGGTGTCGTCCTTCGCCGCGCCCTTGAGCTCCTCGGCGATGTCGTGCGCCTCGGCGCGCAGCCGGTCCGCCTCGGTCTCGGCCTCGGACCGGATCCGCTCGGCCTCCTCGGCCGCCGCCCTGGTGGTCTGCTTGGCGTCCTCCGACGCCTTGTTGAGGACCTCCTCGGCCGTACGCGCGGCCTTGGAGAGCTGGGAGGCGGTCTCCTCGGCCGTCGCGCTGCGGGCGCTTTCACCGGCCTCCGCGAGGATCCGCTCGGCCTCCAGGCGGGCGTCCGCGATGACCTGCTCGGCGTCCGCCTTGGTGGTCTCGGCCTCCTTCGTGGCCTCGCCGACCAGCCGGGCGACCTGCTCCTTGGCCGTACGCGTGCGCTGCTCGTTGGTGGACTCGGCGCTCGCCAGGGCCTTGGCCGCGGCCTCCTTCGCCTCGGCGACGAGCTTGTCCGCCTCGGCCCGCGCCTCGCGCAGCGCCGTCTCGGCCTCGGTCATGCGCTGCTCGGCGGCCCGGCTCAGCTCGGTTGCCTGGCGGCGGGCGCTGTCGGACTCGGTCGCCGTGGAGCTGCGCAGCTGCTCGGCGTGGTCGGTGGCCTCCTGCGCCTGCGTGGACGCGGCGTTCAGCAGGCGCTCGGCGTCCGTACGGGCCCGGCGCAGCAGCGCTTCGGCCTCCGTGCGGGCGGCCTCGGCCTCGCTCTGGAGGCGCTGCCGGGCCTCGGCGGCGACCCGCTCGGCCTCCGCGCGGGCGGTGGACAGCGCCTGCTCGGCCTCGGCACGGGACTCGTCCAGGAGGCGGCGGGCCTGCTGCTCGCTGCGGGCGCGCAGCTGCTCGGCCCAGGCCACGTTCTCGTTGACGTGCGTCTCGACGGTCTGGCGGCGCTCGGCCAGCTCCTGGTCGAGTTTCTGGCGGCGGGACACGGCCTCGGCGTGCAGCTCCGCCTGGAGACGGGCGGCCTGCTCGGCGTGCTCCTGGAGGATGCGCTGGGTCTGCGCGCGGGCCTGGCTCAGCTCCCGCTCCGCGTCCTGGCGCAGCTGGTCCGCCTGGATCTGCGCGTTGCGGAGCATCTGCTCGGCCTGGTAGCCGATGTCGCCGCCGTCGTAGGCAGGACGGGACGCGAGGTTGCGCCGCGCCTCGTGCAGCTTGGCGCGCAGCACCTCGACCTGATAGCCGAGGTCCTCGGCGTGCTGGACGGCCTTCTCCCGCTCGGTCTTCAGCCGTTCCATCTCGGCCTCGAACCGAGAGAGGTGGTCGACGTCAGCCGCCGGCTCTCGCTCCTGGCGTTCGTAGCCCCGCACTGCGCGGTCCCATCCGTCCCCTGGTCGCAAGTCTCTCCAAACGAGCTCCGTCCATCCGCCGAACGGGGCCCCCGGGGAATGGTGTCAGATCAACGGCGGAGCATGGGCTGCTGCCCCGACGCTCGTCCCCCGAAACCCGGACCCCGGCCCGCGGTCGCCCTCACGGAGCGACGACCGCACCCAACCCTACCGGGCCGCATCCACCCGGGGGCCTGGCCAACCGGCTTTTCCGGCTGGGGGGAGTCCGGGGGCCGCGGTACGGCACCGACGAAACGGTCCCCGGAGCATGCAGTACGGAGATCACCGCTCGTTCGACTCAACAGCCGGTTCGACATGCGGTTCGACGGGAGCGGAAGTGACCAGTTCCGTCAGAACGCCGTGGCAGTCCTTGGGGTGCAGGAAGGTGATCCGCGATCCCATCGATCCCCTGCGCGGCTCCTCGTACAGGATGCGTACGCCCTTGTCCTTGATGCCGGCCGCCTCCGCGTCGACGTCCGCCGTGCCGAAGGCGATGTGGTGCACGCCCTCACCGTTCTTGGCCAGCCACTTCGCGACGGTGGAGTCGTCGCGGGTCGGCTCCAGCAGCTGGAGGTAGGAGGCGCCGCCGTCGGACGTCTCGTTGATCTTGAGCATGGCCTCGCGCACGCCCTGCTCCTCGTTGATCTCGGAGTGGAAGACTTCGAAGCCGTACGTGGCACGGTAGAACTCGACAGTCCTGTCGAGGTCGAAGCAGGCGATCCCGATGTGGTCGATTCGCGTCAGCATGGTGTTAGTGCAGCGCTCCTGAAGTGGTTACGCAACGTGCGGGCGATCACACTGCCTCCCGGATGACGGGTGGCTTACCGCTCAGTACATTCAAGTAAACCCTCGTTCACTCCTCAGCTGTGCAAGCTGGAAGGGGATCGCTCCTCATGTCTGGAACGAACAGCACCACCTCCGTGATCGTCGCGGGTGCCCGCACCCCGATGGGACGGCTGCTCGGCTCCCTGAAGTCCTTCTCGGGAGCCGACCTCGGTGGATTCGCGATCAAGGCCGCCCTCGACCGTGCGGGGATCGGTGGCGACCAGGTGCAGTACGTGATCATGGGCCAGGTTCTGCAGGCCGGGGCGGGGCAGATCCCGGCGCGGCAGGCCGCGGTCAAGGCGGGCATCCCGATGAACGTCCCGGCGCTGACGGTCAACAAGGTCTGTCTCTCGGGCCTGGACGCGATCGCGCTGGCCGACCAGCTCATCCGGGCGGGTGAGTTCGACGTGATCGTGGCGGGCGGCCAGGAGTCCATGACGAACGCGCCGCATCTGCTGCCGAAGTCCCGCGAGGGATACAAGTACGGCGCGATCGAGATGCTCGACGCGATGGCGCACGACGGACTGACGGACGCCTTCGAGAACATCGCCATGGGCGAGTCGACCGAGAAGCACAACACGCGCCTCGGAATCCTCCGTCCCGAGCAGGACGAGATCGCCGCGCTCTCGCACCAGCGGGCCGCCGCCGCGCAGAAGAACGGCGTCTTCGAGGCCGAGATCACACCGGTGGAGATTCCGCAGCGCAAGGGCGAGCCCGTCGTCTTCAGCACGGACGAGGGCATCCGCGGCGAGACGACCACCGAGTCGCTGGGCAAGCTGCGGCCGGCGTTCACCAAGGACGGGACGATCACGGCCGGTTCCGCCTCGCAGATCTCCGACGGCGCGGCCGCCGTGGTCGTCATGAGCAAGGCCAAGGCGCAGGAGCTGGGCCTGGAGTGGATCGCCGAGATCGGGGCGCACGGGAACGTGGCCGGCCCCGACAACTCGCTCCAGTCCCAGCCCTCGAACGCCATCCAGCATGCCCTGAAGAAGGAAGGCCTGAGCGCCGAGGATCTCGACCTGATCGAGATCAACGAAGCCTTCGCGGCCGTCGCGGTCCAGTCAATGAAGGACCTCGGGGTATCCACGGAAAAGGTGAACGTCAACGGCGGAGCGATTGCCCTGGGTCACCCGATCGGCATGTCGGGCGCCCGGCTCGTCCTGCATCTCGCCCTGGAGCTGAAGCGGCGGGGCGGCGGCGTGGGCGCGGCGGCACTGTGCGGAGGCGGCGGCCAGGGTGACGCGCTGATCGTGCGGGTACCCAAGGGCTGAGCCCTCGCTTACGTCTTGACGCGAGCCGGCGAAACAAAACGAGATCAGAACGGAGCTGTGATGCAGGACGTCTCCACGCTGGTGGCCCAGGCCAGGGAGGGCCGGCCGCGGGCCGTGGCCCGGTTGATCTCCCTGGTGGAGGGGGCGTCCGAGCAGCTCCGTGAGGTCATGGCGGCCCTGGCACCGCTCGCCGGGAACGCGTACGTCGTGGGGATCACGGGATCGCCGGGCGTGGGCAAGTCCACGTCCACGTCCGCGCTCGTGACCGCGTACCGGCGGCAGGGCAAGCGGGTCGGCGTGCTCGCCGTCGACCCGTCCTCGCCGTTCTCCGGCGGCGCGCTGCTCGGCGACCGCGTACGGATGTCGGAGCACGCGTCCGACGCCGGTGTCTACATCCGCTCCATGGCCACCCGCGGACATCTCGGCGGACTCGCCTGGGCGGCCCCCCAGGCGATCCGTGTGCTGGACGCGGCCGGATGCGACGTCGTCCTCGTCGAGACGGTCGGCGTCGGCCAGTCCGAGGTCGAGATCGCCTCCCAGGCGGACACGTCCGTGGTGCTGCTCGCGCCCGGCATGGGCGACGGTATCCAGGCGGCGAAGGCCGGAATCCTGGAGATCGGCGACGTCTACGTCGTCAACAAGGCGGACCGGGACGGCGCCGACGCCACCGCCCGTGAGCTCAACCACATGCTCGGCCTCGGGGAGTCCCGCGGCCCCGGCGACTGGCGCCCGCCGATCGTGAAGACGGTCGCCGCGCGCGGCGAGGGCGTCGACGAGGTCGTCGAGGCCCTGGAGAAGCACCGCGCCTGGATGGAGGAGCACGGCGTGCTCGCCGAGCGGCGCCTCGCCCGTGCCTCCCACGAGGTCGAGACGATCGCGGTCACGGCCCTGCGTGAACGGATCGGCGACCTGCATGGCGACCGTCGCCTGAGCGCGCTCGCCGAGCGGATCATGGCGGGTGAGCTCGACCCCTACCGGGCCGCGGACGAGCTGGTGGCAGGGATTACGGAGGGCTGAGGGGGCAGCGCGGGAGGGTTTTCGCCCCCGCCGCCCCTCCCCGTCCCATCCTCAACCTGGGGGCTCCCCCCTCAGACCCCCGTATCGGCCTGAACGGCCTCGTCCTCAAACGCCGGACAGGCTGGATACGCCACTGTTATTTTGACCGCGTGTTCCTCCTCTTGGCATAGGGCCCGCCCCGGCCCGCGATCGGCAGCGTACGGACGCCGCCGTCGCGGCGCACAGGCGTCCCTGTATGCCCGGGCGCCCGTCCCGGCGCCCTCTCCTTGAGGAACTCTTCGCATGTCTGCGTCTTCAACGCGGCCTTCGTATGCCGCGGTTCTGCGCATGCCCTACGCCACGCGCACCTTCGCCGCCGCCGTCGTCGGCCGGCTCTCGTACGGGATGGTCTCCCTGGCCGTGATGATGGCGGTCAGCCGGGCCACCGGGTCGTACGCCGTGGCCGGCACCGTGATGGCGCTCTTCGGAGCCGCCAGTGTGTTTCTGACGCCCCTGAGGGCAGCCCTGGTCGACCGGCACGGCCCGCGCCGGGCGCTGCTGCCCATGGCCGCGCTGTACGCGGGGCTGCTCGGTGTGCTGGCCGCGGTGAGCTGGCGGCCGGGGGCGTCGCCGGCGCTGCTGACGGTGGTCGCCGTCGCCGCCGGGGCCTGTACGCCGCCGCTCGGAGCCACCATGCGTGCCGTATGGGGTGAACTCATCGCGGACCGGCGGCTGTTGCAGCGCGCGTACAGCCTGGACGGGGTCGCCGAGGAGCTGACGTTCGTGACCGGGCCGCTGCTCATGGGGGTGGTGGTCCGGTTCGCGCCTCCCGCGGCCGGTGTCGCCGTGAGCGCCGCGCTGGTGGGGGCGGGGACCCTGGGATTCGTCATGTCCCCGGCCGTGCGGGGCGTGGCCGTACGGGCCTCGCGCGTGCGCCTGCGGATGCGCGGCCGGCGCGGCGGGCTGCTGCAACCCGTGGCCGTGGCCGGGGGAGTGGGGCTCGCTTTGGGAGCCGTGGAACTCCTGGTGCTGGCCTTCGCCGGGCAGCGCCACCACGGGGACGACACCGTCGCCTGGGTGCTCGCCGCTCTGTCGGCGGGCAGCGCGGTGGGCGGACTCCTGAACGGCGCGGTCAACTGGCGTGTGTCCGCCCGCGTGCGGCTTCCGCTGCTGGCGGTCGGCCTCGCGCTCGCCCTGGGCGCGGCCGGGTGGGCACCGGGTCTCGTGACGCTCTCCGCCGCCATGGCTGTGGCGGGGCTGTTCGTCGCCCCGGCGCTCATCACGTCCTACCTGCTCGCCGACGAGGCCGCGCCGCGCGGCTTCCGCACCCAGGCCGGGGCGTGGGTCAACACCGCGGTGAACGCGGGCTCCTCGGCCGGTGCCGCCGGGGTGGGGCTGCTGGTCGGACGGCTGCCGCTCGCCCTGTGCTTCGCCGTGTCCGGCGCCGCCGCCCTGGTCGCGGCGCTCGCGTCCTGGCGCGGCACAGCCTCCCCGGCGGTGCACACCGGGGAGGCTGCTGAGGTCGTCCGCTGAAGCGAGGGGGGTTACGTCAGTCGTCCGAGCCGGCGTCGTCGGCGCTGTCGTCGGCGTCGTCCGACCCGTCGTCCGACCCGTTGTCCTTGTCGGCGGTCACCCGGGCGCTGTTCAGGTCGACGTTCCACTCGCGCTCGGTGCCGCCCGTGGCGCGGGTGTCGGCGCCCCAGGAGGGGGACTTGCCGTCGTCGTCCAGGTCCACGGACGTCACCGTGCCCTTGGCGGCGGCGGCCTTGGCCGCCTCCTCGGCCGAGACGGACGTGCCCTTCAGGGCGGCTCGCACCTGGGCGGTGTCGTCCGCGTCATCCTGCTCGGCCTTCTCGACGTGCGAGCCGATGACGTCGCCGGTGGCCGGGTCGAGCCGGACGCTGTGCCAGGTGCTGTCCTTGGCGAGGACCTCGACCTCCCAGTTCGCCGGGCCGTCCTCGTCCTTGCCGTCCAGGTCCGCGGAGACCACGGTGCCCGACGTGTGACGGAGGGCGGACTCGATGGCCTCGGCCGCCGTGACCTTGGTGACCGTGACCTGGTCGGTGTCGTCGTCGGCCCGGCCGCCGTCAGCCCTGTCGTCGTCGGCCCGGCTGTCGTCGCGGTCGTCCTTGTCGCGGCGGTCGTCGGTGTCGTCCTTGTCGTCGGCGTCCTCGCGGCTGTTGTCGGCCGGGGCCACACCCGACGGCTTCGTCGTCGCCGGCGCGCCGTCACTCGTGACCGCGAGAGCCGTCGCCGTGCCTCCTCCGACGAGGGCGGCTGCGGCGATGGTGGCGATGACGATGTTGCGCTTCATGGGGTTCCTCCCGGGTTCTGCGGTTTCGACGTCGTCCGGTTGCGACGTGAACCAATCTGCTGGAGGCACGCTGAAGCGGAGCTGAAGGAGCCTGAAGAGAGCTTCAGGTTCGCCCTGCGAAGCTGAGGGCATGCGCCTGTTGATCGTGGAGGACGAGAAGCGGCTGGCTCTGTCGCTTGCCAAAGGCCTGACGGCCGAGGGGTACGCCGTGGACGTGGTCCACGACGGCCGGGAGGGCCTGCACCGGGCCGGCGAGGGCTCGTACGACCTCGTCATCCTCGACATCATGCTGCCCGGCATGAACGGCTACCGCGTGTGCGGCGCTCTGCGGGCCGCCGGACACGACGTGCCGATCCTGATGCTCACCGCCAAGGACGGCGAGTACGACGAGGCCGAGGGCCTCGACACCGGCGCCGACGACTACCTCACCAAGCCGTTCTCGTACGTCGTCCTGGTGGCCCGTGTGAAGGCGCTGCTGCGGCGCCGCGGACCGTCGGGCGGCTCGCCCGTGCACGTACTCGGCGAGTTCAAGGTCGACACGGCGGCCCGGCGCGTCCTGAGAGGTGAGGACGAAATCACCCTCACCGCCAAGGAGTTCTCGGTGCTGGAGCAACTCGTGGTGCGGGCCGGCGAGGTCGTCTCCAAGTCCGAGATCCTGGATCACGTCTGGGACTTCGCGTACGAGGGCGACCCGAACATCGTCGAGGTGTACATCAGCACCCTGCGCCGCAAGCTCGGCGCCTCGCTGATCAGGACCGTACGCGGCGCCGGTTACCGCCTGGAGGCGAGATGAGGCGTGTTCTGGGCTCCGTACGCGCCAGGGCCACGCTCGCGGCGACCCTCGTGGTCGCCATCGCGCTGGTGGCGGCGGGGACGGCCGTCCTGCTGTCCCTGCGGTCCAACCTGACCGGGCAGGCGAGTACGCAGGCGGACCGTTCCGCGCGAGAGATCGCCACCGTCCTCACCCTGGCGAAGGACTACGACCAGTTGTCGCTGGACGACGACGAACGGCCCGTCCAAGTCGTCGACGCGTCCCACAGGCTGGTCGCGGCCAGCGAGGACCTGGAACGGATCAGCGGCACGGGTGTCGCCGAGGTGAAGCCGCGGGCCGCGTCCTCGGCTCCGGCGGGCAGCGGTGACGACCACGATGATGACCAGGACCCCGACGACGACAAAGCGGCCGACGACAAGGCCGTCGGCGGCGAGGCCCTCGAACCCGGCGAGGCCGACGCGAAGACGAGCTTCAGCAACGGGTCCGCCACGATCGACGGCGACGAGGGGGACTATCGCTTCGCGCGTGTCCGGGTGGCCGTGGAGAACAAGGGCACACTCACCGTGTACGCCGGTGCGCCGCTGGCCGCCGAACAGAGCGCCGTGAGCACCGCCCAGACCGTCATGCTGATCGGCTTCCCGCTGCTGCTGGCCGTGGTGGCCCTGGTGACCTGGGTCGTCACCCGCCGAGCCCTGCGCCCCGTCGAGGGCATCCGCCGCGAGATGGCCGCGATCACCGCCTCCGAGGACCTGGCGCGGCGCGTCCCCGAGCCGGAGACGCACGACGAGGTCGCCCGGCTGGCACGTACGACCAATGAGACGCTCGCCGCGCTGGAGACGTCCGTGGAGCGGCAGCGGAGGTTCGTCGCCGACGCCTCGCACGAGCTGCGCAGCCCCATCGCCTCGCTGCGCACCCAGCTCGAAGTGGGTGTCGCCCACCCGGAGTTGCTGGATGTCGGGGGCGCCGTCGAGGACACCGTACGACTGCAGGAGCTGGCCGCCGATCTGTTGCTGCTCGCCCGGCTGGACGCGGGGGAGCGGCCCCCGGGCGCGCGGTTCGACCTGGCGGCGTTCGTGCGCGAGGAGGTGTCCCAGCGGGCCGGCGACCGGTTCGCCGTGACCGTCGACGCCGTACCTGTCGACGTGACCGGGGCGCGCGGCCAGTTGGCGCGGGTCCTCGGCAATCTGCTGAACAACGCCCAGCGGCACACGCGGTCGTCGGTCACGGTGACGGTGCGGAGCGACGGAAAGCGGGCGGTTCTGGCGGTCGCCGACGACGGCAAGGGCGTGCCGGCCACCGAACGCGAGCGGATCTTCGAGCGCTTCGTGCGTCTCGACGAGGCCCGCAACCGTGATGACGGCGGAGCCGGTCTCGGCCTCGCCATCGCCCGCGATGTCGCCGTACGGCACGGCGGATCACTCACCGTCCACGAAGCGCCCGCAGGCGGAGCCCTGTTCGAACTCCGCCTGCCCCTCGATCAGGTGAGGTGAATCAAGGCTTCGACGGCGTCAGGGACGTCCCCGGTGTCCTCGTAGGTGATCGGCGATCGGCACCAGGGACGTGTGGAGGTCTGTCAGTGCCTCCGGCGGGAGCAGATCGATGAAGTGCCGCCGCACAGACGCCACATGATGAGGCGCGACCTTCTTCATCGTCTCCAGGCCGTGGTCCGTCAGCACGGCGTACAGCCCACGGCGGTCCGACTCGCAGTTCTCCCTGCGCACCAGGTCCGCGTTCTCCATGCGGGTGATCTGATGCGAGAGGCGGCTCTTGGACTGGAGGGTGGCGGACGCGAGGTCGCTCATCCGCATCCGCAGGCCCTCCGACTCCGAGAGGTTCACCAGGATCTCGTAGTCGTTCATCGTCAGGCCGTACGGCTGGAGGTCCCTTTCGAGCTGGTACGTCAGCAGCCGGTTGACCTCCAGGTGGGTGCGCCAGGCGCACTGTTCCGCATCGGTCAGCCAGCGTGTGGCCGTCTCGGTCTCCATAAATGGATTCTACCTAAGAAGTTGAAAGGCGAACTTATGAGGGTTTGTGTGACTGTGTGCACGCGTTCGATGTCACACTCCGCAGACTACCGCTCACAGCCCGAAGCGACGCTGGAGGTCGCCCAGCTGTCCGGGAAGGCGCGGTGTGCCGGATTGCGGTCCGTGGCCTCCGGGCACCCCGCCACCGGGTACGCCCGCCTGATGCGGGACCGCCCCCGTCGCCTCCTCGGCCATCAGGGTCTCGCTGGACTGCAGCAGCACCGTGCCTGCGCCCACGAACTCGAACTGGTGCTCCTCCCCGGAGGCTCCTCCGATGCCCGTCAGCGCACGTAGACCGCCCATCACGCCCGTCATGTAGCCGTGGTCGTAGTGATGGCACGGGGAGGGGCAGTCGGCCCAGCCGACGAGGGCCTGCGGATCGACGCGGATCGGCGGCTCCATGAACACCACCGGACCGTTCGAGGCGGCCACGAACTTGCCCGTCCCGATCAGCGTCAGAAAGCCCGGCACGATCGACTGCTTCAGCGCGAGACTTGGCTGAAAAGCGAGGAGGTTGCCCGAGCGAATGGTCAGATTGCCCTCGTCCAGGTCGTACGAGTTCACGTCGAAGGCCCGGTCGGCGAGGAGCATCTTGCCCGAACCGGAAGCCACCACCCAGTCGCCTGCGTGCAGTGGCGAATGGAACGACGTACGCACCAGACGGTCGAGGCGGCCGTGTCCGATGCCGTTGAACTCCATCGAGCCGTAGTACGCGATCATCTTGCCCTTCTGCAGGAACCACTCGCTCCCCTTGAGTTCCACGCAGAAGGTGTAGTTGTTGACGTTGTCGTCCGACGGGAGCGTCATCGGGTCGTGGGTCACGGGGCCCGAGCCCGGGTGGTCGCTCACAGCTTCTCCTCCGAGGCCTGCACATACACCGCGCCGTTGCCGCTCAGCTCCAGCTGGAACGCCTCGCCCGAGCCGCGGCCGACCATGTCGCGCCAGCCGAGGGCGGTGGACAGCTTGTTGCGTACGTCGCCGTGGTGGGCCACATACGCCTGCGGGTCGACGTGGACGGGGCGCTGTGGGGTGATCGGCACCTCGATGACTCCGCCGTGCGCCATGACGGCGACGTCGCCGTGGCCCTTGAGGGTCGTGGTGAACAGCCCCTGCCCCGTCACCTGGCCGCGCACCATGCCCATGACCCCGCCCTGTGAGCCCATGAACATCGTGCCCTGCTCGAGCGTGCCGTCGAAGGCCAGCAGCCGGTCCGCCTCCACGTACAGGGTGTCGCCGGTGAGGCTGATGACCTGGATGTGGTGGCCGCCGTGCCCGAACAGGACCGTGCCGGAGCCCTCCACGGTCATCAGGGGCGTCGCTTCGTTGGCGACCCGGCGGCCGATCATCGACATGACGCCGCCCTGGCCGCCCTGCGTGTTGGGGGTGAAGGAGACCTCGCCCTTGTAGGCGAGCATCGCGCCGCGCTGGCTGAACAGCCGCAGGCCCGGTGCGACCGTCGCCTCGATCATCTTCGAGTTGACCTCGCGGAAGGGCATCAGACCTCCCCTGCGATCGTGTTGCGCTCGCTGGGCTGTACGTAGACGAGCCCGTCGCCCTCGAAGCGGATCTGGAAGGCCTCGCCGCCGCCTTCGCCCATGAAGGTGCGGAAGGTGACACCGGACTGGAAGGACTGCCGCAGGTTCCCCTGGTGCGCGATGTACGCGCCCGGGTCGACCGTCAGCGGGTACTGCGAGCTGACCCGCAGGATCACCGCCGGCCCGTCGGACATGATCGCCGCCTGGCCGTGGCCCTCGATGGTCGTCGTGAACAGCCCGTTGCCCTGCGAGGCGCCGCGCAGCCCCGTGAAGGTCGTGCCCGTGCGCAGCCCCGAGTCGGTCGCGAGCAGGTTGCTCGACTCGACGAAGAGCTTGTCGCCCTGGAGGTTCACGAGGTTGATCTCACTGGCCCGGTCGGCGAACCAGCAGGTCCCGTGCCCCTTCACCTCCATCAGGGTCATCTGCTCACCGGTGAGGCGCCGGGTCACCATCCCCCGTATCCCCTCACCGCCGCCGCTCATCTTCTTGAAGGCCATCTGTCCGTCGTACGCCACCATCGAGCCGTTCTTCGCCTTCACGGCATCGCCGGTCATGTCGACGGCCAGCACTTTGCTGCCTTGGAGTCGGAACATCGCCACGCAGTGAAGGTAGCCGCCGAACGCGACCGCCAACAGATCCTCAGGGATGATCCGCCCCCGGACCCCACCCTGAGACCGAGTCGCCAGGGGAGGGGGCTGTATGCGGGGTGTGCTTCGGTGCGGGTCGGTGCGGGTCGCGTCCTTGGGGTGTGGTTCGGGAGTGAGTCGGTGCTGGGGGTGTCCCGACGGTGGCCGGATCCTGTGTCGGGCCGGACCCCCGGGCCGGGGTGGGCGGACCGTGAATGTCACAATGGGCCACGCTTGTGCCTACGTTCACAAAGCGTCGACTCCTCATCCCACCGAAGGTGACTCGTGGACATCAAGACCGCTTCCGCCATCCGCCGCCTCCGCCTGGTCTCCGCCCCCGAGGCCGTCTCGTTCCTGCTGCTGCTCGTCTGCTCGGTGCTGAAGCGGACCACGGACTTCAACGCGGTGCCCGTGATGGGGGCGGTCCACGGTGTCCTCTTCATCCTGTACGTGATCTTCTGGGCCGACGCCTGGAACCGCACCAAGTGGTCCCCGAAGACCGCGGCCGTCTACTTCGTCCTCTCCGTCCTGCCGACCGGCGGCTTCTTCGCCGACCGCAAGCTCAAGCGCGAGGCCGAGGCCGCCGTCATCGCGTCCCGTGCCCGCCAGGAAGGAATCGTCAACGCATGATCGTCGCCTTCTCGGTCACGCCGCTGGGCGTCGGCGATGACGTGGGGGAGTACGTCGCCGACGCCGTGCGGGTCGTCCGCGAGTCGGGTCTGCCCAACCGGACCGACGCGATGTTCACGTCCGTCGAGGGCGAGTGGGACGAGGTCATGGACGTCGTCAAGCGCGCCGTCGCCGCGGTCGAGGAACGCGCGCCGCGCGTCTCCCTCGTCCTCAAGGCGGACATCCGCCCCGGTGTGACGGACGGGCTGACGTCGAAGGTGGAGACGGTGGAGCGGCATCTGGCCGACTGATGCCTCCGCCCCGGGAGCCCGTCAGTCCCCGCCCGACGCCAAGGCCATGCCCAGCGGTGTCCGTTCGTACAGGACCTGGTGGCCGTATCGGCGCGACGTGAGCAGCCCGGCCCCACGCAGCGCCGCCAGATGCGCGGACACGGAGGAGGGCGCGAGCCCCAGCCGATGGGCGAGCGCCGACGTGCCGGCGGGTTCGTCGAGCGCCGTGAGCACGGTGGCCCGCCCGCGCCCCAGGAGCCGTACGAGCGCCCCGGACGTGCGCTCGGTCGGCTCGGCCCACAGACCGCCGATGCCCCGCGCCGGATAGACCAGCGTCGGCTGCCAGGGCGGATCGAACCCGCTGACCACGTCCGGCCAGGAGAACACGCTCGGCATCAACACCAGCCCCTGACCGCCGAGTTCGCGTACGTGCTCCCCCTTCCACTCCACCGTCAGCTTTCCCGCGTCCCAGGCGAACCGCCGGTCCAGCTCGGGCAGCAGCCCCCCGAGCCCCACTTCGGCGAGCCGGCGCGAATGGAACGCGACGTCGGCTTCCAGCAGGGCCCGCAGCCTCGGCCAGTCCGGCTCGATCAGGGCGCGCCAGGCCGCCTCCAGCAGGTCGGCCAGCCGCTGGACCGTACGGGCGGGATCCCTCAACAGGGCGCGCCCGAGCGGTGATTCGGCGGCCCCCGGCGTGTCCGCCAGCGCCCGCGCCGTGTCCTCACGGGCAGCCCGCGGGTCGGCGGCGCGCACCGCCGCGATCTCCTCCTCGAACGTGGCGGCCGGGCCGAGCGGCGGAGGCCCCAGCCAGTCGGGGGTGTGCCCGCGCCGGGGCATCAGCAGCCACAGTGGCGCGAGGTCCAGCCCGGCGGCGGCCGCACGGATACGGCGCAGCCAGCCCGTGTGGTAGCCGTGCCGCGAAGGCCGGTCGAGCGTACGTACCGCCTCCTGGGTCTCCCACAACGGCGACACCGCGAAGCGGCACCGCAGGAGATCGTCCTCGCCGAAGTGCAGATGGAACGGCAACGGACCTCCCCCTCCATGACCGGCCTGGCCCGGCCTCGCCCGGCCACGCCCGGTCTCGAAGATTCGGCTGACGCCGAAACTCTACGGCGGTCGGCCCGCGCACGTGCACGCTGCCGGACATGTCGGAAGAGAAGCAGGGCACAACGACGGTGCCCACAGCCCAGTCCGTCCAGGCCGTCCAGGCCATCCAGGCCCCCGAAACCCCTCAGACCGACCGTGCCACCACCGAAACCACCGGCTACCGCCGACTCTTCGCCGTACGCGAGTTCCGTGCCGTCTTCCTCGCCCACGCCCTCTCCCTGCTCGGCGTCGTCATCAGTGAAATCGCGCTCACCGTGCTCGTGTACGGGCTGACGGGGTCGCCGCTGCTCAGCGCGCTGGCGTTCGCGCTCGGGTTCCTGCCGTATCTCGTGGGCGGGACGCTGCTGGCCGGGGTCGCGGACCGGTTTCCCGCGCGACGGGTGCTCGTCGGGTGCGACCTGGTGTGTGCCGGATGCGCCGCTCTCATGGCGCTGCCGTCGACGCCGGTGGCCGCCCTGCTCGCGCTGCGGTGCGTCATCGCGGCCGTGGCGCCGGTGTTCAACGGGACGCGGATGGCCACGCTGACCGAGATCCTCGGGGACGGGGACCAGTTCGTGCTCGGCCGCTCGCTGCTGCGGATCGTGTCGCAGAGCGCCGTCCTCGTAGGGTTCGGGCTGGGCGGCGTCCTGCTCACCTTCGTGTCGCCGCGTGGGGCGCTGGTCATCACGCTGGGCACCTTCCTGGCCTCGGCGCTGCTCCTGCGGTGCGGGACGCGCCGCAGGCCCGCGCGGGCCGGAGGCGGATCCCTCGTGCGCTACTCGCTCTCCGGCACCCGCGAGGTCCTCGGCGACCGCCGGATCCGGGCGCTGCTGTTGCTCCTGTGGGCGCCACCGATGTTCGTCGTCGCGCCCGAGGCACTCGCCGCCGCGTACGCGGACGAGCTCGGGGTCGGCGCGGCCGAGGTCGGACTGCTGATGTGCGCGATGCCGGTCGGGACGATCGCGGGGGAGCTGTACGCCGGTGCCGCCCTGTCGCCCGCGGCCCGTTCCCGGATCGTCCTGCCCCTGGCGTGCGGCACGCTGCTGCCTCTCCTCGCCTTCCCGTTCCACCCGGGCCTCGGCTGGATCCTGCCCATGCTGCTGCTCGCGGGGTCGGCGGGCGCGTACACCCTCGGTCTCGACCGCTGGTTCGTGGACGCCGTTCCGGAGGAGCTGCGCGGGCGGGCCATGACCGTGCACACGGCCGGGCTGATGACGATCCAGGGGGTGGGCATGGCGTTGGCCGGCGTCGCCGCCGAGTTCTGGGCGGTCAGCACGGTCGTGGGCGGAGTCGGGGCGCTCGGGACGCTGTGCTGCGTACTCCTGGCGCTGGAGGTGCGGCGTACAGGAGGGGAGCGTGGAGAGGGGGCGTGGAGAGGGGGGACCGAAACGCGAGACGGGGCTGACCACGATATGACCGGCCGGTAGGGTCTTTGCCGTGCCGAAGCCGCTCAGTCTCCCATTCGATCCCATCGCCCGCGCGGACGAACACTGGAAGCAGCGATGGGGCAACGTTCCGGCCATGTCCGCGATCACCTCGATCATGCGTGCCCAGCAGATCCTGCTGGCCGAGGTCGACGCGGTCGTCAAGCCGTACGGGCTGACGTTCGCGCGGTACGAGGCGCTCGTGCTGCTTACCTTCTCCAAGGCCGGTGAGCTGCCGATGTCCAAGATCGGCGAGCGGCTCATGGTGCACCCGACGTCCGTCACGAACACCGTGGACCGGCTCGTGAGGTCCGGCCTCGTCGCCAAGCGGCCCAACCCCAACGACGGGCGCGGCACGCTCGCCTCCATCACCGAGAAGGGGCGCGAGGTCTGTGACGCCGCTACCCGTGACCTGATGGCGATGGACTTCGGGCTCGGGGTGTACGACGCCGAGGAGTGCGCGGAGATCTTCGCGATGCTGCGGCCGCTGCGGGTGGCCGCGCGCGACTTCGACGAGGAATAGGCGCTTCCGCTCGGATGCGCACGCCGGTCCTGCGCCGGTCCTGCATCGGTCCTGCGCCGGTCGTACGCCCTCGGGGGCGCCCGAAGATCGTACGAAACCGCCGGTTACGCTCGTGCCCATGAAAAAGAGCGTGCTGACCCGCTACCGCGTCATGGCTTACGTCACCGGTGTGCTGCTGGTCCTGCTGACCCTCGGTGTGATCGCCAAGTACGTGCTGGAGATGGATGGCGCCGCGGACTTCACGCGGGTCGTCGGCATCGCGCACGGCTGGCTGTATGTCCTCTATCTCGTCTTCGCCTTCGATGTCGGCGCCAAGGCGAAGTGGCCGGTCGGCAAGCAGGTGTGGGTGCTGCTCGCGGGGACCATTCCCACCGCCGCCTTCTTCGTGGAGCGCAAGGTCAGCCACGAGCTCGAGGGCAAGATCGTGGACGATCCGGCCGCGGTCGCCAAGGCGTAGCGGTACCGCCACAGGTGTGATCTGTGGCGGTCCCCATCGACATTTACTAGGACGTCCTAGTAAATTCGAAGGATGGACGCTGACGCCATCGAAGAGGGCCGCCGCCGCTGGCAGGCCCGTTACGACGCCTCACGCAAGCGCGAGGCCGACTTCACCACGCTCTCCGGGGATCCGGTGGAGCCGGTGTACGGTCCCCGGCCCGGGGACACCTACGACGGGTTCGAGCGGATCGGCTGGCCCGGTGAGTACCCCTTCACGCGGGGGCTCTACGCGACGGGCTATCGAGGGCGGACGTGGACGATCCGGCAGTTCGCCGGTTTCGGGAACGCCGAGCAGACGAACGAGCGCTACAAGAAGATCCTTGCCAACGGCGGGGGTGGCCTGTCCGTCGCCTTCGACATGCCCACGCTCATGGGGCGCGACTCCGACGATCCGCGCTCGCTCGGCGAGGTCGGGCACTGCGGAGTGGCCATCGATTCCGCCGCCGACATGGAGGTCCTGTTCAAGGACATCCCGCTGGGTGACGTCACGACGTCCATGACGATCAGCGGGCCGGCCGTGCCCGTCTTCTGCATGTACCTGGTGGCCGCCGAGCGGCAGGGCATCGACCCGGGCGTGCTGAACGGCACGCTCCAGACGGACATCTTCAAGGAGTACATCGCGCAGAAGGAGTGGCTCTTCCAGCCCGAGCCCCATCTGCGGCTCATCGGCGATCTGATGGAGCACTGTGCGTCGAAGATCCCCGCGTACAAGCCGCTGTCCGTCTCCGGCTACCACATCCGCGAGGCCGGCTCGACGGCCGCGCAGGAGCTGGCGTACACGCTGGCGGACGGATTCGGTTACGTCGAGCTGGGGCTGAGCCGTGGCTTGGACGTGGACGTGTTCGCTCCCGGTCTCTCCTTCTTCTTCGACGCGCACGTCGATTTCTTCGAGGAGATCGCCAAGTTCCGTGCGGCGCGGCGGATCTGGGCCCGTTGGATGCGGGACGTGTACGGCGCGCGGTCCGAGAAGGCGCAGTGGCTGCGCTTCCACACGCAGACGGCCGGGGTCTCGCTGACCGCCCAGCAGCCGTACAACAACGTCGTACGGACGGCCGTGGAGGCCCTCGCCGCCGTCCTGGGCGGGACCAACTCCCTGCACACCAACGCCCTGGACGAGACGCTCGCGCTGCCGTCCGAGCAGGCGGCGGAGATCGCGTTGCGTACGCAGCAGGTGCTGATGGAGGAGACCGGGGTCGGCAACGTGGCGGATCCGCTGGGTGGTTCGTGGTACATCGAGCAGTTGACGGACCGGATCGAGGCGGACGCGGAACGGATCTTCGACCAGATCAGGGAGCGGGGGCTGCGGGCGCACCCCGACGGTCAGCACCCCATCGGGCCGATCACCTCCGGCATTCTGCGCGGGATCGAGGACGGGTGGTTCACCGGCGAGATCGCCGAGTCCGCCTTCCAGTACCAGCAGGCCCTGGAGAAGGGCGACAAGCGGGTCGTGGGGGTGAACGTCCACCATGGATCGGTGACCGGGGACCTGGAGATCCTCCGGGTCAGTCATGAGGTGGAGCGGGAGCAGGTGCGGGAGCTCTCCGGGCGGAAGTCGGGGCGGGACGAGGCGCGGGTGCGGGCCTCGGTCGCGGCGATGCTCGCTGCCGCGCGGGATGGGTCGAACATGATCGAGCCGATGCTGGACGCGGTGCGGGCGGAGGCGACGCTGGGGGAGATCTGTGACGCCTTGCGGGAGGAGTGGGGGGTGTATACGGAACCGGCGGGGTTCTAGGCGACGCGGGTGCCTCCGGCGCCGGGGGTTTTTCGCCCCCGCCGCCCCTACCCGTCCCATCCCGTTCCTGGGGGCTGCGCCCCCAGACCCCCCTTATCGGCCTTGCGGCCTCGTCCTCAAACGCCGGACGGGCTGAAAATCAGCCCCTCCGGCGTTTGAGGAGCGGGGTCTGGGGCGGAGCCCCAGGGGACGGGAATGGGTAGGGGCGGCGGGGGCGAAAAAAACCGCTACGACGCCGCGGTCGCCCTCAGCCCCTGCATCAGCAGCTGAGTGAAGCTGTGGACCCACGCCTCGTCCGCCGGTTCCGCGCTCACCAGGGTGCGGTGGACCACGGAACCCGCGACCATGTCGAAGATCAGGTCCGCGGTACGGGCCGACGCTTCGGGGTCGGTCTCGGGGGGCAGCTCGCCGCGCGCCTGGGCGCGGGCCCGGCCCTCCAGGACGAGCCGCTTCTGGCGGTCGACGATCGAGGTGCGGATCCGGGCGCGCAGCGCCTCGTCGCGAGTCGATTCGGCGATCACCGCCATGAGGCCGCTCTTCGCCTCCGGGCGGCCCAGGATCGCCGCGAACTGCAGGACCACGCCCTCTATGTCGGCGGCGAGGCTGCCGCTGCCCGGGAGTTCGAGCTCGTCGAAGAGCTCGGCCACCGCGTCCACGACGAGTTCGTTCTTGCCCGCCCAGCGGCGATAGAGGGTCGTCTTGGCGACACCCGCGCGGGTCGCCACGTCCCCCAGCGTCAGCTTGGACCAGCCCAGTTCGACCAGTGCCGCACGCGTCGCCGCGAGGATAGCGGCGTCCGCCGTGGTGCTGCGCGGGCGCCCCGTGCGGGGGGCGGAGGGGCGACTCAGCATGTCGGCGACCATAGCCCGAGGTGAGGGCGTCCGGAACGGTCCAGGCGCGGTCTGTGGCGAGGTGAGGAAGATCACCCGGGGACTCCGTATGGGTCGACCCGGAGAGGGTTACGCTACGACTCGTAGCGAAAGCGTGCGTGTGAGCGACGACCACACTGACGCCGGGTGGGGACCCGGCGTCGACGACCATGCGGCGGGCCCGACCGAGCCCGGCTTTCAGAACGCTTTTCACCTGTGCGCGCGGAAGGGGGAGTATGTACTCATGCAGCCACGGAACATGTCCATGAGCGGAGTCGTCGACCTCGCCGCGGTGAAGGCGGCCCAGGAGGCCAAGGCGAAGGCGGAGCAGGCGCGCGCCGATGCGGCGAAGCAGGGTGGGGGAGGAGCCGTCTCCGCCGCCAGCCTCGTCATCGACGTCGACGAGGCGGGTTTTGAGCGTGACGTCCTGCAGCGCTCCACCGAGGTGCCCGTCGTCATCGACTTCTGGGCCGAGTGGTGCGAGCCGTGCAAGCAGCTGAGTCCGCTCCTGGAGCGGCTCGCCGCCGAGTACAACGGCCGGTTCGTACTCGCCAAGATCGACGTCGACGCCAACCAGATGTTGATGCAGCAGTTCGGGATCCAGGGGATCCCGGCCGTCTTCGCTGTGGTGGCCGGCCAGGCCCTCCCGCTCTTCCAGGGCGCCGCCCCCGAGGCGCAGATCCGGGGCACCCTGGATCAGCTCGTGCAGGTCGCCGAGGAGCGCTTCGGGCTGACCGGCCTGACGGTCGACGCGGACGCCCAGCAGAGCGAGGCTCCGGCGGCCCCCGAAGTGCAGGCCGGGCCGTACGACGCGCTGCTCGAAGCCGCCGTACAGGCCCTGGACGCGGGGGACTTGGGCGGCGCGGTGCAGGCGTACAAGAACGTGCTGAGCGATGACCCGGGCAATACGGAGGCCCAGCTGGGGCTGGCCCAGGCCGAGTTGCTGCAGCGCGTGCAGAACGTCGATGCGCAGCAGGTGCGCAGGGACGCCGCCGAGAAGCCCGGTGACGTGCAGGCCCAGATCGCGGCCGCCGACCTGGATCTGGTGGGCGGTCATGTCGAGGACGCCTTCGGGCGGCTCGTCGACGCCGTGGCGCGTACTGCGGGTGACGACCGGGACGCCGCGCGTGTACGACTGCTGGAGCTGTTCGATGTGGTGGGCGCCGACGATCCTCGTGTGACGGCGGCGCGACGGGCCCTGGCCCGGGCCCTGTTCTGACCTGTTCTTAAACACTGAGGCCTGTGGCGCCTGAGTGAGCGATTTGTCGACGCAGCGACACTGGCGGCCGTGCTTTACCAAATCTTGGTAAACACGGCCGCTGTTACTAGGAGTAAGCCGCGAGGGTCGATCTGTCGGATTCCATCCAAGGATCAATCGTTTTGTCAACGACCCCGGATGCACCCTCTGTTGTCGATCGATATCGACGGGTCCTCCCGTAGTTATCCGCCCGTTACTAGCGGGTAACGAAGCCCCTTGCGACGGCGGCGAGAATGCACCACGATCGGCCACGCTCGGTCCATTCCCGCGTCCCGACAGCCAATCGGGTCAACGGGTTTTCTTGGGTCCCCACCGAGTAGGTCCGGCGGCAGTGGCGTCGGCCCTTGGACAGGGGGGTCTCTGCTTCTTCGGCAGAGCCTGTCCGGCAGGTTGTGCGTGAAGTGTTCAGGCGCGACCAGTGGTTGTCGCTCGGGGGTGATCGCCGGTGAGTTCGGGCGCGGTTCGCGCCTCTGAGCGCGGGCGCTCTCCTTCCCGAGGACGTAGCACTTCTCCCATCCCTGCCCGACTGAGCCGCCGACAGGGGGCAGTCAGGGCCGGAGATGTACGTCCGAGAAGGAGGAAATATGGAGTCCCAGGTGCGTGGCGGGACGAGATGGAAGCGGTTCGCGGTTGTCATGGTGCCCAGCGTGGCCGCGACCGCCGCGATAGGTGTCGCCCTGGCGCAGGGTGCTCTCGCCGCGTCGTTCAGCGTTTCGGGTCAGTCGTTCAAGGTGACGACCAAGCAGCTTGATGGCACGGGCTTTTCCCAGTACGGCGCCATTGACTCGGGTTACACCCTCGATGGCAAGAAGACGGCACACCCCGTCGCGGTCTCTGCGTTCAAGTCCGCGACGATCAAGGAACTGTGCCAGTCCGTTGTCACCCCGGACATCCCGGTGCTGGGCAACGTCAGCCTCATCCTGAAGGCCGGCGGCGGTGACACGCCGGTCCAGGCGGAGAACCTGTACATCGACGTCGCCGACCTGAGCGCCGATGCCGAGTTCAAGAACATCGACATCGGTGTGGCCGCCGGCGACGCCAACAAGGGTCCCGGCATCGCCAAGGGCGACAAGGCGAACCCGTTCGGGTTCGCGCAGCAGGCCGACTCGGTCAGGCTGAAGGACGTGAAGCAGACGGCGTGGGCGACCACCGCCGGAACCTTCAAGCTCAGCGGGCTGAAGATGTCGCTGGCCACGGGTGTCAAGGAGTGCTACTAGGCGCCCTGTGACGGGTGGGGGAGCCTTCTTCCCCGCCCGTCACCTCCTTCTTCTTGTCTTCTCTTGTCCATCTGGTCCGTACACCCGCCACCCCCCACCCTGCCCCCAGCTTTCACCTCTCACAGCAACGCCGTTCCAGGGAGCTGTTTTCCATGAGCGCCGAGACTCCTGCCGCGCGCGGCCAATTCACCGACCGGCGGCTGAGGTTCCGCGCCTGGCGAGGCAACCGGCCGTTCTGGGCCGGTCTGTTCGTCCTCCTCAGCGGATTCCCGATCGCCTACTTCCCGTACGCGAATCTCCAGATCGGTCATCTGACCCTGGCGATGGCCACCACCGCGGGAGCGGGCTCTCTGATCATCGGCGTTCTGCTGATCGTGCTCGGGGTCAGCCTGTGGTTCCAGAAGCACGTACGGGTCTTCGCCGGTGTGGCGGCGATCCTGCTGGCGCTGGTCTCCATCCCGGTGTCCAACCTCGGGGGCTTCCTCATCGGCTTCCTGCTGGCGCTGATCGGTGGTGCGATGGCCGTGTCCTGGGCTCCCGGTGAGGAGCCCGCGGCGAGGCCGGCCAAGACGGACCGTGCGGACGAGGGAGTCGCCCCCGAACCCCTGGCGGCGGGCGGGGCGAGCGAGCCGAACGATCTGTCAGGAACGAGCCCGAGCAACGGGGCGAACGGGAGGCACAGTGCCGGCTGAGGAGGCCCACCGCGTGGACTCGGTAGAGTCCCGGGCGAGAACCGGGCCGCGGCATGCAGCCCCCAAGAAGCCGTTGTTCACCAGGCTGCACATGCCCGCGGGCAAGGCGATAGCCCTCGCGTCCATGCCGACCGCGATCCTCATGGGCATGGGGTTCACGCCGACCCTCGCCAACGCGAAGGACGGGGTGACGAACCCCTTCAAGGACGGACCGTGCGTCACCAAGACGGACGAGCCGAGCGAGTCGGAGTCGCCCTCGGCGTCCGAGTCGCCGGACAAGAACGACCAGGACTCCTCCGAGGAGAGCGGCAAGGGCGACGCGGCGGAGCCGACCCCCACGCCGTCCTCGGGTTCGGACTCTTCGTCGGATTCAGGTTCCGACGACGCGTCCGACTCCGGGTCCTCCGACCCCGCCCCCAAGGAGCCGTCCGGCGACGACGCCACGTCGCCGTCGCCCTCGCCCTCCGAGTCCGAGTCCAAGAACCCGCTCGACCCGCTGGGTATCGGGGACGCGCTCGGGGACATCCTCACGCCCGACGAGAAGGAGGAGGCGAGCGCCAGCCCGTCGCCCACCCCCTCCGCCTCGGCGAGCGGGGACACCGTCGAGGACACCACCGACAAGGTGACCGACACGGCTGAGGACACCGCCCAGGGCGCCGAGGACGCGGCGAAGGACACGGCCGAGAAGGCCGAGGACACCGCCCAGGACGCGACGGACCAGGCGAAGGAGGCGGCCGACGAGGCCACCGCGTCGCCCAGCCCGTCCCCCTCGGCCTCCGAAGGGGAGGGCGAGGGCGGCAAGGAGGCGTACCCCTGCGTCGTCGAGAAGAAGGTCGACGGCAAGGACGAGACGACTCCGGTCACGCTGCCGACCGAGCCCTGGTACCTGGAGTCCAGCGGGCTCCTGCTGGAGGGCCTCGACTACAAGGGCGTGGTGAACGTCAAGACGGCCGACGGCAAGACCAAGCAGACCCTGAAGTTCACCGCGGAGAAGGTCGACATCGGCGATCTCCACCAGACGGTCAAGGACGGCCAGTCCGGCAAGACGTACCACGTGGAGGCGGCCAAGGGTTCCACCTCCACGATCCGCGGCGGCACGGTGACGATGTACACCGAGAAGCTGCAGGGCAACCTGTTCGGGCTGATCCCGGTGACGTTCGACCCCGAGCACCCGCCGCCGATCAACACCCCCATCGCGTACTTCACCAAGGTGAAGATCACGCAGGCCGGTCAGTTCGGCGGAACCCTGACCGTCCCGGGTCTGCATCAGTACGTCACCGACTGAGCGCCCCTCCAAGGCCCGTTCGGGAGCCGCAACGCGCTGAGGGCGCCCCCTGTCTCAGGGGGCGCCCTCAGTGGCGTTCAGCGGCGGCGTTGAAGGAGCGGGGCGCGGGTGACGCGTCGAGCGGCGCGGCCCGGGTGACACGTCGGTGCGTCAGCTGCCCAGGTGGTGCACCCGCACCATGTTGGTGGTGCCGGGGACGCCGGGGGGCGAGCCCGCGGTGATGATCACGGTGTCGCCGTCGTTGAACCGCTTGAGCCGGACCATCTCCTGGTCGACCAACTCGACCATTTCGTCGGTGCTGTTCACGAAGGGCACGACGTGGGACTCGACGCCCCAGCTCAGCGTGAGCTGGTTGCGGGTGGACTCGTCAGTGGTGAAGGCCAGGATGGGCTGGGCCGCGCGATAGCGGGACAGCCGCCGGGCCGTGTCGCCGGACTGAGTGAAGGCCACGAGGCCCCTGGCGCCCAGGAAGTCCGCGATCTCGCACGCGGCACGGGCCACCGAACCACCCTGCGTACGCGGCTTCTTGCCCGGCACGAGCGGCTGCAGGCCCTTGGAGAGCAGCTCCTGCTCGGCCGCCTGGACGATCTTCGACATCGTCTTCACGGTCTCGATCGGGTACGCGCCCACACTCGACTCGGCGGACAGCATGACCGCGTCCGCGCCGTCCAGGATCGCGTTGGCCACGTCGGAGGCCTCGGCGCGCGTGGGACGGGAGTTGGTGATCATCGACTCCATCATCTGGGTCGCGACGATCACCGGCTTGGCGTTGCGCCGGCACAGCTCCACGAGGCGCTTCTGCACCATCGGGACCTTCTCGAGGGGGTACTCGACGGCGAGGTCGCCACGGGCGACCATGACGCCGTCGAACGCCGCCACGACGGCCTCCATGTTCGCCACCGCCTGGGGCTTCTCCACCTTGGCGATGACGGGGACCCGGCGGCCCTCCTCGTCCATGATCTTGTGGACGTCGTTCACGTCGTGGGCGTCGCGCACGAAGGAGAGGGCGACCAGGTCGCAGCCCATCCGCAGGGCGAAGCGCAGGTCCTCGACGTCCTTCTCGGACAGCGCGGGCACATTGACGGCCGCGCCGGGCAGGTTGATGCCCTTGTGGTCGGAGATGACACCGCCCTCGATGACGACCGTCTTGACCCGGTGGTCCTGGACCTCGACGACCTTCAGTTCGACGTTGCCGTCGTTGATCAGGATCTGGTCGCCGTGGGAGACGTCGCCCGGCAGGCCCTTGTAGGTCGTGCCGCAGATCGACTTGTCGCCCGGCACGTCCTCGGTGGTGATGGTGAACTCGTCACCGCGCTCCAGCTCGACCGGGCCCTCGGCGAAGGTCTCCAGCCGGATCTTCGGGCCCTGCAGGTCGGCGAGGACGCCGATCGCCCGGCCGGTCTCCTGGGAGGCGGCCCGGACGCGGTCGTACCGCCCCTGGTGCTCGGAGTGCGAGCCATGGCTGAAGTTGAAGCGGGCCACGTTCATACCGGCCTCGATCAGCGACACAAGCTGATCGTGGGAGTCGACGGCTGGGCCCAAGGTGCAGACGATTTTGGAACGGCGCATGGGGGCGATCCTATCGGTTTGTTTCGCTACGGAATATTCCGTCTGGTGGAAGACACAAATGGGCGGGTACGCGCTCAGGAGTGGGCCCGCCCTCAGGGGCTCACTCCGAGTTTCCGCTCTCCACAAGTGCGTACGTCTGGGTGGCGATCTCCAGTTCCTCGTCGGTCGGGACCACGGCCACCGCCACCCGCGCGCCCTCGGGCGACACCAGGCGCGGCTCGCCGGACCGTACGGCGTTGCGGTCGGCGTCGACCGCGAGGCCCAGCCCCTCCAGGCCCGCGACGGCGGCTTCGCGCACCGGGGCCGCGTTCTCACCGACCCCCGCCGTGAAGGCCACCGCGTCCACCCGGCCGAGTACCGCGTAATAGGCACCGATGTATTTCTTCAGGCGGTGTATGTAGATGTCGAAGGCGAGCCGCGCCTGCTCGGCATCCTCGCCGCCCTGGTCGATCCGGCGGCGAATCTCCCGCATGTCGTTGTCGCCGCACAGGCCGATCAGGCCGCTTTTCTTGTTGAGCAAAGTGTCGATCTCGTCGATGGACATCCCGCCAACGCGCGCCAAATGGAAAATGACCGCCGGATCCGTGTCTCCGGAGCGCGTACCCATCACGAGCCCCTCCAAAGGCGTCAGCCCCATGGAGGTGTCCACGCACCGGCCCGCCCGGACAGCCGATGCCGAGGCGCCGTTGCCCAGGTGCAGCACGATGACGTTGACCTCGGACGGCTCCTTGCCGAGGAGCCGGGCGGTCGCCCGGGAGACGTACGCGTGCGACGTGCCGTGGAAACCGTAGCGGCGGATGCGGTGCTCGTCGGCGGTCCGCACGTCGATCGCGTAGCGGGCCGCGGACTCCGGCATCGTCGTGTGGAAGGCCGTGTCGAAGACGGCGACCTGGGGGAGGTCCGGGCGCAGGGCCTGGGCCGTGCGGATGCCGGTGAGATTGGCCGGGTTGTGCAGGGGCGCCACCGGGATCAGCCGTTCGATCTCCGCGAGCACGGTGTCGTCGATGACCGTCGGCTCGGTGAAGTGCCGGCCGCCGTGCACCACGCGGTGGCCGATCGCGGCCAGTTCGGGGGAGTCCAGGCCGAGCCCGTCCCTGGCCAGCTCCGCGGCGACGGCCTTCAGGGCGGCCTCGTGGTCGGCGATCGGGCCGGTCTGCTCCCGGGACGCGCCACCGTTCGCCAGCGGGGTGTGCTTCAGGCCGGACGTCTCCTCGCCGATGCGCTCGACCAGGCCGACGGCGAGCCGTGAGCTGTCGCGCATGTCGAGCAGCTGGTACTTCACCGACGAGGAGCCGGAGTTGAGGACGAGGACGCGGGTGGCTGTCACTGGGCGGAAGCCTTCTGGGACGGGGACGGGGACGGGGACGTAGCCGGGGCCGGGGGCCGGGTCATGCCGGGGGTCTGGGCCTGGGCCTGGATCGCCGTGATGGCGACGGTGACCACGATGTCCCCGACGAGCGCGCCTCGGGACAGGTCGTTGACCGGCTTGCGCAGGCCCTGCAGAACCGGGCCGACGGCGATCGCGCCGGCCGAACGCTGTACGGCCTTGTACGTGTTGTTGCCGGTGTTGAGGTCCGGGAAGATCAGCACGGACGCCTGCCCGGCGACCTCCGACCCCGGCAGCTTGGTCGCCGCGACCGACGGCTCCACGGCGGCGTCGTACTGGATCGGGCCCTCGATCTTCAGGTCCTCGCGGCGCGCGCGGACCAGCTCGGTGGCCTGGCGCACCTTGTCGACGTCCGCGCCCGAACCGGAGGTGCCGGTCGAGTACGAGAGCATCGCGATCCGCGGCTCGACACCGAACTGCTGGGCGGTCGCGGCCGACTGGATGGCGATGTCGGCCAACTGCTCCGCGTTCGGATCGGGGTTGACCGCGCAGTCCCCGTACACGAGGACCTTGTCGGCCAGGCACATGAAGAAGACGGACGAGACGATCGACGCGTCCGGCTTCGTCTTGATGATCTCGAAGGCGGGACGGATGGTGGCCGCCGTCGAGTGCACCGAACCCGACACCATGCCGTCGGCCAGGCCCTCCTGGACCATCAGGGTGCCGAAGTAGTTCGGGTCGGAGACCACGTCGTACGCCAGCTCGACGGACACGCCCTTGTGGGCGCGGAGCCCGGCGTACTTCTCGGCGAAACGCTCGCGCAGCTCGGAGTCCTGTGGGTCGATGAGCTGCGCGCCGGCGAGGTCGATGCCGAGGTCCGCGGCCTTCTTGCGGATCTGGTCCACCGGGCCGAGCAGCGTCAGATCGCAGACACCGCGGCGCAACAGCACCTCGACGGCGCGCAGGACGCGCTCCTCGGTGCCCTCGGGCAGCACGACGCGGCGCTTGTCCGAGCGGGCCCGCTCCAGGAGCTTGTGCTCGAACATCATCGGCGTGACGCGGTCGGTGCTCGGTGCCGAGACCCGACCGAGCAGATCGGCCGTGTCGACGTACCGCTCGAAGAGACCGAGCGCCATCTCCGCCTTGCGTGGCGTGGCCGCGTTCAACTTGCCGTCCAGGGCGAAGAGCCGGCCCGCGGTCGGGAAGCTCAGGCCGGACACCGAGACGACCGGGGTGCCCGGGGCGAGACGGGCGGCGAGGGTGAGGACCTCGTCGCTGGGCCGCTCGTCGAGGGTCAGCAGGACGCCGGCGATGGGCGGAGTGCCCGCGCTGTGCGCGGCGAGCGCCCCCACGACCAGGTCGGCGCGGTCCCCGGGCGTGACCACCATGCAGCCCGGCGTCAGGGCGGTAAGGAAGGTCGGCAGCATCGCGCCGCCGAAGACGAAGTCGAGCGCGTCACGCGCGAGCCCCGAGTCGTCGCCGAGCAGGACCTTGCCGCCGAGGGCGTGGGTGACCTGCGCGACGGTCGGCGCGCCGAGCGCGGGCTCGTCGGGCAGCACGTAACAGGGCACCGGCAGCTGGGAGTCCAGGGGCTGATGGATCTCCGCACGGTCCGGCGGCGCCACCCGGTTCACGATCATCGCGAGTACGTCGCAGCCCAGACCGTCGTACGCGCGGAACGCGTTGCGGGTCTCCGCGCGCACCGACTCCGCCGTCTGGTCACGGCCCCCCACGACGGGGATGACGGACGCGCCGAACTCGTTCGCCAACCGGGCATTGAGGGTCAGCTCGTCGGGGAACTGTGTGTCGGCGTAGTCGGTGCCGAGGACGAGAACGACGTCGTAGTCGCGGGCCACCCGGTGGAAGCGGTCGACCAGCTGCGAGACCAGCTCGTCGGCGCCCTGCTCGGCCTGGAGCGCGGACGCCTCGTGATAGTCCATGCCGTAGACCGTCGCCGGGTCCTGGGCCAGGCGGTACCGGGCGCGCAGCAGCTCGAAGAGACGGTCGGGGCCTTCGTGGACAAGGGGACGGAACACCCCCACCCGGTCGACCTGGCGGGTCAGCAGCTCCATGACTCCCAGCTCGACGACCTGGCGGCCGTCGCCCCGGTCGATCCCGGTCACGTACACGCTGCGCGTCACGCGTGTTCCTCCCTTTTCTCACTGCTGGTGGTGTGGCGCCGGGGTCCGGCCCTTAGCCCCCGAACCGGGCGGAAGAGGCGAAAAACAGTCGTTATCGTCGGCTGTGCCCTCTTGACAATACCTCCGCGCCTGGATAGGGCGCCCGTGGGGCGGCCGGGTACGGTGGGCCGTCGGCGCTCGTGAAACAATCGGTCGGGCTGTCACGTACCACCTCTCACGTACCCCCTCGAACGGGCTCTCACGGACCAACAGCGAGCAGGAGACACAGCACGATGCGTATCGGAGTTCTCACCGCAGGCGGCGACTGCCCCGGGCTGAACGCAGTGATCCGGTCGGTCGTGCACCGGGCCGTCGATCACTACGGCGACGAGGTGATCGGCTTCGAGGACGGTTACGCGGGACTGCTCGACGGCCGTTACCGCATCCTCGACCTCAACGCGGTGAGCGGCATCCTCGCCCGCGGCGGCACCATCCTCGGCTCCTCCCGCCTCCAGCGCGACCGGCTCCGCGAGGCCTGCGACAACGCCCAGGACATGGCCCGCGAGTTCGGTATCGACGCGCTCATTCCGATCGGCGGCGAGGGCACGCTCACGGCGGCGCGCATGCTGTCGGACGCGGGCCTGCCCGTGGTCGGTGTGCCGAAGACCATCGACAACGACATCTCCTCCACGGACCGCACCTTCGGCTTCGACACCGCCGTGGGCGTTGCCACGGAGGCGATGGACCGCCTGAAGACCACGGCCGAGTCCCACCAGCGGGTGATGGTCGTCGAGGTCATGGGCCGTCACGCGGGCTGGATCGCGCTGGAGTCCGGTATGGCCGCGGGCGCCCACGGCATCTGCCTGCCCGAGCGGGCCTTCGACCCGGGGGACCTGATCAAGATGGTCGAGGAACGCTTCGCCCGCGGGAAGAAGTTCGCGGTTCTCTGCGTGGCCGAGGGCGCCCACCCCGTCGAGGGCACCATGGACTACGGCCACGGCGAGATCGACCAGTTCGGGCACGAGCGGTTCCAGGGCATCGGTACGGCCCTGGCGTACGACCTCGAGAGGCGGCTCGGCAAGGAGGCCAAGCCGGTCATTCTCGGCCATGTCCAGCGCGGAGGTACGCCGACCGCGTACGACAGGGTGCTCGCCACGCGCTTCGGCTGGCACGCGGTCGAGGCCGCCCACCGGGGCGACTTCGGGCGGATGACGGCGCTGCGGGGGACGGACATCGAGATGGTGCCGCTCGCGGAAGCGGTGACCGAACTGAAGACGGTGCCGAAGGACCGGATGGACGAGGCCGAGTCGGTGTTCTAGAGCCGGAGTCGATGTCCGGAGCCGCTGTCGGTGTTCTGGAGTCGGAGCAGGCGCTCCGGATCTGTTGTCGCTCTAGCCGTTCCGCTGGACCGTGGTCCAGAAGTGGTCGACGATCCGGTCCAGGAAGTCCCGGCCCGCCGCGTCGGCCGCCGCTCCGTCGCTCCACCTGAGAGCGGCCACCATCTGTCTCTGGTACTCCGTGTGCAGGGAGTGGAGTACGTCCTCCACGAGACGCCGTCGCAGCGGCAGCAACTTGCTGACGGGGCGCACGTACGCCTGCCATCGCGTGCCGCACGCGCGGCGCAGCAACTCGGCCAGTTTTCCTTCGCGCCCGGTGACGGTGACGAGGTCCGGCAGCGACAGGCCGAGCACCTTGGCAAGGGCCGAGGACTGCCGCCCGCTGCCGCGCCACTCGTCGTGCTCCTCCATCCGCTGATACACGAAGAGTTCGAGACCGACGGCACGCGCGACGTCCTGGGCGGCCAGACCGCGCGCGATCCGGTGCTCGCGCAACGTGCGGGGCGTGCCGACGAGTTCACCCGTCGAACACCACAACACCCCCGCGAGCGCGGTGAGTTCGGCATTGCTCGGGGCGACCGCGCCCGCCTCCCAGTCGACGACCAGGGCGGGAGTCACATGGGGCAGTCCGTACGAGGTGCGCATCCCGTACGCGACGTGTTCGGGTCCCATGCCGAGCGCTGTGCGGAGCTCGCGGGCGGCCGGGGCGTTGAAGGGAGGAGTGGGCTGGGGGGTGGGCAGTGACTGCACGCGCCCAACGTAGGGGCGCAGGGCCGTGGTGACTACAGTCTGTTCGGTCAGGATTACGGATTGTCGGAAAACGCGGATTCGGGTGTCTGTCCGAGGTGGCTGAAGATCAACTGTTTGAGCGGGCGCCGTGGGGATCACGATGGCGGACGGTGGCCCGTACGGGCGGGCCGGGAAGTGGGTCGAAGGTGGAAAGCGCTGTGAGCAGGATCGACGGGCATATTCGCGAGCGACTGCTGGCGTCGAACTTCTGGCATCTGGCGACCGTGGGCGCGGACGGGGCACCGCAGGTTTCGCCCATGTGGGCGGACATCGAAGACGAGTACGTCATGGTCAACACGTCGATCGGCCGCGTGAAGGAAGAGAACCTGCGGCGCAATCCGTACGTTTCCCTTTCTCACCACGATCCCGAGAACCCCTATGACCGGGTGGAGATCCGGGGGCGGGTCGTGCGGTTCGTCGAGGGGGAGGTGGCGGAGCGGGCGATGGACCGGCTGGCGCGGAAGTACATCGGTGAGGACCGGTACCCATGGCTGCTTCCGGGGGAGCGGCGGGTGATGATGCTGATCGAGCCGACTCGGGTGCGGCATGTGGTGGGGGTGGAGAGGTTCCGGCCGGGAGTCCTTCCGGAGTCCGGGGCGGAGCGCTGAGGCTCGTCAGCCGCGCCGGCCCTAGCCCTTGACGGCGCCTCCAAGCGCGAAGCCGCCGCCGAGACGGCGGGCGATGAGGACGTAGAGCAGGATCACGGGTGTGGAGTAGATGATCGAGAACGCGGCCAGCTGACCGTAGATCACCGTCCCCCGGTTCCCGAAGAAGTCGTTGATGCTCACGGACGCCGGCATCTGCTCGGGGCTCAGCAGCAGCATGAAGGGGACGAAGAAATTGCCCCACATCATGACGAACGAGAAGACGGTGACGACCGCCACGCCCGGGCCCATCAGGGGGAGCACGATGCGGAGGAGGGACTGGAATGAAGAGGCGCCGTCCGTCCACGCCGCCTCCTCCAGCTCCTTCGGCACCCCGTCCATGAAGTTCTTCATCAGCCAGATGGCGAAGGGGAGTTGGGAGGCCGCGAAGAAGAAGATCGTCCCCTGCATGGTGTCGATCAGGTCCACCTGCACGAACAGCGCGTACACCGGCACCATGATCGCCGTGATCGGCAGGCTCGTCGCGAACAGGATCGTGAGAAGGAACGGCCGGTTGAGCCGGGACCTGAACCGCGACAGCGGGTACGCCGCCAGCGCCGCGCAGACCACTGTCAGCAAGGTCGCCCCGCCGCACAGGATCAGGCTGTTGAGCAGGGGCGTGAAGGTGATGTCGGGTTCGAGTACGGCGTCGAAGTTGTCCAGGGTGATGCCGTCGGGCATCTTCACCCTCAGGTCGGCGTGCGGGTCGAGAGACGACAGGATCACCCAGGCCAGCGGCAGCACGAACGCGGCGGCGACGACCAGGAGACCGGCGTCGGCGGCGTAACGGCGGCTGGTGCGGCGTGAGTTGAGGGTGGCCATGGCGGGTCAGACCTCCGTCCGCAGCAGCCGCATATAGACGAGGGAGAAGAGCGAACCGACCACCAACAGCAACAACGCCACAGCCGTCCCGTATCCGATCATGCTTTTCTGGAAGGCCTGTTCGTACATGAAGAGCGGCAGGGTCTGGCTCCTGGTCCCCGGGCCGCCCCTCGTCATGACCCAGATCAGGCCGAAGACCGACAGCGTCTGGAGGGTGTTGAGCATGAGGTTCGTGCCGATCGACCGGCGGATCATCGGCAGCGTGATGTGCCACATGCGCCGCCAGCCGCCCGCGCCGTCGACCTCCGCCGCCTCCGTGATCTCCTGGGGGATCTCGTTCAGGGCGGCCGAGTAGACCAGCATCGAGAAAGCCGTGCCACGCCACACGTTCGCGAACGACACCGCCAGGATCGGGAGCGTGTACAGCCAGTTCTGGCTCGGGAGGTGGAGCCAGTCCAGGACGGCGTTGAGGGTGCCCTCGCGGCGGAAGAAGGCGTAGAGAAGGAAACCGGCGACCACCTCCGGAAGGACCCACGCCGTGATGACTATGCCGCCGGTGAGCGTACGGACGGGCTTGGACGCGCGCTGCATCAGCGCGGCGAGGGCCAGGCCCAGGGTGTTCTGGCCGACGAGGGAGCTCACGACGGTGAACACCAGCGTCAGCCATACGGCGTTGAGGAACGCGTCGTCCTGGAACGCCTCGCGGAAGTTGTCGAAGCCGACGAAGGACGACTCGGCCTGGCCGGTGAGCTGGAGGTCGGTGAAGGCGATGTAGGCGCAGTACGCGATCGGGCCCGCGAGGAAGAGGACCAGGAGGACGACGGCGGGGGAGACGGGGAGGGCCCGGACGAGGGCGCGGCGGGCTGTGCGGGGTCTCGGCACGGGCGGCGGGGCGGCCGGCCCCGGCGGGGTCTTGACGACGCCGGGGCCGGCCGGAGG
>NZ_VBZC01000064.1:37434-52024 GCF_005786655.1 Streptomyces montanus
CCGGAGGTGCGGCGGTCATGAACGGACAGTCACCTCCCGGTCATTTCTCGATCACCTGGTTGTCCGTGGCCGCCTTGAGATCGTCGTCGTACCTGTTCGCCGCCTCGTCCACCGAACTGTCGCCCGTCGTCACGCCCTCCATGGCCTCCTGGACGGCGGTCGAGACCTTCGGGTACGCCGGGTACGCGGGCCGGTAGTGCGTGCTCTCGACCAGATCGGTGAAGAACTTGATGCCGGGCTGCGCCTTCACGTACGCGGGGTCCTCGGCGACGTCCTTCCGTACCGCGATACCGGAGTTGGCGATGTACCACTTCTGGGCGTTCGCCTTCGTCTGCAGCGTCTCGATGAACTTGAAGGCGAGGTCGGGGTTGGCCGCCTTGTCCGGGATCGCCCAGGTCCAGCCGCCGGACATGCTCACCTTGCCGGGGGCCTGGCCGTTCTGGGTCGGCATGGCGGCGAGGCCCAGCTTCTCCGACCACTCGGGCCATTCGTGGCCGCTGCCCTCCAGCCAGTCCTGCGGGAGCCACGAGCCGTCGAGGTTGATGCCGAGTTTGCCTTCGGGGAGGAGTTCACCGCGGACACGCGTCGAGATGTTCGGGTCGAGGGCGTCGGAGACGTCGGGGCCGAGCTTCTCCTTGTAGACCGTTTCCACGAAGGCGAGCGCGTCCTTGAAGCCCTTGCTCCCTGCGATCCATTTCTTCGACGCCTCGTCGTACAGGGGGTCCGTCTTTCCGTCACCCGTCCCGTAGAGCAGCATTTCGAAGCCCTGCATGGTGGCGGCCTCGCCCGCGGGTTTGCCCGTGTAGACGTTCAGGGGAGTGACGCCGGGGACCTTCTTCTTGATGGTGCGGGCGGCTTCGAGGATGTCGTCCCAGGTCTTCGGCTGCCAGTCCGCCGGGAGCCCGGCCTTCTGGAAGACCGCCTTGTCGAACCAGAGCCCCCGGGTGTCGGTGCCGTCCGGAATGCCGTACGTCTTGCCGTCCTGGGCCTTCGCCGCCGTCTTGGCGGTGTCGATGAACTGGTCCCAGTCCTTCCACTTGTCGAGGTACGGGTCGAGGGGTTTCAAGTACCCGCTGGTGATGTCCGAGTTGATGAGGAACGTGTCCTCGTAGACCAGGTCGGGCGCGGTCTTGGGCGAGCGCAGCATCTGCTGCACCTTCGTGTAGTACTCGGAGTCCGGGGCCTTGATCGGGACGAGCTTGACCTTCTTGCCCGGATTCGCCTTCTCGAACTGCTTCTTGACGGCGGCGAGGTGGGTGTCCATGATCCGGACCGAATTGTCCGTGGACTGTTTGTAGGACACCTCCACCGTGTCCGGGTCACTCCCGGATCCCGAGCCGCACGCGGTGACGGCGCCGGCGCCGGTGACGACGAGGGTCCCGGCGAGAAGCAGGCGGAGCCGGGAAGAAGCCGGGCGGGAACGGGGGCGGGTGCCGGTACGGATGCCGGGGCGGGTGCGACGGTGGGGAGGGGCGGCGGTGGGGCGCACGGGCAGGACCTCCTACTGGCCGACGTCGTTGTGGCCGAGTTCGTCTGCTGCCCGGTGAACGTAAGAGGGGGAACTGTGCCAGGTCAATGACCTTGCACGGCCCGGGTGTTGAGCATGAACGTCATGTCGTCCCGGCGGCGCGACGGCCCATGGCCACGACGGCCCGGATCCCCGCCCCTCAGGGCCCCTTCACCCACTGGTACTGCAACTCGGGCCTCCCCACCTGCCCGTACTGCGGACTCCGTCCCGCCCGCCCCGCATCCACCAGGTGCTCCAGATACCGCCGAGCCGTGATCCGGGAGATTCCCACGGCCTCAGCCACCCCCGTCGCGGTCAGGCCCTCGGCAGAGTCCCGCAGCGCCCGGGTGACCCGCTCCAGCGTCGGTGCGCTCAACCCTTTGGGCAGCTCAGCCGGACCCGGTGCGCGCAGGGTGGCCAGCGCCCGGTCCACCTCGTCCTGGCCGCTGGCCTCGCCGACCGACGCGTGGAACTCGGCGTACCGGATGAGCCGGTCCCGCAGGGTGGCGAAGGTGAACGGCTTCAGTACGTACTGCACCACACCCAGCGAGACGCCCTCCCGCACCACCGTGAGATCCCGCGCCGAGGTCACCGCGATGACGTCGGCGTGGTACCCGGCCGCGCGGAGGGAGCGGGCGAGCTGCAGGCCGTGCCCGTCCGGGAGGTGGAGGTCCAGGAGGAGCAGGTCCACCGGCGTGCGGTCCAGCGCCCGCCGGGCCTCCGCGCCGGTGTGGGCCTTGCCCACCGCCGTGAAGCCGGGCACACGTCCCACGTACATGACGTGCGCGTCCGCCGCGACGGGGTCGTCCTCGACGACCAGGACGCGGATGTCGTGCGACGGCGTGCTCATACGGTGCCTCCGTGCGGACTGGGCTGCGGAGCCGGCTCGGCTTCGGCCTCGGCCTTGGCTTCCGCTTCGGCGTGGACCTTAGTCCCCCCGGCCGGAGTCCGCCCCGTCGCTGCAGAGGCCCGTTCCCCGGAGCGCAACGGCAGCCGCACCTCGAACGACGCCCCGCCCTCGTCGGCCTCCGTCACGGTCAGGCTTCCGCCGTGACGGCTGACGGTCTGGTGTACGAGCGCCAGGCCGAGCCCTCGCCCCCCGGGACCGGAGGGCTTCGTGGACCAGCCGCGCTGGAAGACCGCCTCCGTGTGGGCCGGATCGACGCCGGCTCCCGTGTCGATGACGCGGAGGACCAGCTCCGCGTCGTCGGCGAGCGCGGTGACCGTGACACGGGCGCCCACGGAGCCCTGGGCCGCGTCCACGGCGTTGTCGATCAGGTTTCCCAGCACGGTCACCAGGTCACGGGTGGGGAGGGAGTCCGGCAGCAGACCGTCGTCGATGCTGCTGTCCTCGGAGACCACGAGCTCGACGCCCCGTTCGTTCGCCTGGGCCGCCTTGCCCAGCAGAAGGGCCGCGAGGACGGGCTCGCTCACCGCGGCGACCACCTGGTCGGTGAGGGCCTGGGCCAGCTCCAGCTCGGCGGTGGCGAAGCCGACGGCCTCCTCCGTGCGGTCCAGCTCGATCAGGGACACCACCGTGTGCAGGCGGTTCGCGGCCTCGTGCGCCTGGGAGCGCAGCGCCTGCGTGAAGCCGCGCTCGGAGTCCAGCTCGCCCATCAGGGACTGGAGTTCGGTCACATCGCGCAGCGTCACGACCGTGCCCCGGCGTTCACCGCTGGACACCGGCGACGTGTTCACCACGAGCACCCGCGCCGCGGTGAGGTGCACCTCGTCCACGCGGGGCTCCGCCGACAGCAGCGCGCCCGTCAGCGGGGCGGGCAGACCGAGGTCCGCGACGGAGCGGCCCACCACGTCTTCGCGAACGTCCAGGAGCTCCCGCGCGCCGTCGTTGATCAGCGCCACCCGGAACTGCCCGTCCAGCATCAGCAGCCCCTCACGCACGGCGTGCAGAGCGGCCTGGTGGTAGTCGTGCATACGGCTGAGTTCGGTCGCGTTCAACCCGTGGGTGGAGCGGCGCAGGCGTGCGTTGATGATGTAGGTACCGACGGCGCCGAGGGCCAGGGCGCCCGCCGCGACGGCGAACAGGGCCGTCACCTGGCCCTGGACCCGCTCGCTGATCACGTCCACCTTGATGCCCGCGCTGACCAGGCCGACGATGCGGCCGTCGTCATAGATCGGGGTGACGGCGCGTACGGACGCGCCGAGGGTGCCCGTGTACGTCTCCGTGAAGGACTCGCCGTGGAGAGCGCGCTCGGTGTTGCCGAGGAAGCGCTGTCCTATCTCCTCCTCCCTGGGGTGGGTCCAGCGGATGCCCTGCGTGTTCATGATCGTGACGAAGTCGACCTCCGCGTGGCGCATCACCTCGGTCGCGTACGGCTGGAGGGTCTTCGTCGGGTTCCGGGTACGGATGGCCGCGCGGACGGAAGGGGAGTCCGCGACCGTGCGGGCCACGCCCATGGCCTGGCGGCGCGTGGCCTCCTCGGCCTGACCGCGGTCGCTGACGTATGTGAAGAGGGCATATCCAGCCACCAGAACGGCGACGAGCACCGCCTGCATGAGGAAGAGCTGGCCCGCCAGGCTGCGGGGCCGGGGGAAACGCATGGAGTCAGTCTGCCTTGACGTTTGGCGTGAACTAAATGAACGGAAGGGTGACCGGCCTCACAAGGCAGGAGATAGTCACCGACAACCCCGGATGTGAGCCGCACGCCGGTGATGCCGACGATGACGTCAAGGAGGCAGCCGTGAGTACGTCCAAAACGGCACCTACCCCCGCTGCCAAGCGGGACCGCACCCACTACCTCTACATCGCAGTGATTGTCGCGGTGGTGCTCGGCATCACCGTGGGCCTGGTTTCCCCCGACTTCGCGGTCGAACTGAAGCCGGTCGGGACCGGCTTCGTGAACCTCATCAAGATGATGATCTCGCCGATCATCTTCTGCACGATCGTGCTGGGCATCGGCTCGGTACGGAAGGCCGCGAAGGTCGGTGCCGTCGGTGGCATCGCGCTCGGCTACTTCCTGGTGATGTCGCTGGTCGCCCTTGGAATCGGCCTGGTCGTCGGCAACATAGTCGAGCCGGGTACGGGCCTCCAGGTGACGGACGCCATCAAGGAGACCGGTCATGCGCAGGTCGACTCGGAGGCGCTGCCGCCGGTCGAGTTCGTGCTGTCGATCATCCCGGTCACGATGGTCTCCGCCTTCACCGAGGGCCAGGTCCTGCAGACGCTCCTCATCGCCCTGCTCGCCGGCTTCGCGCTGCAGGCGATGGGCCGCACCGGTGAGCCGGTCCTGCGCGGGATCGAGCACATCCAGCGGCTCGTCTTCCGCATCCTCGCCATGGTGATGTGGGCCGCCCCCATCGGTGCCTTCGGCGCCATCGCCGCGGTCGTCGGTTCTGCGGGTCTGGACGCCCTCAAGAGCCTCGCGGTCCTGATGCTCGCCTTCTACACCACCTGTTTCCTCTTCGTCTTCATCGTGCTCGCCGCGCTGCTGCGCGTCGTCGCGGGCCTGAACATCCTCACGCTCTTCAAGTACCTGGGCCGTGAGTTCCTGCTGATCCTGTCCACCTCCTCCTCCGAGTCCGCGCTGCCGCGGCTCATCGCGAAGATGGAGCACATGGGTGTCAGCAAGCCGGTGGTCGGCATCACCGTCCCGACCGGCTACTCCTTCAACCTCGACGGCACCATGATCTACATGACCATGGCCTCGCTGTACATCGCGGACGCCCTGGGTACGCCGATGTCGATCGGCGAGCAGATTCCGCTGCTCCTGTTCCTCCTCGTCGCCTCGAAGGGCGCGGCGGGCGTCAGCGGCGCCGGTCTCGCCACGCTGGCCGGTGGTCTCCAGTCGCACAAGCCCGCGCTGGTCGACGGCGTCGGCCTGATCGTCGGCATCGACCGCTTCATGAGCGAGGCGCGCGCCCTGACGAACTTCGCCGGCAACGCCGTGGCCACGGTCCTGATCGGCACGTGGACCAAGGAGATCGACAAGGAGCGGGTCGGAGAGGTCCTCGCCGGCCGGCTGCCCTTCGACGAGAAGACGCTCCTCGACGAGGGCGACGACGCCCCCGCCGCCGACGGCTCGTCGCGCGGGGACGACAAGGAGCTGGCGAAGGCCTAGAGCCTCCGCCTCCGGCAGGCTCGCCGGTTCCAGGGCAAGGGCCTGGAACCGGCAGGCCGCCGGCCGCGGCCACAAGGCCGACAGCTCCCGCTCAGAAAACTCCGGGCGGCTGGGTGGATCCCCCGTCGTCCAGCCGCCCGGTCTCATACGTTCAGCGCTCAGCCCTGTGGCCACCGGCCCGGCGGCTCGATGGTTCAGCCACCGGCCTCCGGGCCGGTGGCTTCAGTGGTTCTGCGGTTCAGCCACCCGCCTTCCACGCCTCGCGGCCCCCGTGGGTGGCCGCCTCGGCAACCAGCCCCCGGCTCAGACCCCTCGTCCTCACTTACCTTTTGGTTCGTACCTGACCAAATAGTAGGTACTTGTGCCGAGTTGGGTGCCCCAGCAGCATGGTCCGCATGCCAACTGACCTTGAAACGACCTCTGCCGACCTCGAAAAGACCTCTGTCGCCGTCCTCGGGCTGGGCGCGATGGGCCAGGCCCTCGCCGCCGCCTTACTGCGGGCCGGGCATCCCACCACCGTCTGGAACCGTTCCGCGGGCAAGGGCGACAAGCTCGTCGCCCAGGGCGCCGTCCGCGCCGCGACCGCCGGCGACGCCGTGCGCGCGGCCGAGCTGATCGTGGTCTGCGTGGTCGACTACGACGCGGCCGGGACCATCCTTGAATCCGCCGCCGGCGACCTGCCCGGCCGGGTCCTCGTCAATCTCACCTCCGACACCCCGGAGCGCGCCCGCACCACCGCGGCCTGGGCGAACGACCGCGGTGTCGACTATCTCGACGGCGCGATCATGGTGCCGATCACGATGATCGGGCAGCCGGAGGCCCTGATCTTCTACAGCGGTCCGCAGGCGGCGTACGACAAGCACGAGACCGCGCTCAAGGCGCTGGGCGGGCGGCCCGCGTACCTCGGTGAGGACCAAGGGCTCGCCGCCGTCTACGACTTGGCGCTGCTCGACTTCTTCTACGGGTCCATCGCCGGGCTGGTGCACGCGTTCGCACTGGCCGGGGCCGACGGGGTGCGCGCGACCGACCTTGCCCCGTACCTGAACACCATCACCGCCATCCTGCCGCCCCTCGCCGCCGGCGCCGCGCGCGACATCGACGCGGGCAGCTTCCCGGGCGAAGAAGCCAATCTCGGCATGATGGCGACCGCTGTGGACCACATCCTGGAGTGGGCGGAACACCGCGGCCTCGACGTGAGTACGGTCCGCCCGATCAAGGACGTCTACGACAAGGCCGTCGCCCGAGGCCACGCCGCCGACAGCTGGACGAGCACGATCGAGGTCGTACGGGGCGGCTGAGGCCGCTGATCGCGTTCAAACTCTTTGACGTGCCGATGTGTCGGGCCTCAGGCTGGAAGCGCCGTTGGCGGGACGGACCGGTACGGAGGCGGGCATGGGGGACGAGTCGGAGTTCACGGGCACGGGGGAGTACGCGGCGTACGAGCCGGCTCGGCCGCCGTCGCCGGCCAACGGGCGGCCGTTGTCGATGGACGAGGTGAGCGACCTCTTCCATGAATTCCTCGCGCGGTCGCGCGTCCCAAGCGCACGGACAGGGAGGGCCGTGACCTCACCGAGCGGCTGCGCGCGCATCTGGGGAGCGCGCCGAGGGACCAGCCGGTGATCAAGGCCGCGTATCCCTCGTACGACCTGCCCAACGTGCATCTGGCGCTGGAGCGCTGGTTCGCCGCCGAGGGGCGGGCGTACGAGCTGATCGGGATGACGGGCGCGGAACACCGCGGGGACTTCACGCTGGGCGAGATCCTCGAATCGGCGGACCGCTACGACCGGTTCGTGCTCGGGGCGGTCGACTACGCGCATCTGCCGGTGTCCCCGGACGAGGAACTCGCCTGCGTCTCCGTCGGGTTCTACCTCGGTCAGGAGGGCGAGGAGCGGTTCGCGGTGCTGCTGCGCGGTCCGGCGGACGAGTACGGGCGCAACAAGGTGGAGATCGAAGTACTGGCCCGGGAAAAGGAGTTCGCGGACCGTCTGCTCGCCGAGATCGACACGCTGATGCGCGAGCACAACATCTTCCGCGGTCAGATCCTCTCCTTCGAGGGCTCGGAATTCGGGGAGGGCCTCGGGCCGTTCCGCTTCCACCGCCGGCCCGCGCTGACGCGCGACGAGATCGTGCTGCCGTCGGGGCTTCTGGAACGGGTGGAGCGACAGGTCGTCGGGGTGGCCCGGCGGCGCGAGCGGCTGCGCGCCGCGGGCCAGCATCTGCGGCGCGGACTGCTTCTGTACGGGCCGCCGGGCACGGGCAAGACCCACACGATCCGCTATCTCCTCTCCCACTTGTCGGAGTTCACAGTCGTGGTGCTCGCCGGTACGAGCATCGGCTCCATCGGCACGGCCTGCGCGCTCGCCCGCATGCTCCAGCCCGCGCTGGTGATCCTCGAGGACTGCGACCTGATCGCCGAGGCCCGCGACTACGGCGGCGGCGAACAGCCCCTCCTCTTCCAGGTGCTGAACGAGATGGACGGCCTCGGCGACGACGCCGATGTGGCCTTCCTCCTCACCACCAACCGCGCCGACCTCCTCGAACCCGCCCTCGTCCAGCGCCCCGGCCGCGTCGACCTGGCGGTCGAGATTCCGCTCCCGGACGCGGAGGGCCGCGCCCGGCTCCTCCACCTGTACGGCTCCTCGCTGGGCCTCGGCAAGGAGATCACCGACGAGGTGGTGGCCCGCACGGAGGGCACGACGGCGTCCTTCACCAAGGAACTCGTACGCCGGGCCGTCCTGATCTCGGCGGAACGCGAGGCGGACCGCACGGACGCGGAGGACCTGCGCACGGCGGCCGACGAACTCCTCTCGGACCGCGACCACCTGACCCGCCGCCTGCTGGGCGTACGGCCCTCCGGGCAGGACGCGGGCGAGGAAGACCAAGACGAAGACGACGATGACGCGGAGTGGCTGTCGGCCGAGGCCGAGTGACCTCCTCCGCGAGCTGTTTGCCTTGACGTCGGCGTCAAGCATTACCGTCGCGGTATGCGAATCGGCGAGTTGGCGGCGCGGGCCGGGACCACCACGCGGGCGCTTCGGTATTACGAGGCGCGGGGGCTGTTGCCCGCGCGGCGTGGGGCCAATGGGTATCGCACGTACGACGAGGACGATCTGCGGCTGTTGCGGCAGATCCGGACGTTGCAGGACTTCGGATTCGACCTGGAGGAGACCCGGCCCTTCGTGGAGTGTCTGCGGGCCGGGCACCCGGAGGGCGACTCGTGCCCGGCCTCGCTCGCCGTCTACCGGCGCAAGCTGGGCGAACTCGACGCGCTGATCGGCGAGTTGCAGGCCGTACGGGCGCAGGTCGGTGCCCAGTTGGCGAAGGCCGAGCAGGCGCGCGACGAGCTGGCGGCCGGTGCGGAGGTTCCGGGCGGTCCGGAACCCGTATGCGAACTGGGAGGGCGGACGCGGTGATCAAGGCGGCAGGCGTGGCCGAGGTGACGGACGCGGACTTCGAGGCGGAGGTGATCGGGGCCGAGCTGCCCGTGCTGGTGGAGTTCACGGCCGACTGGTGCCCGCCGTGCCGGCAGATCGCGCTGGTACTGAGCGCCATCGCCTTCGAGGAGGGCGACCGGCTCAAGGTGGTGCAGCTGGACGTGGACACGAACCCGGGGATCACGAACGCCTACGGGGTGCTGTCGATGCCCACGCTCATGGTGTTCCGGGCCGGCGAGCCGGTGAAGTCGATGGTGGGGGCGAGGTCGAAGCGGCGACTGCTGGAAGAGCTGTCCGACGTGATCTGAGCCGCGGAACCGTGATCCGAGGCTTGGAACAACGCCCCTGAACAACGGGCATGCGACACAAGAAATCCCCCGAGCAATTGCGCTCGGGGGATTTCTTTACGTATATTCGATAGTTCACGACTTCAAGGGCACGGAGTCGCAAAGCAGTTCAATGAACACAGTATATCCGGGCGGGAGTGGAATTGTCAAACACCGATTTTCCGGACGATGAATTGCGCAACGAGCAGGAATTCATCGACGGACTGTACGCACGCGTCGACGCCCTGCGCGGCGGCACCGAGTCCGCCGTGGCGGATGCCCTCGCGCAGGGCAGTACGCCGATGCAGGCACGCCTGGAACGGGACGTCCTGGTCGCCGAGCGCTCGGGGCTGCTCGCCGCGCTGAACGCGGTGGACGGTTCCCTCTGCTTCGGCCGTATCGACGGAACCACCGGAACCACCCACCACATCGGCCGTATCGGGATCCGCGCCGACGACACCGAGCACACCCCGATCCTGATCGACTGGCGGGCTCCGGTCGCCCGGCCCTTCTACCTCGCCACCGGCCACACCCCGATGGGCCTACGCCGCCGCCGGCACATCACCACCGAGGGCCGCGCCGTCACCGCCCTGCACGACGAGATCCTCGACCTGGGGGACGAGCAGCGCACCGGGCACGAGGACCCCACCGGCGACGCCGTCCTGCTCGCCGCCCTCAACTCCGCGCGCACCGGCCGCATGAGCGACATCGTGCAGACCATCCAGGCCGAGCAGGACCGCATCATCCGCGCCCCGTACCGCGGGGTGCTGGTGGTGGAGGGCGGACCCGGCACCGGCAAGACCGCTGTCGCGCTGCACCGGGCCGCGTATCTCCTCTACGAACACCGGGAGCTGCTCGCCAAGCGGGCCGTCCTGATCGTCGGCCCCAACCCGGCGTTCCTCGGCTACATCGGCGAGGTCCTGCCCTCACTCGGCGAGACCGGCGTCCTGCTCGCGACCGTCGGCGAGCTCTACCCCGGCGTGAGGGCGACCGCGATCGACACCCCCGAGGCCGCCGCCGTGAAGGGCCGCGCCGACATGGCCGACGTCCTCGCCGCCGTCGTGAGCGACCGCCAGGCCCTGCCCGACCCGGTGATCGCCATCCAGCACGACCGGGACGTCCTGATGCTCGACGACGACCTCGTACGCGTCGCCCGTGAGCGCACGCGCGAGGCGAAGCTGCAGCACAACGCCGCCCGCGAGCACTTCGAGGGCCACATCCTCAACACTCTCACCGACATGGTCGCCGAGCGGATCGGCACGGATCCGTACGACGGCACGAACCTGCTCGACGCCAGCGACATCACACAGATCCGTGACGAGCTGGCCGAGAACCCGGAAGTCTGGTCGGCCATCGACCAGTTGTGGCCGCGTGTGACCCCGCAGCGCCTGGTGGCCGACTTCCTCGCCGAGCCGGACGGCTTTGTCAGTGAGCCCGACGCCGCCGCGATCCGCCGCAGGGTGACGCGAGCGTGGACCACCGCGGACGTCCCCCTCCTCGACGAGGCCGCCGAACTCCTCGGCGAGGACGACCGGTTGGCCAGGGCGGCGGCCGAGAAAGAACGCAACGAGCACATCGCGTACGCGCAGAGCGTGCTGGACATCTCGTACGCCTCACGGACGTACGAGTTCGAGGACAAGGAGGACGGCGACCCCGACGGCTCCGAGGTCCTGTCCGCGCACGACATCATCGACGCCGAGCGGATGGCCGAGCGCCAGGAGGAGGACGACCACCGCAGCGCCGCCGAGCGGGCCGCGGCCGACCGTACCTGGGCGTTCGGGCACATCATCGTCGACGAGGCGCAAGAGCTGTCGCCGATGGCATGGCGGCTGCTGATGCGGCGCAGCCCCACTCGGTCCATGACGCTCGTCGGCGATCCCGCGCAGACGGCCGAGGCCGCGGGCGTCGGCTCCTGGGCCGGCATCCTCCAGCCGTATGTCGAGGACCGCTGGGAGCACACCCGCCTCGCCGTCAACTACCGCACGCCGTCCGAGATCATGGACGTCGCGGCGGCCGTGGTGCGCGCCGAGCATCCCGGCTTCGAGCCGCCGAGTTCCGTGCGCTCGACGGGCGTACGACCGTGGGCGCGGGCCACCGACGACCTGCCGGGGGCCGTGGCGAAGGCGGTCGCGGAACTGACCCCCGCCGAGGGCCGCCTGGCGGTGATCGCGCCGCGCGATCTGCACAGGTCGCTGGCCGCGCGGCTGGACGGCGTCACGGCGGGCAAGGAGCCCGACCTGACCCGTACGGTCGTCCTGCTGGACCCTCGTCAGGCCAAGGGGCTGGAGTTCGACTCGGTCCTGGTGGTCGAGCCGTCCCGGTACGGCACGAGCGACCTCTACGTCGCCCTGACGCGCGCCACGCAGGCGCTGGGCATCGTGCACACGGGGGAGCTGCCGAAGGCGGTGGCGGCGGCGTTCTGACATGCGGGGGCTCTCGCCACATCCTCCTTGGGGATCACCAAGTCGTAACAGTTGGCGTCGTCGTCACAGCTTGTAAGCGCATGATGCGGTAAGCGTGTCCGAATGGAACATCACCCGTTCGCCGCTGCCCCGGCCGACGCGCCGCCGCTGGAGTCGCTGTCCGTCGAGCCGCTGCTGACCTCGGCCTTCGACACCGATCCGGCCGGTGTGTACGGGCACCTGCGGCGCACCTACGGCCCGGTGGCGCCGGTCGGCCTGATGGGCGTACCGGTGTGGCTGGTCCTCGACTACCGCGAGGTCCTGGAGGTGCTCCGCAACGAGAGCCTGTGGCGACGGGACATCCGGTACTGGCGGACCCGGGCGGAGGGGCGGCTGCCGCAGGACTGGCCGCTGCTCGCCGGATACGAGGTCCGGCAGACGATGTTCATGGACGACGAGGAGCATCTGGCCGCCCGGGGGACCCTCCACTCCGCTCTCGGCCCGTTCCAGGACGGGCGCACCCCGCAGGGATGGGAGCTGAGGGCGAATGTCGTGGCGTACGCGGACGAACTCTTCGCACTGCTCGCCGCCGAGTCCGGTTCCGCCGGTTACATGGACCTGGCCGCGCAGTACACCAGGCCGTTGCTGCTGATGATCACCACCCGGCTGTTCGGCTGCCCCGTCGAACTCGGCGACGAGATGGTCATGGACCTGTGGCGGATGCTCGACGGCGGGCCCGACGCGGGGCCCGCCACCGGGAGGGCGCTGGCGGCCATGACCCGGCTGGCCGCCCACCGCCGGGCCGTGCCCGGCGACGACCTCACCTCGTACATGCTTCTGGCCGATCCGTCCCTCTCCGACGAACAGCTCGGCCGCGAGCTGTTCATGAACGCCGTGTACCTCAACGACATCACCGGCAACATGGTGTGCAACACCCTGCTGGAGGTGCTGCGTGGCAACGCCACCGTCCGCAGGAGCCTGTCGGCCGGGCTGATCGGCGAGACCGTCAACCGGGCGGCGCTGGCCAATCCCCCCGTGGCCAACCTGTGCTTCCGCTTCGCGGCCCGCGACGTACGGCTCGGGAACTTCTGGATCCGGGCCGGCGATGTCGTGCTGCCGTCCGCGGCGGCCGCGCATCACGACCTCATGGCGATCGGGTCCCCTCTCGTCGACTCCACGGTCAGTACGCGTGCCCATCTGGGGTGGGGCGCGGGGCCGCACCAGTGCCCCAGTGCCGCGCGCGAGTTGGCCGGTCAGATCGTGGCCACGGCTGTGGGCCGGGTCTTCGAGTACTTCGCCAAGGTCGAACTCACCCTTCCGCCGGACCAGTTGCCCTGGCGGTCCGGACCCGTCGTGCGGGGCCTGCGACTCCTCCCGGTCCGTTACGAGCTCAGCCGGAACCGTCCCGTCCGCCAGGCGCCGCCCGGCAGGGTGACTGCCAACGGAGCCCCACGGCCCGACGACCCCTCGCGCTCCTCAGCCCACCATGCCAGGGGGCTGCTGGCGTCCCTGCGGCACCTGATGTTCGGCTCGCGCAAGAGGGGTTGAGGGGGTTTGTTTCGCCCCCGCCGCCCCTACCCGTCCCATCCCGTTCCTGGGGGCTGCGCCCCCAGACCCCCGCTATCGGCCTGAACGGCCTCGTCCTCAAACGCCGGACGGGCTGAAAATCAGCTCTCCGGCGTTTGAGGAGCGGGGTCTGGGGCGGAGCCCCAGGGGATGGGTGGGGGTCCCCCCTGCTCGAGCGAAGCCGAGAGCTTGGGGGAGGGTAGGGGCGGCGGGGGCGAGAAAACCTATGCCGGGCGCAGCCACACCGTCGCCAGCGGGGGCAACGTCAGCCGGATGCTGGCCGGGCGGCCGTGCCAGGCCTGGGCGTCCGGCTTGAGAGGGTCGGGGTTGGTGACGTCACTGCCGCCGTACCGCGCGGCATCGGTGTTCAGCACCTCGGTCCAGGCGGGCACGTCATCCGGGACACCCACCCGGTACGCGTGCCGAACCACCGGCGAGAAGTGCGACACGGCCAGCAGCGGAGCGCCATCCGCGTCGAAGCGCAGAAACGCGAAGACGTTGTCGTCCGCCGCGTCCCCCACGACCCAGGAGAACCCGTCCGGCACCGTGTCCAGTTCCCACAGCGCCGGAGTCCGCCGGTACACCGAGTTCAGACCTCGGACGAGGTCACGCACGCCCCGATGGTCCGGCTCCGCCCCGTACGACGGATCGAGCAGCCACCAGTCAGGGCCGTGCCCTTCCGACCACTCGGCGCCCTGCGCGAACTCCTGGCCCATGAAGAGGAGCTGCTTGCCGGGGTGGGCCCACATGAAGCCCAGGTACGCGCGGTGGTTGGCCCGCTGCTGCCACCAGTCGCCCGGCATCTTCGACACCAGCGACCGCTTGCCGTGGACGACCTCGTCGTGCGAGATGGGCAGCACGTAGTTCTCGCTGTACGCGTACACCATCGAGAACGTCATCTCGTTGTGGTGGTACTTCCGGTGCACGGGCTCCTTCGACACATAGTCCAGCGAGTCGTGCATCCAGCCCATGTTCCACTTCAGCCCGAAGCCGAGTCCGCCGAAGCCGCCGGGGCCGATGTGGTGGGTGGCGCGCGTGACGCCGTCCCAGGCGGTCGACTCCTCGGCGATCGTGACGACGCCCGGCTCGCGCCGGTACACCGTCGCGTTCATCTCCTGCAGGAAGGCGACCGCGTCGAGGTTCTCGCGTCCGCCGTACTCGTTGGGCGTCCACTGGCCGTGTTCGCGCGAGTAGTCGAGGTAGAGCATCGAGGCCACGGCGTCGACCCGCAGCCCGTCGATGTGGAACTCCTCGCACCAGTACACGGCGTTGGCGA
>NZ_VBZC01000065.1:0-13345 GCF_005786655.1 Streptomyces montanus
AGCCGCCGGGGACGCCGACCACCACGACCGGCGGCTGCGCCCCCGGCCGTCGCATGCCCGCGCGCTCGACACCGGCCCGCAGCGCCGCCGCGACCCGGTCCGCGACGGCCGGGCGTTCGGACTCCGAGCGCAGGCCCAGAAGCAGCGGTACGCGGCCCTCGACGGGACGTACGCCCACCAGGACCGGCACCCCGACCGAGCCCAGCTCTTCGGCGACCGCGCGCGCCAGGACCGCCCAGCCTCCGCCGCCCCCTGTGGGAGACAGCCCGTCGGTGAGCCGCATCACCACCGGCAGCAGCGGGCTGCGGCCGGGCTTGAAGCCGAGTACGCGGGCCTGCGCGGGCGCGTCCTCGGCCGTGATGCGGCCCTCGGCGAGGTCGGTGAGGAAGTCGCCGCGGCCGCGCGCCGCCAGCTCCTCCTCCTGCCGCGCCTGCATCAGGACCACGGCGAGGACGCCCGCGGTCCGCTCCGCCGCGATCCGGTGCACGGGCGCGAGCGGAGCGCTGACGGGCAGGAGCACCAGCCGGGCCCGGACCGAGCCGGTGCCGGGCCCGCCGCCGGGCACGTCCACGAGGACCGATCCCGAGGGCGGCTCGTCCTTGTGCCGGCCGCGCAGGCCTTCCCACACCTGGAGCGGATCCGCCCCGGCGGGCCCGGCCCCGGCCGCGTACAGGAGCTGCTCGTCCGCCGTCTCCAGGAACACCGGGTTGCCGCTGAAGTCGGCCAGAATGCCGAGGACCTGCGGGATCCCGCCACCGCCGAGCAGCGCCTCCGTACAGCGCCGGTGCACCTCCTCGGCCTGCTGAAGCAGTGCGTAGTGGCCGTTGACGATCTCGGTGTGCACTTCCTCCGTGACCGCCACGAACGGCACCTCGCGGTGCAGCTGGACCAGCGGCAGACCGGCTGCCCGTGCCGTGTCCACGAGCGCCGCGGGCAGCCGGGTGAAGCGCGGCCCGAGTTCCACGACGAGCGCCGCGATCCCGCGCTCGGCGAGGGTGCGGACGAAGGCCCGCTGCTCGGCCGGGCGGGTGCCGAGCCCGTACCCCGTCGTCAGCAGCAGCTCGCCGCCCTTGAGTAGCGAGGCGATGTGCGGCACTTCACCCGCGTGCACCCAGCGCACGGTGCGCCCCAGCCGGTCGCCGCCCGCCAGTACCTCCGGCAGACCACTGCGCAGCCCGGGCAGCTCCAGGGCCCGCTGCACGGTGATCCCGCCACCGTGTGGGTCCGACGTGTCGATACGGCTGTTCATGAGGCGGACGCTACCGCCGCTGGGACGACTGCGCGGCTACGCGGGAACGATGTTGTGGTTGAAGCGGAACACGTTGTCCGGGTCGTACTGGGCCTTCACCAGGGCCAGACGCAGGGTGTTCTCGGGGCCGAGGCCGGCCGACACCCGGTCCTTGCCCTCGTCCCCGATGAAGTTGAGGTAGACCGCGCCGGTGGTCCACGGCCGGACGTCGGCTCGTACGTCCCGTACCCACCGCAGGCAGCGCTCGTCGTCCGCCGGGTCCTCCCAGATCCCGAAGGGGTGCACGAGCCACGGCGCCTCCCGGTAGGGCACCGGGAACTCGGCGGGGCCCGAGGCGACCGCCCCGCCCAGCGGGAACAGAACGTGCTGGCACCCCGTGGGCACGGGCACGGTGGCCGCGCGGGCGCAGAAGACGTCCACGAGTTCGTCGGGCAGGCCCGTCAGATACTCGGCCGACCAGTAGTTCCGCAGGCCCGGCGGATCGTCGATCATGCACTGGACGTCCGCGTACGGCATGGCGCCGACGATCTCGGCCTCGTGCGGCAGTGCCAGCAGCGGCTGGGCGACTTTGCGCAGACTCTCCTCACCGCCCGCGTACGTGACGACGGCCGCGCAGATGAGTGTGCCCACCAAGTGCTCGGGGACGAACTCCTCGGGCGGTCCCGTCAGATAGAGCACGCCGCCGCCCACCTCCGGCGGGCCGGTCGCGATGATCTCCCGGTAGACGCGCATGACCTCCGGGCCGGACTCCGGCCGGAACAGCACGAAGGCGAGGGAGAACTCGGGCAGCTCGTGCAGCTTCAGGGTCAGCGAGGTGGCGACGCCGAAGTTTCCGCCGCCGCCGTGCAGGGCCCAGAAGAGCTCGGGGTTCTCCTCGGCACTCGCACGCACCCTCGTGCCGTCGGCGGTCACCAGATCGACGCCGAGCAGGTTGTCCACGGCGAGCCCGAACTTCCGCTCCAGCCAGCCGCTTCCGCCGCCCAGCACAAAGCCGCCGACCCCGGTGGTCGAGGCCCGGCCGCCGGTCGTGGCCAGGCGGTACGGCTGGGTGGCGCGGTCCATGTGGCTCATGGTGGCGCCGCCCTCGACCCGTACCGACGCGGCCCCGGGACGGACCGTCACCGCGTGCATCCGGCGCAGGTCGACGACCAGACCGCCGTCGTTGAGGGCCATACCCGCCACGCTGTGACCGCCGCCGCGGACCGCGATCTTCAGGTCCAGATCGCGGGCGAAGCGCACCGCCCGGACGACGTCGGCCTCGTGTGCGCACTGCGCGATCACGGCAGGCCGCCGGTCGATCATCGCGTTGAAGACGATCCGGGCCTCGTCGTAGCCCGGATCGTCAGGGGCGAAGACGTCTCCGGCCAGATCCTCGCGCAGCGCGGCCAGAGCCGTGCCCGCCTTCGAAGGGGAAGTCATGGCAACCCCCTTCCTGAAAAGGGCGTTTGCGTACCTCCCACACTATGTGCGTGCGGTGGATCGGGCGCGGTCAGGCGGCGCCGCGGGCATCGCCTGCCGATGTCGCCCGCCGCGGCACGTGGCTGACGTCACAGCCACGCGCCGCCACGCGGCGGCCCGCACCCGTTGCGCGGTCAGCCGCCGTACGCGCCCGAAGCCGTCAGCCGCAGTGCCGTGTCGATCAGCGGCACGTGGCTGAACGCCTGCGGGAAGTTCCCGACCTGCCGCTGCAGGCGCGGATCCCACTCCTCAGCGAGCAGCCCGAGGTCGTTGCGCAGGGCGAGCAGCTTCTCGAAGAGCTTGCGGGCCTCGTCCACGCGGCCGATCATCGCGAGGTCGTCGGCGAGCCAGAACGAGCAGGCCAGGAACGCCCCTTCGTCCCCCTCCAGGCCGTCCACGCCCGCGTCCTCACCGGCGGTGGGGTAGCGCATGATGAAGCCGTCCGGGGTCGACAGCTCCCGCTGAATGGCCTCGATCGTGCCGATCACGCGCTTGTCGTCGGGCGGCAGGAAGCCCATCTGCGGGATCAGCAGCAGCGACGCGTCCAGCTCCTTGGAGCCGTACGACTGCGTGAAGGTGTTGCGCTCCTTGTCGTAACCCTTCTCGCACACGTCCCGGTGGATGTCGTCGCGCAGCTCGCGCCACTTCTCCAGCGGACCGTCCGCGTCACCGGACTCGATGAGCTTGATGGTGCGGTCGACGGCGACCCAGGCCATCACCTTGGAGTGCACGAAGTGCCGGCGCGGCCCCCGCACCTCCCAGATGCCCTCGTCCGGCACGTCCCAGTGGTCCTCCAGGTACCGGATGAGCTTGAGCTGCAGCAGGGACGCGTAGTCGCTGCGGGCCAGACCGGTCATGTGCGCCAGGTGCAGGGCCTCGGTGACCTCGCCGTACACATCCAGCTGGAGCTGGTGCGCGGCGCCGTTGCCCACGCGCACGGGCCCCGAGTCCTCGTACCCGGGCAGCCAGTCCAGCTCCGCCTCGCCCAGCTCCCGCTCGCCGGCGATGCCGTACATGATCTGCAGGTTCTCCGGGTCACCGGCGACCGCGCGCAGCAGCCACTCGCGCCAGGCGCGCGCCTCTTCGCGGTAGCCGGTGCGCAGCAGGGAGGAGAGGGTGATCGCCGCGTCACGCAGCCAGGTGTAGCGGTAGTCCCAGTTGCGGACACCGCCGATCTCCTCCGGGAGGGAGGTCGTGGGCGCGGCGACGATGCCGCCCGTCGGCGCGTACGTCAGTGCCTTCAGGGTGATCAGGGAGCGGACCACGGCTTCCCGGTAGGGCCCGTGGTACGTGCACTGCTCCACCCACTCGCGCCAGAACTCCTCCGTCGCCTCCAGTGCCTGCTCCGGCTCCGGCAGCGCGGGGGGCGCCTTGTGCGAGGGCTGCCACGAGATGGTGAACGCGATCCGGTCACCCGGCGCCACCGTGAAGTCCGCGTACGTGGTCAGTGCCTTGCCGTAGGTCTCGGCGGATGTGTCCAACCACACGGAGTCGGGCCCGGCGACAGCCACCGTCCGCCCGTCGACCTTGTGCACCCAAGGCACGATACGTCCGTACGAGAAACGCATCCGCAGCGCCGAGCGCATGGGCACGCGGCCCGTGACGCCCTCGACGATCCGCACCACCTGGGGGGCGCCGTCACGAGGGGGCATGAAATCCGTCACGCGGACCGTGCCGCGGGGGGTGTCCCACTCGGATTCCAGGACGAGGGAGTCGCCGCGGTAGCAGCGTCGGGACGCTCTGGGCGGCGTGGCGTCCGCCCCGTGCGCTGGGCCCAGCCGCCAGAAGCCGTGTTCCTCCGTGCCGAGCAGTCCCGCGAAGATCGCGTGGGAGTCGAAGCGGGGCAGGCACAGCCAGTCCACCGTGCCGTCCCGGCAGACCAGTGCTGCGGTCTGCATGTCTCCGATAAGTGCGTAGTCTTCGATGCGCCCGGCCACGTGCAACTCCAGTCGAACGGCCACGTCGCCCCCCGAGGGGCGGTCGCTCTGCGGTCAAGGGTTCGTGTGAACAAGTGTCGTTCCGTAACGCCCATGCTTGCAGGGAATGTCGTTGCGAAACGAACTGACGAGCTCCTGTTCCGGGATTACGGGCGGGGTGGTGCCGTTTGCCGGCCTGCTCGGCAGCGAGTGTCCGAGCAGGATACGACGCACGCTGATGATCCGCGCGCCCCTCCCGAGAACGCGATTGCACTGAACGAGTGAGCACGACCGTGGTCTGTGTCGGCTCGTGTGCGGAGAGTGGCAGAGCGTGGCCGGAAGCGGTCTCGCCCGGTCGCTGATACCCTGGTAGCCCGTGGACCGGTGGGCGCCCCCCGTTGGGAAAAACGACAGAGGGGTCCCCGGAACCGCAGCGACGGCACCTCCGGAAATTCCCGGTAAGGCGGCCGAATCGCACTCCAGACCGCGACCACGGGAGCCCCCTCTTGGCCATGCCGCCCAAATCCCTGACGACCAAGCACATCTTCGTCACCGGGGGTGTCGCCTCCTCCCTCGGCAAGGGCCTCACCGCCTCCAGCCTGGGTGCGTTGCTCAAGTCCAGGGGCCTGCGGGTCACGATGCAGAAGCTCGACCCGTATCTGAACGTCGATCCCGGCACGATGAACCCCTTCCAGCACGGTGAGGTCTTCGTCACCAACGACGGCGCCGAGACCGACCTCGACATCGGGCACTACGAGCGCTTCCTCGACGTCGACCTGGACGGCTCCGCCAATGTCACCACCGGGCAGGTCTACTCCTCGGTGATCGCCAAGGAGCGGCGCGGCGAGTATCTGGGCGACACCGTGCAGGTCATCCCGCACATCACCAACGAGATCAAGCACCGCATCCGCCGGCTGGCCACGGAGGACGTCGATGTCGTGATCACGGAGGTCGGCGGTACGGTCGGCGACATCGAGTCGCTGCCGTTCCTGGAGACCGTCCGCCAGGTCCGTCACGAGGTCGGCCGCGACAACGTGTTCGTCGTGCACATCTCGCTCCTTCCCTACATCGGTCCGTCGGGAGAGTTGAAGACGAAGCCGACGCAGCACTCGGTTGCGGCTCTGCGCAACATCGGTATTCAGCCGGATGCGATCGTGCTGCGCGCCGACCGTGATGTGCCGACCGCGATCAAGCGCAAGATCTCGCTGATGTGCGACGTCGACGAGGCGGCCGTGGTCGCGGCCATCGACGCCAAGTCGATCTACGACATCCCGAAGGTCCTGCACACCGAGGGTCTGGACGCGTACGTCGTCCGCAAGCTGGACCTCCCCTTCCGCGACGTGGACTGGACGATCTGGGACGACCTGCTCGACCGGGTCCACAACCCCCAGCACGAGATCAACCTCGCGCTGGTCGGCAAGTACATCGACCTGCCCGACGCCTACCTCTCCGTGACCGAGGCGCTGCGCGCGGGCGGCTTCGCCAACAAGGCCCGCGTGAAGATCAAGTGGGTCACCTCGGACGACTGCAAGACCCCCGCGGGCGCGGCCCAGCAGCTCTCCGACGTCGACGCGATCTGCATTCCCGGCGGATTCGGCGACCGCGGTGTCTCCGGCAAGGTCGGCGCGATCCAGTACGCCCGGGAGAACAAGATCCCGCTGCTCGGCCTGTGCCTGGGTCTGCAGTGCATCGTGATCGACGCCGCGCGGAACCTCGCCGACATCCCGGACGCCAACTCCACGGAGTTCGACGCCGCCACGGCCCACCCGGTCATCTCCACCATGGCCGAGCAGCTCGACATCGTCGCCGGCGAGGGCGACATGGGCGGAACGATGCGCCTGGGCATGTACCCCGCCAAGCTCGCCGAGGGCTCGATCGTGCGTGAGGTGTACGGCGGCAAGGAGTACGTCGAGGAGCGCCACCGCCACCGCTACGAGGTGAACAACGCCTACCGCGCCGAGCTGGAGAAGAAGGCCGGTCTGCTGTTCTCCGGCACATCCCCCGACGGCAAGCTCGTGGAGTACGTGGAATACCCGCGTGAGGTCCACCCTTACCTCGTCGCGACCCAGGCCCACCCCGAACTGCGCTCGCGCCCGACCCGCCCGCACCCGCTCTTCGCAGGTCTGGTGAAGGCCGCGGTGGAGCGCAAGGCAGGTAAGTAGCCGGGCAGATCACAGACGGTTGTACGGTGGCCGGGGCGCGCAACATTTGTGGTGCGTGCCCCGGTTTTTCATGTGTGCGTGGGAGGACAAGTCGACATGACCATCAAGGACACCGCCGAGGAGTGGGAGGTCAGGGCGACCGAGACCCCGTTCACGGGCAACAAGACGTCCGTGCGCACCGACGACGTCGTGATGCCCGACGGGACGGTCGTCCGCCGCGACTACCAGGTCCACCCCGGCTCGGTGGCCGTCCTGGCCCTGGATGACCAGGACCGTGTCCTCGTCATCCGCCAGTACCGGCACCCCGTACGCCAGAAGCTCTGGGAGATCCCCGCCGGCCTGCTCGACATCCCCGGCGAGAACCCGCTGCACGCCGCCCAGCGCGAGCTGTACGAAGAGGCCCACGTCAAGGCGGAGGACTGGCGCGTACTCACCGACGTGTACACGACGCCGGGCGGCTGCGACGAGGCCGTGCGCATCTTCCTCGCCCGGGATCTGTCCGAGGCCGACGGCCGGCGCTTCGAGGTCGAGCACGAAGAGGCCGACATGGAGCTCGCGCGGGTCCCGGCCGAGGAACTCGTCCGCGGTGTCCTCGCCGGTGAGCTGCACAACAACTGCCTCGTCGTGGGCGTCCTTTCACTGATCGCGGCCCGCAGCGGTGACGGCCTGGACGCGCTGCGCCCCGCCGAGGCGCCCTGGCCCGCACGGCCCTTCGAGGCGTGACGGTGCTGGTCGCGAGGCCGGATGCACTCCTTCGCGCCCTCGATGTGACGATCGCCTGATCCGATCGGGGGATGTGCCCGCCGCGCTCCACCGGGAACGTCGCAGAGCGTGAACTAGGCTCTGGAAACGCCCCGGCCGGAGTCCCGGCGGGCTTGCGCGCAGTGGGACGGGAGTGTGGCCCGTGACGGATCAGGCGGTGGGCACCGGCGGCCCGAAGATGACGGCGAAGGGGCAGCGCCCGGCAGCCGAGTCCGCTCGCACAAAGAACCAGTTCCTCGGCCGCACAAGAGAGTTGAAGGAACTCCAGGCAGACATCGAGCGTGCCGGCCTGGACACCCTCGCGGGCCGTAAGCCACCCCGCGCGCGCGTGCTGCTCATCGCCGGCAAACCCGGCTCAGGCCGTACCGCGCTCGCCGAAGAGCTCGTACGGCAGGTCGCCGACACCTACCCGGACGGCGTCCTCCGGGCGCGCCTCACCGAGCCCGACGGCACGCCCGTCCCCACCGAGCGCACCGCCCGCGAGCTGCTCACCGCCCTGGAGCTGACCGCCCCGGCCGGAGCCGCCGAGGACGACCTCACCGCGGAACTGCGCGAGGCCCTCGCCGCCCGCCGGGTGCTGCTCCTGCTCGACGACGCGGCGAACGCGCAACAGGTCGACGCGCTCATTCCCGACACCCCGGAGTGCCTGGTCGTCGCCGTCGCCGGCGGGCCGCTGACCGGGATCTCCGACGTCCGGCCCTGCACCCTGGGCGGCCTGGACACCAAGTCCGCCGTCGAACTCCTCGGCCGGTACACGGGCTCGGTGCGCATCACCGTCGACCCGCGTGCGGCCGAGGGGCTGGTCGAGATCTGCGCGGCCCAGCCCGCCGCGCTCGAACTCGTCGGCGGCTGGCTGTCCCACCGGCCCAAGGCGGCCGTCGCCGACCTCGCCAAAAAGCTGCGTACCGAGGGCGAGGAGGGCCCGGCGCTCGACCGTGCCTTCCGCGTCGCGTACGCCGAACTCCCCTCGGCGGCCGCACAGATGCTGCGCCTGCTCTCGCTCGCCCCCGCGGGTCTGGTCGACGCGCACACCGCCTCCGCGCTCGTCGGCTGCTCGGTGGAGACCGCGCACACCACGCTGGGCGACCTCGCCGCGCGCGGCTTCGTACGGCCCGTCGAGGCGCCGTTCGCGCAGTACGAGGTGCCCGGCTGTCTGCTGCCGCTGCTGCGCTCGCTCAGCGAGAGCGAGGACCGCCCGGCCGATCTGCGGCTGGCGCGCGCCCGGATGCTGGAGCGGACCGTACGGCTGCTGGTCTCCTGCCGGGCGGTCACCGAGACCGACAGTTCACCCGCGCGCGAGAAACTCGCCGGGATGCCCCGCGCCCTGCGCTTCCCGAGCCCCCGCGCGGCCGCCGACTGGCTGCGCATCCGACAGCCCGCGCTGCTGGCCTCCGCCCGGCTCGCGGTCGCCGACGGGGAGTTGGACACCCTGGCTCGCCGCCTCATGTCCGCGCTGGTGCGGGCGATGGTCGCCCACTTCGGTACGCAGGCGGCGGCGCCCGAGCTGTACGGCATCCACCGGCTCGTCCTCGACGTCGCCGAGCGGCGGAAGCTGCCGCGTGAGAAGGCCGCCGCGCTGCTGAACCTCGCCGATCTGGACGCCCGGACCGGCCGTACGACGGTGGCGCTGGCCCGCTACCGGGCCGCGCTCGACGCCGGTCGCGAGGCGCGGGATCCGTATGCGACCGGCCGAGCGATGGAATCCGTGGGCGGCGCCTATCAGGAGCTGGGGGACCACGACCGGGCCGCCGACTGGTACGGGCGGGCGCTGGCGCATCGGCTCACGCGGGACGAGCGGATGGACGTCGCCCGGCTGTACGGCCGCATCGCCACCTCGCACACCCACGCGGGCCGCTACGACGACGCGCTGCGCAACTGGCGCTCGGCGGCCCTGGGCTACCGCCGGGTCGGCGATGTGGCGGCCCAGGCAAGGGCGTTGAGCGAGTTGGCCCGGGTGCAGGAGTACGCAGGGCGGCCCGAGGAGTCGCTGCGCACCTGCCATGAGGCGGTCGAGTGGGCGCACCGCGCCGAGGACGTACGCCTGTGGGCCGCACTGCAGCTCCGGCTCGCCGACACCCTGGAGCGGCTCGGCGACCCGGCGGCGGCCCGACTGCACCGTCGTGCGGCCGAGCGCATCCTGGGAGATGAGCTTCCGGACGATGCGTCGGCCAGGGAACAAGGGGCCAGCGCCTACGAAATCCGTAGTGCATCCGTCGAAGATTGATGCATTGAAAGGCTAGACAGAGGGAATCCCTTCATTAGACTGGCTCCGCTGCGTCCTTCCCGCAGTGCCCCGGTGTGCTCCTGTGCATTCGGGTATGTCTGACATTGTCAGGACATACATGACCCCAGACTCCCTCTGAGCCAAGGACCGTGATCGACGTGAAGGTCGGCATCCCCCGCGAGGTCAAGAACAACGAGTTCCGGGTGGCCATCACCCCCGCCGGCGTGCACGAGCTGGTGCGTCACGGCCACCAGGTCGTCATCGAGCAGAACGCCGGCGTGGGTTCCTCGATCACGGACGCCGAGTTCGTCGCCGCCGGTGCTCAGATCCTGGCCACCGCCGACGAGGTGTGGGCCACCGCCGACCTGCTGCTGAAGGTCAAGGAGCCCATCGCCGAGGAGTACCACCGCCTCCGCAAGGACCAGACCCTCTTCACCTACCTGCACCTTGCCGCCTCCAAGGAGTGCACGGACGCGCTCCTGGAGTCCGGCACGACGGCGATCGCGTACGAAACGGTCGAGCTGCCCAGTCGCGCGCTGCCGCTGCTCGCCCCGATGTCCGAGGTCGCGGGGCGTCTCGCCCCGCAGGTGGGCGCCTATCACCTGATGCGCGCGAACGGTGGCCGGGGAGTGCTGCCCGGTGGTGTCCCGGGCGTCGCGGCCGGCCGGGCCGTCGTGATCGGCGGCGGCGTCTCCGGCTGGAACGCGGCACAGATCGCCATCGGCATGGGCTTCCATGTGACCCTGCTCGACCGCGACATCAACAAGCTCAAGGAGGCGGACAGGATCTTCGGCACGAAGATCCAGACCGTCGTCTCCAACGCCTTCGAGCTCGAGAAGGCCTGCCTCGACGCCGACCTCGTCATCGGCGCCGTCCTCATCCCGGGTGCCAAGGCTCCGAAACTGGTCACCAATGAGCTCGTCTCGCGGATGAAGCCGGGAAGTGTCCTTGTCGACATCGCGATTGATCAAGGCGGCTGCTTCGAGGACTCGCGTCCGACCACCCACGCCAAGCCGACCTTCCCGGTCCACGGCTCGGTCTTCTACTGCGTCGCCAACATGCCCGGCGCGGTCCCCAACACGTCGACGTACGCCCTGACCAATGCCACGCTCCCGTACATCGTGGAGCTCGCGAACCGCGGCTGGGTCGAGGCGCTGCGCCGGGACCCTGCGCTCGCCAAGGGCCTCAACACCCATGACGGCAAGGTGGTTTACCGCGAGGTCGCCGAGGCGCACGGCGTTGAGCACATCGAGCTGGAGACCCTGCTCGGCTGACCCGTCGGGCCCATCTCTCCCCTGGCGAAAGGCGATACGTCAACACGAGTCGTCAACGGAGCGCGCCCGGCCGGACCTTGTCGCGCAAGGTCCGGCCGGATGTGTGTCGAGTCACTTTGCGAGACTCGTTCAAGTCGCCTCGAACGTAACCCTTCGACCGTTTCGCACACCCCGCAAACCTGCCGTGCGACGGCCTTACGCCCTTGACAGAGGGGTGTTCCGTTGCCGACACATCGGACCGGGTCCGGCGGATTGTGTTGCTGCGGACCGCCGACACGCCATAGAGTCGCCAACCGTCGGCATGGTGCCACGCTGACCTATCTAGAAGTTTCCTGGTCACCAAGGAGGTAAGACGACTTGTGAATGAGTCGACATTTACTCCCGGAGGTGGTCAACCAGGAATGCCCGCGCAGGGCCCGGGGCCCGCGGGGCCCGAGGCTGTCGGCTCCGTAGCGGTGCGCACCTTCGCAGCCCACCAGAGTCCGCAGATGACTCAGACAGCACACCAGAGCATGGATGGCCATCACGTGAACGCCATGGCCGGCAACGGAAGTGGCGAGAACCGCACCCACTTCGCCGACTACGACGACCTGCCCGAAGGGCACTTCTACGACCCCGACGCCGAGTACGAGCCCGATCCGGAGTACGCGGCCACGCTCGCGCCCGACGCGGCCCGGCAGCGCCGCGAGCGCATCGGCCCGACCGGGCGCCCGCTGCCGTACTTCCCGATCCCGGGCCCGCTGACCGATCACGGACCCGCGAAGATCATCGCGATGTGCAACCAGAAGGGCGGCGTCGGCAAGACGACGTCGACCATCAACCTGGGCGCCGCGCTCGCGGAGTACGGACGCCGGGTCCTGCTCGTCGACTTCGACCCGCAGGGCGCGCTCTCGGTCGGCCTCGGCGTCAACCCGATGGAGCTCGACCTCACCGTCTACAACCTGCTCATGGAGCGGGGCATGGCGGCCGACGAGGTGCTCCTGAAGACAGCGGTCCCGAACATGGACCTGCTGCCCAGCAATATCGACCTGTCCGCCGCCGAAGTCCAGCTGGTGAGCGAGGTCGCCCGCGAATCCACACTGCAGCGGGCCCTCAAGCCGCTGATGGCCGACTACGACTACATCGTGATCGACTGTCAGCCCTCGCTCGGCCTGCTCACCGTGAACGCGCTGACGGCCGCTCACAAGGTGATCGTGCCGCTCGAGTGCGAGTTCTTCGCCCTGCGCGGTGTCGCGCTGCTCACCGAGACCATCGAGAAGGTCCAGGAGCGGCTCAACCCCGAGCTGGAGCTCGACGGGATCCTCGCCACGATGTACGACTCGCGCACGGTGCACAGTCGTGAGGTGCTCGCGCGGGTGGTCGAGGCCTTCGACAATCACGTCTACCACACGGTCATCGGGCGCACGGTCCGCTTCCCGGAGACCACGGTCGCCGGTGAGCCGATCACCACGTACGCTTCCAACTCCGTCGGTGCCGCCGCTTATCGCCAGCTCGCCAGGGAGGTGCTCGCCCGGTGTCACGCCGAGTGAGTCTGCCGGGGGCCGACGAACTGTTCCGTACGACCGGGGGAATGGCGCTCCAATCGTCCACCCCCAGGCGCCAGGCCAACGGCGAGGCCCGGGTGCCGGCTCCGGCGGGCGAGGGTGATGCCGCGGCTGGGTCTGGTGCCGGTTCGGGTTCCGGGGAGGACGCGCCGCAGTCGGTGCCCGCACAGGGCGGGGACGGCGAGGGCGCCGAGCATGTGGCCACGGACGCCGAGTCCGCCGACGCGGGGGAGTCCCGCAGCCGGGCCGCGGCCGGGGAGCGCTCCGCGCGACGGCAGGGGGCGCAGGAGGGTTCTGCCGCCGCCCAGCCGCGCAAGCGAGGGCGTGCCTCCGCGCGGCGGCCGAGCGGGCGGGAACGGCACGACGAGAAGATCACGGTGTACGTGTCCGCCGAGGAGCTCATGGATCTGGAGCATGCCCGGCTGGTGCTGCGGGGCGAGCACGGGCTGGCCGTCGACCGCGGGCGGATCGTCCGCGAGGCGGTGGCCGTGGTGCTGGCGGATCTTGAGTCCCGGGGGGACGCCAGCATTCTTGTACGTCGGCTTCGCGGGCGGTAAGAGGTAGCCTGCGACGGCTATGACCTCGAACGACGGCTCCACTCCCGCTTCCGGCTCCGCCGGTCGTCGGCGTGCCCTGGGCCGGGGGCCGGGGGCTGCGCCGCCGCCTCCGGCACCGGTCGAGCCGCCGGCCGAGGGCGGGGCGTCGCACCCACCCTCGCCTTCGCCGGAGCCCGCGGGACCGTCATCGCCCCGCGGC
>NZ_VBZC01000065.1:13355-51845 GCF_005786655.1 Streptomyces montanus
GCCCGCCCACAACGCCGACGGGTCCGACGCCGCACCACCTGCCGCCGGACCGGAAGCGAGCGCAGGCGGGGAGCGCGACGCAGCGTCTGTTGCCGCGCGCGGAGAAGACGCCGACGAGGGCGATGACGCACCGCCTGCCGCCGCGCCGGCAGAGAACGAAGACGACCAAGGCAACGCACGGTCCGTTGCCCACCCCGAGGCTCCCGCCACTCCCGCTCCTCACGAGGCTTCCGCCGCCCCCGAGGTTCCCACCCCGCCCGGCGAAGGCGCCGATGCCGCCCAGCCGGCCGATGCCGCTGAAGTTGGCGAGGGTGCTGAGCCGGTTGGGGTCGCTGCGCCTGACGAAGTCGCTGAGCTTGCCAGGGCCGTTGAACCCGCGGGATTCCGCGAAGCTGTCGGAGCCCACAGGTCTGCCGCAGCCGCTGAGCCCGCCAAACCGGCCGCAGCGGCCGAGCCAGCCGGAAGCGCCGGGTTCGCCGAAGCCGGCGAGCTGGCCGGGCTCGGTGCAACTGCCCAATCGTCCGGAGCCGCCGCAGCCGCCGCAGCCGCCGAAGCCGCCAAGCTGGCCGAGTCCGCCGGGGCCGCTGGGGCTGCCGAAGCTGCCGAGCCCGGCGTAGCCGACGAGCTAGCCGGGCTCGCCGGAGCCTCAGAAGCTGCCAAGATCGCCGGGGCCGCCGGGGCCGCCGGGGCCGTCGGGTCCGCTGGGGCCGCCGAAGCTGCCGAGCTCGCCGCAGCCGGTGAGTTGGCCGGACTGGCCGCAGCTGCCCAATCGTCCGGAGCCGCCCAAGCAGCCGAAGCCGCCAAGCTCGCCGAGTCCGCCGCAGCCGACGAGTTGGCCGGACTCGCTGCAGCCGCCCAATCCGCCGAGGCCGCCGAAGCTGCCAAGCTCGCTGGGGCCGCTGGGGCCGTCGGGGCCGTCGGAGGTGGGGAAGGCGTCCAGCCCGGGGCGGCTGATGACGGGGTCTTCAAGGTGCGGCTTGTGAACTTTGAGGGGCCCTTTGATCTGCTGCTTCAGCTGATCTCCAAGCACAAGCTCGATGTGACCGAGGTCGCTCTCTCCAAGGTCACGGATGAGTTCATGGTGCACATCCGGGCCATGGGGCCCGACTGGGACCTTGATCAGACGACCGAGTTCCTCGTGGTCGCCGCGACTCTGCTCGATCTCAAGGCCGCCCGGCTGCTGCCGTCCGCCGAGGTGGAGGACGAGGGGGACCTGGCCCTGCTCGAAGCGCGGGACCTGCTGTTCGCACGGTTGCTGCAGTACCGCGCGTACAAACAGATCGCCGAGATCTTCAGCGGGCGTCTCGAAGAGGAGGCCCGCCGCTACCCCCGCACCGTCGGACTCGAGGCGCACCACGCCGAGCTGTTGCCCGAGGTCGTCATCCGCATAGGTGGGGAGGGGTTCGCGAAGCTCGCCGTGAAGGCGATGCAGCCCAAGCCCAAGCCGCAGGTGTACGTCGACCACATCCACGCCCCGCTCGTCAGCGTGCGGGAGCAGGCGGAGATCGTCGTGGCGCGGCTGCGGGAGGCCGGCGAGGCCACCTTCCGGGCGCTCGTCGAGGACACGGACGACACGCTGACCGTCGTGGCCCGTTTCCTGGCCCTCCTGGAGCTGTACCGCGAGAAGGCCGTCACGCTCGACCAGGAGGACGCCCTGGGCGAGCTGCTGGTGCGCTGGACCGGCGGGGACGGCGACGAGCAGCCGACGGTGACGGACGAGTTCGACAGGCCCCCCGAGGTGCCCAAGGAGGAGAAGGCGTGAGCGAGGACACCACGGAGGACACCACGGAGGCCCCGGCAGGGCTGCCCACCGTCGCGGACCTCGACCTCAGGCCCGCCCTGGAGGCCGTCCTCATGGTCGTGGACGAGCCCGCGACCGAGGAGCACCTCGCGAAGATACTGGAGCGGCCCCGGCGGCAGATCGCGGACGCGTTGCGCGCGCTGGCCGACGAGTACACCGTCCAGGGCCGCGGCTTCGAGCTGCGGCTCATCGCGGGCGGCTGGCGGTACTACACCCGGCCCGAGTACGCGGCGGCCGTCGAGCGGTTCGTACTGGACGGGCAGCAGGCCCGGCTCACCCAGGCCGCCCTGGAGACGCTCGCGGTCGTCGCGTACCGCCAGCCGGTCAGCCGTTCCCGCGTCTCGGCCGTGCGAGGCGTGAACTGCGACGGTGTGATGCGCACCCTCCTGCAGCGCGGTCTGGTCGAGGAGGCGGGCGCGGAACCCGAAACAGGTGCGATCCTGTACAGGACGACGAACTACTTCCTGGAGCGGATGGGCCTGCGCGGCCTGGACGAGCTTCCGGAACTCGCGCCCTTCCTCCCGGAGGCGGACGCGATCGAGGCCGAGACACAGGAAGGCGTACCGTCGTTCGATCCGGATGCACCGGACGCAGATGACGACACTACGACGGAACTTTGATGCGAAGCAGCGGTAACGGCAGCGGTAGGAACAGCGGGCGCGGGAACTCCCGAGGGGCGGGTAACGGACGCGACGACAAGCAGAAGCGCGCCGGAAAGCCCCGCCCCGAGGAGCGCCGTTACGACGTGGGTCCCGGTGCCTCGAAGGACGGCCCCAAGTCCGGGCGCGGCTCCTCCGCGCGCGGTGGCGCCAAGGGCGGTCCCAAGCAGGGCCAGCAGCGAGGCGGCCGTACGGCCCCGTCGCGCTCCCGCGAGTACGAGACGCGCGCCGAGGAGCGCAACCGCGATCGGTACGCGGACAAGAAGGAGGTCAAGCTCCCCAAGACCTTCCCCGGCGCCGAGCAGGAGGGCGAGCGCCTGCAGAAGGTGCTCGCGCGCGCGGGTTACGGTTCGCGGCGTGCCTGCGAGGAGCTGATCGAGCAGGCCCGGGTCGAGGTCAACGGCGAGATCGTGCTCGAGCAGGGGCTGCGCGTCGACCCGGAGAACGACGAGATCAAGGTCGACGGGCTGACGGTGGCCACGCAGTCGTACCAGTTCTTCTCGCTGAACAAGCCCGCCGGTGTCGTCTCGACGATGGAGGACCCGGAGGGCCGGCAGTGCCTCGGGGACTACGTGACGAACCGTGAGACGCGGCTCTTCCACGTCGGGCGGCTCGACACCGAGACCGAGGGCGTCATCCTGCTCACCAACCATGGCGAACTGGCGCACCGGCTCACTCACCCCAAGTACGGCGTGAAGAAGACCTACCTCGCGCACATCGTGGGACCCATCCCGCGTGACCTGGGCAAGAAGCTCAAGGACGGCATTCAGTTGGAGGACGGGTACGCGCGCGCGGACCACTTCCGCGTCGTCGAGCAGACGGGCAAGAACTACCTCGTCGAGGTCACCCTCCACGAGGGCCGCAAGCACATCGTGCGCCGCATGCTCGCCGAGGCCGGCTTCCCGGTCGACAAGCTCGTGCGCGTCTCCTTCGGGCCGATCACGCTCGGCGACCAGAAGTCGGGCTGGCTGCGCCGTCTGTCGAACACCGAGGTCGGGATGCTGATGCGCGAGGTCGACCTCTAGGCCCTGGCCAGCACCCTCTCCCCGCCTTCGTCACGGCCGGTCCCGGATTCGACCCGGGCCCGGCCGATGTGTTTTCGCCGCCCGGCCGGTCTGTACCGGTGAGTGAAGGCATGAGCGAAGGGAGCGGACGTGGCGGACACCGCGGATCGCGAGGAGTTCGAGTGCTTATGGGCTCATGGGGCAGCCCTGCCGATCACCACCCACACGGGTCTGACGGCGCTGGAGAGCCGTGGGAGCCTTCCCGTGCCGTCCGGGTGCTCCGGGGCCGGTCTGCCATCGCAGACGCCTGAGGAGGCGCTCAGGGCGGCGCTCAAGGCGCCTGCCGGGGGCGTGCCGAGCCCACCCGCCGGTGGCCCCGCTTCGGGATGCCCCAGGAGCTGTCATGAACGCGGAGGAACTGTCATGAACGTCGAGGTGCTGTCATGAACTCCGGGGAGCTGCTGGAGCGTTCGCTCGCGTATGCGCTGGGGAGCGTGGCCGAGACCGAGCCGGGGAGCCTGGGGCGGGCCACGCCCTGTGCCCGGTGGGACCTGGGGGAGCTGCTCGGGCATCTCGACGATGCGCTCGACGCGCTGTACGAGGGGGTCACCGGCGGGCGGATCGGTCTCTTTCCCGGGGTCGGCGGCCGCCTGGATCCCGTGTGCGGCTTCCGTCGGCGGGCCTGTGCGCTGCTCGGCGCCTTTGCGGCCCTGCCCGAGGACGGGTGCCGGGTGACCGTGGGGGACCGGCCGCTGGACGCCCGCGTGATGGCCGCCGCCGGCGCCGTGGAGATCGCCGTGCACGGCTGGGACGTGGCGCAGGCCTGTGGACGGCCGCGACCGGTTCCGGCCGCGCTCGCCTCCGAGCTGTTGCCCGTCGCGCGGTGTCTCGTCGGGGACGAGGACCGGGGTGTGCGCTTCGCCGAGCCGGTCGACGTGCGGCCCGGTGCTCATGCCTCTGCCTCCGATCGGCTGGTCGCGTTCCTCGGACGTCGTCTCGACTCCTCTTTGGGACGGGGTTGCCGGACCTCGCCTCCTTCTTTATAGTCTGAGTGACTATTAAAGGAGGTGGGGGATGAACGCACCCGAGGGCTACGACAAGCACGCCTTCGAGCCCTTCGCCGTCACCGTCGACCTGGCCGTGTTCACGGTCCGCGCGGGCGCACTCCAGGTGCTGCTCGTCGAGCGAGGACAGGACCCGTACGCGGGCCAGTGGGCGCTCCCCGGCGGCTTCGTACTGCCGGACGAGTCCGCCGAGAGGGCCGCCCGGCGCGAACTCGCCGAGGAGACCGGCCTCGTGGACGTCTCCGGACTGCACCTGGAGCAGTTGCGCACGTACAGCGAGCCGGACCGTGATCCCCGGATGCGGGTGGTCTCCGTGGCGTACACGGCGCTGCTGCCCGACCCTCCGGAGCCGCGCGGCGGCGGGGACGCGGCACGCGCCCAGTGGCTCCCGTGCGACGGGCTCGGGCCGCTCGCCTTCGACCACGACCGGATCCTCGCCGACGCCCGTGAACGCGTCGGCGCCAAGCTGGAGTACGCCTGCCTCGCCCCGGCCTTCTGCCCGCCCGAGTTCACGCTCGGCGAGCTGCAGCAGGTCTACGAGGCGGTGTGGGGGACGGTCCTGGACCGTCCCAACTTCCGGCGCAAGGTCCTCGCCACGCCCGGCTTCGTCGAACAGATCCCCGGCGCCGCGCGCCTGACCGGCGGCCGGGGCAAACCCGCGGCGCTGTACCGCGCGGGCGCCGCCACCGCGCTGCACCCACCGCTGCTGCGACCGTCACCGGAAGGACGACCGTCATCATGAACAAGCGTGCCGCCACAGGGGCGTTGACCGGACTGGCGCTCGGGGACGCCCTCGGTTTCCCGACCGAGTTCAACGACGTGCCGTCGATCCTCGCCAAGTGCGGGCCCTGGCGGGAGATGGAGCTGCCGGACCCCGCCTACGTCACGGACGACACACAGATGACGCTGGCGCTCGGGCGGGGGCTGCGGACGGCCATGGAACGGGGGTTCCTCGGGCCCAGGCGAATGGAACGGCCCGTGCGCGAGGAGTTCGTGGACTGGTACCAGTCGCCGGAGAACAACCGCGCACCCGGCCACACGTGTCTGGTCGCCTGCGAGAAGCTGAAGGGTCCGGACCGGCCCTGGCAGGAGGCGAGCCAGATCGGATCGAAGGGGTGCGGTGCCAACATGCGGGTCGCGCCGCTCGGGCTCGTACCACAGCTGAGCGACGAACAGCGCGCGGGAGCCGCCCAGTTGCAGGCCGCGCTCACCCACGGCCATCCCACGGCCCTCGCCGCGTCGGATCTCACCGCGCACGCGGTGCGGCTGCTGGCGCAGGGCACCGAGCCGACGGGGCTGGTCGGCCTGCTGCGCTCGTACGCGTACGAGAACCGCACCCGCTACCACGACCAGTGGCTGGGCGACCTGTGGACCCGCGGTGAAGACCCGACGCCGACCCACTTCATCGCGCGGGGCTGGGACGAATGCCTGGAGATCCTGGACCGGCTGCAGAAGGCCGTGCGCTCGCCGTCGCCCGAGACGGACCCGTGCCTGGCCACCGGCGCGGGCTGGACAGCCGAAGAGGCTCTCGCCACCGGCCTGCTGTGCTTCCTGCTCTTCCTCGACGAGCCGGTGACCACGTTGCGCAGGGCCGCCTGCACCTCGGGAGACTCGGACTCGATCGCCTGCCTGGCAGGCGCGTTCGCCGGCGCGTACATCGGGGCCGACGCATGGCCTACGGAGTGGGCCGACAGGATCGAGTACCGAGAGGAATTGCTGGCGCTCGGAGCACTCTGGGACGCTTGATCGACGACCCACGAATCTGCTGCCGACGGAAGCCCTCGTGGGGCTGCGCGAGCCCGAGCAGATCAGCGCTGCCGGATGCCCCCACCGCCGCCGTTTACGGCGCTCTGCATGACCTGGTCGTCCGGGTCCGGCTCTAGTGCTGACGCGCGGCGTACGCGGACGAGGAAGTCCTGTACCCGGGCGCGGTCCGGGACCGGCGGGAGGGGACTGAGGGCGGCCGCCTCGTCCGCTTCCCTGGCGAGGCGGGCCATCCAGGACTCGACCGCCGGCCACGCCACCTCACCGCGCCGCACCGCGAGCAGGCGTTCGCGGTGGTCGCCGACATCGAGGGTGAGCGCGCCCGTGCGGAGCAGATCGCGGCAGCTTCCCAGCAGGCGCAGCAAGTGCATGGCGTGTTTCCAGCGCGGCGCACCGTGGTTGCGTACGTCCGCTTCCAGCTTCTTGTGCTGGCCCAGCGCGTAGCGCGCGAAGGTGTCGTGCGCCTGGCGGGACAGGAACGCGTCGCGCAGGGCGAGGAGTTCGCGACCTGTGTCGTCGGCGTACTCGACGAGCGGGGAGTGCAGGCACTCCAGGATGTTCGGGTTGGCGCGCAGGGCCAGTTCGCAGAAGCGCTCCAGTTCCCAGCTGAACTGCTCGTCCGCGGGGCCGTCGACGTGTGTCGGTGGCTTCTCGAAGCGCCAGAAGAGCGGGGTGGGAGCCAGGAAGACGCCCCTCAGGTCCGTGTCGCTGGTGTCCGTGGCCAGGCCGAAGGCGCGGGAGCCCATGACGCAGGAGTAGATCGTGTGGTCGCGTACGAGGTCCTCGGGCGTCATGCGGACGAGGGTAGGCGTGGGTTCACGCCAGGTGGATCGAATTTCCGGTGATCGTGATCTCCTTGCAGCGCCGCGTCGAGCGGATCGTCATGCAGTCACCCCGAACGTGCGGAAGAACCAGAGGGCGGAGGTCAGCCAGACCACCGTGAGCGCGGCGAAGACGAGCCCGCCGACGACGGGCAGCATCCAACCGGGCAGTCGCTCCGAGCGGAGCAGCAGCATCTTGGCGCTGAAGGCACCGAAGAAGAAGCAACCCAGGAGCGAGTGCCATAAAACGCGCGGTTCGTATGTCTGATAGCCCAACGCGTACAGACAGTGCACCGCCACCGGTACCGCCACAAGAAACGCGATTCGACCCGACCAGCGGTGCAGCACCGAGGACCAGCTCGGGCCCGGCAGCTTCCCGTACATCATCAGTGCCGAGACGAACTGCACCACGGCGAAGCCGATCGCCACCGTGGCCAGCCACGACTTGACGGCGCCCGTGCTGTTGAAACCCGCGAGGTTGAACGTGGTGCCCTGCGGGTCGTGCACCTTCCCGTACACGCCGAGGACGACCGCGACCGCGCCCGCCACCAGGGCCGGGACGAGGTAGCGCGTGGCCCGGGGGCGACGGTGGGAGGGGTCGGGCGAGGGGAAGCCCTGGGTGGCGGCGTTCGGGTCCACGGTCATGGTCGGCTCCCTGCGGTCAGGGGGTGCGAGTACCAGCGAGTACCAGGGGGTGGGGGGCGGCGGAGCGGCGCCGGTTACGGGGTCACGGTCACGGGGTCACGGGGTCACGGGGTCACGGGACGGGCGGTGAGCTGCTGACCGTCGACCGTCACGGCGCCGGTCTCGGGGTCGATGCGGGGCGCGGCCGAGGGTGTGCCGTCGCGCTTGAGGATGCCGACCTGTCGGCCGCCCGGGAGCACGATCCAACCGCCGTCGATCGCGGCGCCGCGTACGGAGGCCGTCGCCCGGTACAGCCCGGAGGGCTTGAGGGCCTTGTCCGCGGTGAACCCGTACTCCCGCTGCCCCATGTCCACGGTGCCGCTGATCCGCTTGCCGTTCAGTTCGCCGGTCAGCACGGCGCCCTTCTGGCTCGTCAGCCGCATGCCGCCGTCGTCCTCGACGTCGCCCTTCAGCCACGACTCCTGGTCCCGGCCGTCGCAGAAGTACGCGATCGCCTTGCCGTCGCGCAGTGAGACCGCGACCGCGGAGGAGTCGTCGTCCGTACGGCCCGCGTAGTCGCCGTTGGGCGGCGTGGTCTTCGACGGACCGGGGGACGGCGACCTCGTGCCGGGGGTGGGCGAGGGGGTGGTCGGCGCGGCGCTGGGCGAGGCGACATCGGGCGACGACTCGTCTCCGGCCGCCGAACTGCGCGTCCCTGTCGTCGCGTTGAGCGACAGCATGAACAAGGCGAGCAACAGTCCCGCGAGGAGCGTGAAAAGGGGTCCGGAACGCTTCATCTTGCCTCCCCCGAGGCGTGGCGCGGACGGCCTCCTGCCATGCAAGCGGACGCGCGGGCCCGGCGTCCAGAGGCGCACAGGCGCGACTTCGCGGAGATTTCCGGACGACTTCGCCCCAAGTGGCGGGAAGGGGTGATTCAGGTGCCATTGACGTGGGTCGAGGCCGGGGACGCACGGGGCGGTCCCGGCCGGCGACCGTCTCAGCGGGCGGGCGCCGCGTCCCTGCCCGCCGGTGCTGACTACGCTGGATGTGCAGAGAGCCGATACGTACATCAGCAAGGAGCAACACCGTGGCGGTACGAGCGGTCCGCGGCGCCGTCCAACTGGAGCGGGACGAGGCCGGACACATGAACGAGCAGGTCAGCGAGCTGCTCACCGCCATCCTGGAGCGGAACGGCCTGACGACCGACGACCTCATCAGCATCTGGTTCACGGCGACGCCCGACCTGCACAGCGACTTCCCGGCGGCCGCCGCGCGCAAGCTGGGCATCGTCGACGTACCGCTGATCTGCGCGCAGGAACTGGACATCGAGGGCGCGATGCCGAGGGTCGTACGGGTCCTCGCGCACATCGAGTCCGACAAGCCCCGTGCCGACATCGCGCACGTCTACCTGGGCGCCGCGGCCGCACTCCGCAAGGACATCGCCCAGTGAGGACCGCACTCGTCATCGGTACCGGGCTCATCGGCACGTCGGCGGCCCTGGCCCTGGCCAAGCGTGGCGTAGCCGTCCATCTCGTCGACCACGACCCCGAGCAGGCCCGCACGGCGGCGGCGCTGGGCGCCGGCACGGACGAGGAGCCCACGGGCCTCGTCGACCTCGCGATCGTGGCGGCGCCCCCGGCGCACGTGGCCGGGGCGCTCGCGGACGCGATGCGGCGCGGCGTCGCGCGCGGCTACCTCGACGTGGCCAGCGTCAAGGGCGGGCCGCGCCGCGAACTGGAGTCGCTGGGCCTCGACCTGTCCGCGTACATCGGTACGCATCCCATGTCGGGCCGTGAGAAGTCTGGCCCGCTGGCCGCGACCGAGGACCTCTTCGAGGGCCGCCCCTGGGTGCTGACGCCGGCCCGGGACACCGACACCGAAGTGCTCAACCTCGCCCTGGAGTTGGTGTCGCACTGCCGGGCCGTGCCCGTCGTCATGGACGCGGACGCCCACGACCGGGCCGTCGCGCTCGTCTCCCACATGCCCCACCTGGTGTCCAGCATGGTCGCCGCGCGCCTGGAGCATGCCGAGGAGACGGCCGTACGCCTCTGTGGCCAGGGCATTCGTGACGTGACCCGGATCGCCGCCTCCGATCCGCGTATGTGGATCGACATCCTGTCCGCGAACCCCGGCCCGGTCGCCGACCTCCTCGCGGACGTCTCCGCCGACCTGGACGAGACCGTGCGGGCCCTGCGTGCGCTCCAGTCCTCCGACGAAGCCAAACGCCTTGAGGGCACCACGGGCATCGAGGACGTCCTGCGCCGCGGCAACGCCGGCCAGGTCCGCGTCCCCGGCAAGCACGGCGCCGCCCCCACCACGTACGAGAGCGTCGTCGTCCTCATCGACGACCAGCCGGGCCAGCTGGCCCGCATCTTCGCGGACGCGGGTCACGCGGGCGTCAACATCGAGGACGTACGCATCGAGCATGCGACTGGGCAGCAGGCCGGTCTGGTGGAGCTGATGGTGAAGCCGTCGGTGGCGCCGGTGCTGACGGCGGCGCTGCGTGAGCGAGGTTGGGCGATTCGGCAGTAGGGGCCCGGTGGGTGGTGCCGGCGCTTCGCGTCGTCGCCGGGGTCGGTGCTGCTGGTGCGTTGATCGTCGTGGGGTGGCGGTAGGGCCCGTAATTCGGGGCTCAGGGAGCCAGTAACCTTGTGCGGGGCGCGATCGTGCCCGTCAGCCCACCACCCCGTACCAGGAAGGTGCCCGCACCCGTGGAAACCACCGCCGCCCGGACCGCCCCGGCAGTGATCGTCGCCATAGACGGCCCCTCCGGCACGGGCAAGTCGAGCACCTCGAAGGCCGTCGCGGCCCAGCTCGGCCTCAGCTACCTCGACACCGGCGCCCAGTACCGGGCGATCACCTGGTGGATGGTGAGCAACGGCATCGACGTCACCGACCCTTCCGAGATCGCGGCCGTGGCGGGCAAGCCCGACATCGTCTCCGGTACGAACCCCTCGGCGCCGGCCATTACGGTCGACGGCACGGATGTCTCGGGGCCGATCCGCACCCAGGAGGTCACCTCCAAGGTGAGCGCGGTCAGCGCGGTGCCCGAGGTGCGCGCGCGGATCACCGAACTGCAGCGCTCGATCGCCAAGTCCGCCGAGCGGGGCATCGTCGTCGAGGGCCGGGACATCGGCACGACCGTGCTGCCCGACGCCGACCTGAAGATCTTCCTCACCGCGTCCCCGGAGGCCCGCGCCGCCCGCCGCAGCGGTGAGCTCAAGGGCGCCGACCTCCACACCACCCGCGAGGCCCTGCTGAAGCGGGACGCGGCCGACTCCAGCCGGAAGACCTCGCCGCTCGCCAAGGCGGACGACGCGGTCGAGGTGGACACCTCCGACCTCACGCTCCAGCAGGTCATCGAGTGCGTGGTCACCCTCGTCGAGGAGAAGCGAGCGACGAAGTGACGGACGCACCTTCCGCGCGCGGTGCCGAGGTCGGGCGGCGCATCGGCGTCGGCCTGATGTACGGCCTGTGGAAGCCGCGGGTGCTCGGCGCCTGGAGGGTTCCCGCGACCGGCCCGGTGATCCTCGCCGTCAACCACTCCCACGTCATCGACGGCCCGATGGTCATCGGCGTCGCGCCGCGGCCGTCGCACTTCCTCGTCAAGAAGGAGGCGTTCGTCGGTCCGCTCGGCCCCTTCATGCTGAGCGTGGGGCAGCTGAAAGTGGACCGCTCGACCGCCGACCGCACCGCGATCACCCAGGCCCTCGGGGTCCTGGAGAGCGGCGGCGTCCTCGGGATCTTCCCCGAGGGCACTCGCGGTGAGGGCGACTTCGCCTCGCTGCGCGCCGGGCTCTCGTACTTCGCCGTACGCAGCGGAGCGCCGATCGTGCCGGTCGCCGTCCTGGGAAGCACGGAGAGGCGCGGACGGTTGGTAAAGACGTTGCCCCCGCTGCGCAGCCGCGTCGACGTCGTCTTCGGCGACCCGTTCGAGGCGGGCGACGGCAGCGGGCGGCGTACGCGCAAGGCGCTCGACGAGGCGACCGTGCGCATACAGAAACAGCTCACCGCGCACCTGGAAAACGCGAGGCATCTCACCGGGCGCCGAGCGACACTCGAGTAGTGGATCACCCGGTACGGGTGCTCCACCGATCACCACGATGAACTACGAGGTACGGACTTCATGAACGACCAGATCCAGCCCGACGGCTCGGAGCACGAGCCCGAGCACGGGGCGCTTGGCGATGCCGAGTACGCGGAGTTCATGGAGCTCGCCGCGGAAGAGGGCTTCGACCTCGAGGACGTCGAGGGCGCGATCGAGGCGGCCGGTCACGGCCCGCTCCCGGTCCTCGCCGTCGTCGGCCGCCCCAATGTCGGCAAATCGACCCTGGTGAACCGCATCATCGGCCGCCGCGAGGCGGTCGTCGAGGACAAGCCGGGCGTCACCCGTGACCGCGTCACCTACGAGGCCGAGTGGTCGGGCCGTCGCTTCAAGGTCGTCGACACCGGCGGCTGGGAGCAGGACGTCCTCGGCATCCACGCGTCCGTGGCCGCGCAGGCCGAGTACGCCATCGACGCGGCCGACGCGGTCGTCTTCGTCGTCGACGCCAAGGTCGGCGCCACCGACACCGACGAGGCGGTCGTCCGGCTGCTGCGCAAGGCGGGCAAGCCCGTCGTGCTGTGTGCCAACAAGGTCGACGGCCCGAGCGGCGAGGCCGACGCGGCGATGCTGTGGTCCCTCGGCCTCGGCGAGCCGCACCCCGTCTCCGCCCTGCACGGCCGCGGCACCGGCGACATGCTGGACGCCGTCCTGGAGGCGCTGCCGGAGGCACCCGCGCAGACCTTCGGGACCGCGATCGGCGGCCCGCGCCGCATCGCCCTCATCGGCCGGCCGAACGTCGGCAAGTCGTCCCTGCTGAACAAGGTGGCGAACGAGGAGCGCGTGGTCGTCAACGAAATCGCGGGCACCACCCGCGACCCGGTCGACGAGCTCATCGAACTCGGCGGTATCACCTGGAAGTTCGTCGACACGGCGGGCATCCGCAAGCGCGTCCACCTCCAGCAGGGCGCCGACTACTACGCCTCGCTGCGCACGGCCGCCGCCGTGGAGAAGGCGGAGCTCGCGGTCATCCTGATCGACGCGTCCGAGACCATCTCCGTCCAGGACCAGCGCATCGTGACGATGGCCGTGGAGGCGGGCCGCGCGATCGTCCTGGCGTTCAACAAGTGGGACACGCTCGACGAGGAGCGCCGCTACTACCTGGAGCGGGAGATCGAGACCGAGCTCGGCCAGGTGACGTGGGCTCCGCGCGTGAACGTCTCGGCACGCACGGGCCGCCACATGGAGAAGCTCGTCCCGGCGATCGAGACCGCGCTGGCGGGCTGGGAGACCCGCGTCCCGACGGGCCGGCTGAACGCCTTCCTCGGTGAACTGGTCGCGGCGCATCCGCACCCGATCCGGGGCGGCAAGCAGCCGCGGATCCTCTTCGGTACGCAGGCGGGCACGAAGCCCCCGCGGTTCGTGCTCTTCGCGTCCGGGTTCATCGAGCACGGCTACCGGCGGTTCGTGGAGCGCCGGCTGCGTGAGGAGTTCGCCTTCGAGGGGACGCCGATCCATATCTCCGTGCGTGTGCGGGAGAAGCGCGGCAAGAAGAAGTAGCGCGGAAAAAGGGCCCCCTGCCTGTGCAGGGGGCCCTTCCCATATGTATGAGCGCATCAGCGTTCCCTGCGCGGGCTGGGCGGCAGCGCCGGGATCAGCCCCGAGGTGTGCTGCCGTGCGACCGGCTGCCAGGTGGGCGAGGCGGTGTGGCCGTGTGCGGTCAGGTGCCCGGTCCCGTGATGCGCGGCACCGTACCGATTGCCGTGCGAGGACGGCGCGTGCGGGCCCGGGTGATACGAACCCGAGCTGTACGAGCCGCTGCTGTGCTGCCCCGCACCGGCCGAGCCCGTGACCCCCGGGGATCCCGTGGCCACCGCGGATCTCGTGGAGCCCGTGGGGCCGGCAGAGCCGGTGGAGCCCGTACCGTGCGGCCTCGTACTGAGCGGGATGGACCCGAAGGCGATGAAGCCCAGCTCCTCCTCGCCGCTGCGGTCGCCCGGCAGGGCCCGGAAGAGCCTGCGGAACTCCGAGTACAGCGCGTCGTAGATCGGCGTGGCCGAATGGCTGCCGGTGGTGTCCGGGGTCGGCCGCATGGCCGGGATCGGCGAGGTGTAGGTCAGCCGGCGAGGAGCGTCGTAGGTGTGCACGTACGTGCCAACGACCCCGAGCCCCAACGGATGCGGCAAGACCACTCCCGGCTTACCCGGGTCACGTCACCTGGCGCGTACCGTGCCCCGAAGGGGGCCGCAGGCCCCCAGGGGCGCGGGGAACTGCGCGCCCAGCCACAACGGAACTGCAGCTAAAAACCGTCCTGACAAACCCGGGCCACAGCGGAGCGCTCACGTGCCGGCGAGCGGCATGGCCGCCGCCACCAGCTTGCCGTTGGCCGCGGCCTTGTCGAGGGCCTCGCGGAGCAGGTCCTCGCGGGGCTGATGGCCGATCGAGCCGACCGGGGCCGCGAACAGCAGCACCTGCTGGTGCTTGTTGGCAGCCGCCCGCCAGCTGTCGGTGACCTGCAGCGGCTGGTGGGCCTGCCACCAGGCGACGGGCGAGCTGCCGCCGGGGCCGGGCTGCAGGACCGCGTGCAGCTGGCCCACGGCGAGCAGCACGGACCAGCCGTGCAGCACGCGCGGCGCCTCGGTCAGCTGGGTCACCGGCATGAAGCCCTGCTCGATGAGGAGCGGCAGGAAGTCGTCGCCTCGTCCGCCCAGGGTGCCGGGGCGGGCGATCGGCCCGGTCGGTTCCACGACGAGCGCGGGGTGCAGCTCGCCGGCGAGCAGGACGAGTCCGCTGGTGATACCGAGGACGGCCTGCTCGGGCATGGCCTCGGTGGGCCGCTCGTCCCCGGTGATCGAACGGACGGCCCCCTGCAGCTGCTCCTCGGTGACCTGGACGACCTGCGAGGGGAGGCAGGTGGCGTGGGCGAAGGCGAGGACGGCGGTCTCGTCGCCGATGAACAGGACGGTGCTGGTGCGCTCCTGTTCGGAGTCGCCCGGGGTGCGGCAGGAGGTGCAGTCGTAACTGCCCGGGGCGTTCTCTCCGGCGAGCAGCCGGTCGGCTTCTTCGTCGCCGATCTCGGCGCGTACGTCGTCGCTGACGTCGAGCATGCGCGGCACGGGTGGCTCCTCGGGATGCGGTGCGTGGCGTCGCCGGGTGGCTTCCCGGCTCATGAACCGGGTGGCTTCCCGGCTCATGAAGAAGACAACGGGCGATCTGTGGCCGGAGTCACGCCCGGGAGCGAACGGAATCGAACCGTCCTGCGCGCTTGGTGAACCCGGCTGCGGAATCTGCTACTCCAAGCCAACTCCTCGGACTTCCAAGGAAGTTGATTCGGTGAGGTAGGTCACAGATCGCCGGAGGGGCAGGTCGACAAATCCGGAAATCAGCGAATGAAATGGGTGGCCGAAAATTTCTGATACTGCCGGTAACGGCGAACTGGCCTGGAGTGACAAGGAGTTGGTTGATATCGGGCCGTGCGGCTCTCTACATTCCTCCGCCGTGTGCAACGAGCACCGCTCGGGTACGTCCGCCGACCGCACCACAGCAGGCTCGCAGCACCACCGTCGGCGGACGGGGCGGAGCGGAACTCCCGCGTCGACGAGCGGGCAGGTCCGTCCCGCCTTGGGGGACCCCGGGTCCTTCGAGAGGGAAATACATGTCCGATTGTGCCGACAACACTCGCAAGGTTCGTAAGACGGCGGTCCTGGCCGGGGCGGCGCTCCTCGCCCCGCTCGGACTGCTCGCCGCGAACGGCAGCGCCGCAGCGGCGGACAGCGGAGTGTGGGACCGCATCGCACAGTGCGAGAGCGGCGGCAACTGGCACATCAACACGGGTAACGGCTACTACGGAGGACTCCAGTTCTCCGCCGGCACCTGGCGCGCGTACGGCGGCACGGCCTACGCGTCGACGGCCGACCAGGCTTCCAAGGCCCAGCAGATCGCCGTGGCCACCAAGGTGCAGGGCGCGCAGGGCTGGGGCGCCTGGCCCACCTGCGCGAGCCGCGCGGGCGCGTCCGGAAGCGCGCCCGCGGCGGCCAGGCCCAGCACCGACGCAGCCCCGTCGAAGCCGTCGACGGCGCCGGCACGATCGACGGGCCACACCGGCCGCGGCTCGGCCCGCGGTGACTACACCGTCCGCGACGGCGACACGCTGAGCGGCATCGCAGCCCGGCACGGAACCACCTGGCAGCGGATCTACGCCGCCAACAAGACCGCCATCGGCCAGAACCCCGACGCGATCGTCCCCGGGCAGCGGCTCGACCTCTAGCCGGACTCGCCCTCCCCAGGATCCTGCGCCTGTGCCCCGCCCGGTCCTCCGACCGGGTGGGGCCCCACGCGCCGTCGGCGCGGCTCGAGGGGGTGCCGCGGCCCTCTGCTTAGCGTGGGCCGATGTTGATCAAGCATATGAGATGCCTGGCTGTCGGCGCCGTTGCTCTGGCCGTACTCGCCCCCGCTGAGGCGGCCGCGGCGCCGACGTCACGGACTCAGGCCCCCGGACCCGGTGGCGCCCGGGCCCCGTACGACTGCACGAAGGACCAGTGGCCCTGGGGCTGCGTCGCCTTCTGCGAGAGCAGCGGCCGCTGGAACGTGAACACCGGGAACGGCTACTACGGGGGGCTGCAGTTCTGGCAGCCGACCTGGAAGGAGTTCGGCGGACTGAGGTACGCGCCACGCGCCGATCTGGCCACGCGTCAGGAGCAGATCAGGATCGCCGAGGAGGTGCTGAGCGTCCAGGGGTGGGAGGCGTGGCCGGTCTGTTCCAAGCGGTACGGCCTCAAGGGCCGGGCGCATGTGGTCAGGGTCGGACACACGCTCTCGTCGATCGCCCGGCGCTACAAGATCAAGGGCGGCTGGCAGGAGCTCTACCGGCTCAACAGGAAGGTGATCGGGCCGAATCCGAACCGCCTCTTTCCCGGCACGATGCTCAGCCTCCCGAAGGGGGCCGCCTCGGGCCGGGCCCCGCTCGCTTCGGGCGCCGCCCCCGCCCCGGTCCTGATGGGCCCGCCGCTGGCACCTCCGTCGCCTCGCCACTGAACACGACCTCGCCGCGCCGCAGTTCGTACACGAGTGCCGCCTTGCCGTGCAGGCCGGGCGGCATTCGCTGTTCGGCCACGATCACACAGGCGTCGAGCCCGCCGAGCAGTTCGTACGTGCGGGCCGCGACCGCCGGGGACATGCCCTGCGCGGGTTCGTCGACGAGCACCACGCGCGCGCGTGCCAGGAGAGCACGGGAGAGGGCGAGCATGCGCTGCTCACCGCCGGAGAGGGTGCCGGCCTTCCTGCCGAGCAGGGGGTGCAGCGGGGGGTAGGCGTCGAGGGCGGGCGCGAAGGACCGGCCGGCGGCCGCCAGTTCGAGGTTCTCGCGGACGGTGAGCGAGCCGAACACCGCCTGCCGCTCGGGCACCAGGCACAGTCCGCGGCGGGCCCGTTCGTACGCGGGCATCCTGGTGACGTCGGTGCCGTCCCACACCACGGCACCACGGGACAGGGGGACGGTGCCGGCCAGGGCGCGCAGTGCGGTCGTACGGCCCGAGCCGTTGCGGCCGAGCAGGACGGTCAGACCGGGCGCGGGCGCGAGGAGGGTCACTCCGTGCAGGGCCTCCAGCGGGCCGTACCGCACGCGCGCGTGGCGCAGCGAAATCCCCGGTGTGCTCATCCTTGGCCTTCTACCGTTGTATCGAGTCCTTCGAGGCCTTCCAGTACGCGGTCGGCGGGGCCGGACGCCACGATGCGGCCCGCCGTCATGACATGCACGGTGTCGGCCAGTCCGGCCACGAGGTCCAGGTCGTGCTCGACGACGAGGAGCGCCATGCCGTCGGCGGCGAGGGCACGCAACACGCGGGTCAGCGTGGCCACCTCGCCCGTGTCGAGGCCCGCCGCGGGCTCGTCGAGGAGCAGGACACGCGGACTCCCGGCCAGCGCCCGGGCGAGTTCGACACGCCGCAGGGTGCCGGTCGGCAGCCCCGCCGTGGGCAACGCCCGTACGGCCCCGTCGAGTCCCAGCAGCCGCGACACGCGCTCCACGGCGCCCGGATCCACGACACGCCCCTGCTCCGCCCCGATCCGCACGTTCTCGGCCACCGTCAAGGTCGGGAAGACGGCGAGCTGCTGGAAGGTCCGCGCCACGCCGAGGCGCGTGCGCGCGTGAGCCGGGAGCCGGGTGACGTCCCATTCCCCGAACGCGATCCGTCCGGTGTCCGGGCGCACGGTCCCGGCGAGACAGTGGAACAGGGTGCTCTTTCCGGCTCCGTTGGGGCCGACGACCGCGGTGATCGTGCCGGGGAAAAGGTCGAGGTCGACGCCGTACAGGGCGGTGAAGCCGTCGTAGGTGACGCGGAGGCCGCGAGCCCGGAGGGTGTGATCGGCCGGGGACGGGTTCGTCTTCGTCCTCGGAATCTTCGGGGTCCTCGGCGTCCTCGTGTCGGCGAGCCCGTCCCCCCGCGCGCGGGCCACCCCGGTCGCCCCCGACGGGAGGGGCGCTCGCCGCCTCGCGGGCGCCGGCGTCCCCAGCCTCGCCCGCACCCTGGCTCCGAGGGGCGTGAGCGTCTCCCGGCGGCGCAGCCGCAGCCGCTCCGCCGCCAGGCGCAACGCCTCGTACGGCCCGCCCGGGAAGCGCCCCACGAGTACCGCCAGGAGACCGATCAACGCGGCCGCCACACCACCGCGCGTACCCGCGTCCAGGCCCACCAGGAGCGCCGCCGCGGCCAGCGCGCCCAGGACGCTGTCGGCGCCGAGGACGACGATCGCGGCGAACCAGAGGAGGCTGCGCACGGGGTCGTAGGCGGCGGGATCGAAGGCGCGCAGACCCATGCCGAGCATGCCGCCGCCGAGCGCGGCCAGCGCCGCGCCCGCCACGAAAGCCGTCAGTTTCAGGGCGGGTACGGGCACGCCCGCGGCCGACGCGCCCGCCTCGTGGTCGCGCATCGCGGCCAGGGCGCGGCCCGTACGGCCCCGGCGCAGCGCGTGCGCTGCCAGCAACGCGCCCACGAGGAGGCCGAGTTCGAGCACGTAGTACGCGCGGTCGCCCTCGAATCCCGCCGGGCGGCCCAGCGTGAGGCCGGCCGTGGCGTACGGCTGGGCGAAGACGAAGCGGCTGACGCCGACGCCCACCGCGAAGGTCGCCAGGGCGAGGGCGAGGCCGCGCCGGCTGATGGCGGGCCAGCCGGTCAGCAGGCCCAGGGGAGCCACCAGCAGGACGGCCACCGCCAGCGCGACCAGTTCGGGGAGTGCGGGCAGGCCCGGGAAGCGGCCAGCCGCCAGCAGCGCCGTGAAGAGGGCGCCCAGACCCGCGTACGCCGCCTGGCCCAGCGAGATCTGGCCGCCCCGGCCCGTCACCACGACCAGCGACAGCAGCACCACGCCCAGCGCGGGGACCTGCACGGAGGTGTGCAGGTCGCGGCCCGCGAAGCCCAGGGGGAGCAGGAAGAGGACCACGGCCACGATCCACGCGCCCGGCGGTGTCGTCACCCGCGCGGTCGCCGTCCGCGGCAGCGCGTCCCGGGCGCCGATCCCGGGCAGTACCAGCGCCGCGATCAGCAGGGCGACGACGAAGAGGTTCGCACCCACCGCCTGCACCAAGGGCTCGCCCCAGCCCGACGGGTGCAGCCGCGTCAGCTGGCTCTGGGCGACCCCGATGCCCAGCGCCACCACGACGGCCATGGGCAGGCTGCGCATCCGGGCGGCCACCGCGACCGCCACCACCTCCATGACCAGCAGGGGCATGCCGTACGGATCGAGGCGTACGTAGGGCGCGAGGAGCACCCCCGTCAGGCCCGCCGTGAACGAGCCGAACGCCCAGCCGGCCGCGGCCACTCGGTCCGCGTCGATGCCGCTGAGCACGGCGAGCGAGCGGTCGTCGACGACGGCCCGCAGCTCCCGGCCGAAACGCGTCCAGCGCCGGGGGATCCGGGGGTGTCCCCCGGAAGGACGCAGTATCGCCCCCACGCCCGCGGCCAGCACGAGCGCCACCGCCAGCTGTCCCCAGGGATCCGCCGGAACGAGCGTCGGCACGTCCGCGCGCGCCCCGGAGCCCCAGACCAGCACCGCCCCGCCGACCAGCAGCACGAACACGCCGATGGAGGCGACCAGCGTCTGCGCCGGATCGCTGCCCAGGACGGACAGCGGCCGGAAGACGAACCGTTCCAGGGCCATGCCGATGCCCGGCGCCACCACGAGCAGCGTGACGGCGGCGGCGAGCGCGAGCGGCCAGTCCCACTCGACCGTGAGCTGGCGCAGCAGATAGGCGCACACCATCGCGATCGCGCCGTGCGCGAAGTTGAGCACGCCGGTCGCCCGGTAGGTGACGATCAGCCCGATCCCGGTGAGCGCGGCGGCACTGCCGACCGAGAGCCCGGCGAGCGTGAGGTCGTACGTCAGCGACGCCATCGGCGGGACGCCTTCAGTCGTCCGAGGCGGAGGGCTCGCAGATCGGGCAGGGGCTCAGCTCGCCGCGGGCGAGCACCCGTGAGTCGACCGGCAGGGCGTCCGGCTTCCCGGCGACGAGCGGGCAGTCCGCACGGTGCCACAGGGTGCCGCCGGGGACCATCAGCAGGTTGCCACTGACGGCGACGGGCGCGGCCGCCGCCTGCCCGGACTCGTCGGCGTCGGCGGGCTCGGTCGCCACCAGGAGCCCGTACAGCTCCTCCACACGCGCCGCCGCGAGAGCGGTCCTGCCGTGGGTGAGCAGCACCGCGCCCGCGATGATCAGGGCGGCACCGGGCACCGTGCAGGACGCGAGATAGGGCAGCTGCCGTTCCGCGAACCGCTCGCCCGAGATCCCGTACCAGCCGATGACACACAGCACCGCTCCGGCGGCGAGCGCCGCCCACCCGGCCCAGAGGACGGGGTGCACAGTCCGCAGTCGAGCAGTCCGCATCGGGGCTCCCACGTCATATGTCTGTCCATGTCAGCCAATGGCTTGCACTATGCCCCCTGGAAGCTGACCCTGAAAGAACCGGGCGCACATGGCCCGGACCGACACCCGGTGGTGAGCCAGATGGTTCTCGGGAGCGACCTCAGGCGGGGGAACAGCGGGCGGGGGCACGGCCCCGGACGACGCCTGGCGGCGTGGTCGGCGGCCGTGATCCTGAGCGGGGCCTTGGCCCTCACGTCCTGCGGGGACGACGACGGCGGCAACGGCACCGCTCCGACCACGCCCTCGGAGGAGACCACCAGCGCCGAGCCGAGTCCGACGGCGCCGGACGACCCCGCGGCGGCCGAGCGCGAGATCAAGCAGAACTGGCAGAGGTTCTTCGACCCCGCCGTCCCCCTGAAGGACAAGCAGGACCTCCTGGAGAACGGCGACAAGCTGGGCCCGGTCCTGCAGGGCTTCAGCGGCGACGAGCGCGGCCGGCAGGTGCGGGCGGAGGTCAACAAGGTCGAGTTCACCTCGCCGACCGAGGCGAACGTGACGTACACCCTCACCCTGAAGGGCGCCACCGTCATGCCCGACGCCGCGGGCACGGCCGTCGAGCAGGGCGGCGTGTGGAAGGTCTCCGTCAAGACGCTGTGCGGGCTGGTCGGGCTGAGCGGCAATGAGTCGCCGGCTCCGGGCTGTTGAGTGCGCTGTCGCGGGCCTGCTGCTCGTGCTGGGCACGGCCTGCGGCAGCCGCCTCCCGGAGAGCGACTTCGAAAGCCGGCGGCCCGACGGCACGCCCACGCGGCAGACCGGCGAGCCGATCCGCGTCGGCATCGTCACCAGCGCCACCAGCCCGGTCGGCGGCGGCGCGTTCACCGGCCCGCGTGACGGCGCGAAGGCCTACTTCGAGCGGCTGAACGCGCGCGGCGGCATCGACGGCCGCCGGGTCGAGGTCCGCACGTGCGACGACGGCGGCAGCGGCGTCGGCAACAACGAGTGCGTGCACCAACTCGTCGACGAGGACAAGGTCGTCGCCCTCGTCGCCACCACCGCCCTCGACTACGCGGGCGCCTCCCGGGTCTCACGCGCGCGCGTGCCCGACATCGGCGGCCAGCCCATCGGCGCAGCGTACGACACCTATCCGCACCTGTACGGGATCTACGGCAGCCTCGCCCCGCGGGACGGAAAGCCCGGCTGGGACGGCACGTTGTACGGCGGCACCGAGGTCTACCGCTACTTCAAGCGCGAGCAGGGCGCCCGCACGGCGGCGGTCGTCTCCTACAACCAGTCGGCGTCGGCCGCGTACGCCCGGCTCGTCACCCGGGGCCTGAGAGCCGAGGGCTACAAGGTGGTCACCGAACAGGTCGACTTCTCGCTGCCCAACTTCCGTGCTGCTGCCGCCGACTTGAAGGAGCAGGGCGCCGACCTGGTCTTCGACGCCATCGACACGTACGGCAACGCCCAGTTGTGCAAGGCCATGGACGACGTCGGCGCCGAGGTCACCGCCAAGGTCACCAATGTGCAGAACTGGACGTCCACCGTCCCCGAGGACTACAAGGACGCGCCGCGCTGCCGCAACGCCCTGTGGGTGACGGGCTCCAGCCGCAACTACGAGGACACCGACCACGAGGCCGTACGGGAGTTCCGGGACGCCACGAAGGGCATGAAGACCCATTCTCAGTGGCAGTTGGAGGGCTGGGCGGCCGCGATGTGGTTCACGGACGCGGCGAAGCCCTGTGCGCGAACGGGCGTCACGCGCGCGTGTGTCGACCGGTTCATGGCCTCGGGGAAGCCGTACACCGCCGACGGCTTGCTCCTCCCGGTCACCTACGAACGCCTGCCCGAACCACCGAAGACCCGCAGGACGTGTGTCTCGGTGGCGCGGTGGGAGGACGCCGAGGGGTGGGTGAGTCAGGGCGCCATGGACAGCAACTGTTTCGGCGTACCGCAGTTGGCCTACGAGCCCTGATGTTCCAGGAATCCTGTGAAACCCCTTACCTGCCCTGATGCACCAAGATGGCAAAAGGTTCCCGACATCACCTACCAATAGAGCAACTGTTCTGGAACAAGATGATGATGACGCCCAACCAAATCAGGCGGGCCCTGGTCTGACCATGCGGTAGTGGACGAGACAGGGGATTCGGGGACGCATGCATATTTCTTTCCTGATACACAACGCGTACGGAATCGGGGGGACGATCCGGACGACGTACAACCTCGCCAACACCCTGGTCGAGCAGCACGACGTCGAGATCGTGTCGGTGTTCCGCCACCGCGACGAGCCGGTTTTCGCGCTTGACCCGCGCGTCCGGGTGCGTCACCTCGTCGACACGCGCAAGCAGAGCCCGGGATACGAGGGTGAGGACGCCGAGCACCGGCGTCCCGCCCGGGTCTTCCCGCGCGGGGAGCTCCGCCACGACCAGTACAGCGCCCTCACCGACCGCCGTATCGCCGAGCACCTCGCGACCGTGGACGCCGATGTCCTGGTCGGCACCAGGCCGGGCCTGAACGTGCATCTGGCCCGTGACACCCGGCGCGGCCCGGTCCGCGTCGGCCAGGAGCACCTCACCCTCGACAGCCACTCGCCCGTTCTGCGCGCGGGCCTGAGCGCCGCCTACCCGAGGCTCGACGCGATCACCACGACCACGAAGGCGGACGCGATCGCGTACCGCCGCAAGATGCGGCTGCCCGGTGTGCGCGTGGAGGCCGTGCCCAACTCCGTGCCCGCGCCCGGCATAGAGCCCGCGGACGGTAGCGGCAAGTGGGTCGTGGCGGCCGGCCGTCTCGCCCCGGTCAAGCGTTACGACCTGCTGATCAAGGCCTTCGACCGGGTACGCGGGGAGCGGCCCGACTGGCGCCTGCGGATCTACGGAAGCGGCAAGCAGAAGGACAAGCTGCGTGCGCTCATCGACGACCTCGGCCTCTACAACCACGTCTATCTGATGGGCCGCGCCCACCCCATCGAGCCCGAATGGGCCAAGGGCTCGATCGCCGCCGTCACCTCCAGCCTGGAGTCCTTCGGCATGACGATCGTCGAGGCCATGCGCTGCGGCCTGCCCGTCGTCTCCACGGACTGCCCGCACGGCCCGGGAGAGATCATCGACAACGGTGTCGACGGACGCCTCGTCAAGGTCGGCAGCGTCGAGGCCATCGCCGACGGACTGCTCGAACTGATCAACAACGACACGCTCCGCCACCAGATGGCCGGCGCGGCCCTCAAGGACTCCGAGCGCTTCGACCCGAGCCGGATCGCGGAGCGCTACGAGTCGCTGTTCACCGGACTGGCCCCGCGCGGCGGCGCATCGGCGGTGGGCCGGATGCGCGGGTCACTGCACCGCACAAGGGGAGCGCTGCTCGGCGGCGCCTATGCCGTTCGGGACGCCGGACGCACGGTACTCAAGAAGGGGCACACCGCATGATGACGCTGGCTCCGCAGCCCACGCACCGGCACACCGACGAGGACACGGCCATGCCGCCGCGCGCCGACTGCACGGCCGACTCCGCGGGCGGGCTCACCTTCGACCTCACCGACACCACGGAGGCCGGCGCCGCGCACCTGGTGCTGCGCCTCCGCGGCAGCGACGAGGAGGTCAGCCTGCCGCTCACCCCGTCGGCCGACGGTCGGCTGCGGGCCGCACTGCCCAGCAGCGTCGCCCTGCCGGAGGGCCGCTGGGACGCCTACGCGCAGATGGCCGACGGTGAACCGGAGCGCCTGGTGCCCGGCCTCAACGACCTGCGCTCACTCGTCGACCGCGTCCCCAGCGGCGCCCGCGGCCATGTTGCCGTCCGCATCCCGTACGTGACCAAGCACGGCAACCTCACCGTCCGCAGCTGGCTGCGCGCCCCGCACGCCGAGGCGGGCGAACTGCACATTGAGGATGGCGGATTGAGCGTGTGCGGCCGGGTGTACGGCGTCGCGCTCACACCGGACGCGTACGCGGAAATACGCACCCGCCATGAGCCGTCGCCCCTGCTGAAGGCCGAAGTCACCGCGGACGGGACCGCGTTCCGCTTCACGGTGGCCTACGGAGCCCTGGCGGAGGGCACCTGGGATCTGTGGCTGCGCCCGGCGGGGGAGAGCGGGCCGCGGGTACGGATCGCCCGGCTGCTCGACGACATCGCCGACAAGAAGCCGATCTTCGCCTATCCGAAGGTCACGCTGGAGACGGACGACGGCCCGCTGCTGGCCGGTCCGTACTACACGGCCGACAACGACCTGTCGGTATCCGTCACGGCCGAGAGCTGAAGCCCGCGCGGAGGGCGTCGCGGCCCCCCGGGGCGCCGCAGCCGCCGAATGCCGCTGAAGCGGCCAGGGCGGCCGCCAGGACCTCTCCCGGTCGCCCGATCGGCCATGCGGTGCCGGAGGGCGACCCGGCGGACCACGAAGTGCGCGGGGACGACGGCCGCGGTGCCGCCCGCCGCGCAGGCACCCGCCGCCAGATCACGGTGCTGTCCGCCGGGGCGACGACGGTCCGGCCCTGGCCGACCAGCCAGACATGGGTCCCCGCCCAAGCGGCGGGGGAGCGCGCGGCCGCGCCGCCGTCGCAGTCGCAGACTGCCCGGACCGCTCGACGGAGGAGGCGCCCGCCGTGAGGGTCAGGCCCGCGCCGTGCCATACGCGCAAGGCGGCAGAGGCCGCTCGGCACACGGCTGCCTGGGCCCCTCGATCCCTCGGCCCTTGAGCCCTTGAGCCCTTGAGCCCTTGCGGACCGTCGCTGTCCTCAAGCGCTGGCAGACTCGGGCCCATGTTGGAGACCTCTGCACGACTGCTGCGTCTGCTCTCCCTGCTGCAGGCCCACCGCGAGTGGTCGGGCGCCGACCTGGCCGAACGCCTCGGCGTCACCCCGCGCACCGTACGCCGGGACGTGGACCGGCTGCGCGAGCTCGGCTATCCGGTGAACGCCAGCCCCGGCACGGGCGGCGGCTACCAGCTCGGGGCCGGGGCCGAGCTGCCGCCGCTGCTCCTGGACGACGACGAGGCGGTCGCCGTCGCCGTCGGGCTGCGCACGGCCGCCGGGCAGGGCATCGAGGGCATCGGCGAGACCTCCGTACGCGCCCTCTCCAAGCTCGAACAGGTACTGCCGAGCCGGCTGCGCCGCCGCGTGGGCGCCCTCAACGCCTTCACCGTGCCGATGCTGCACGGCCCGCGGCCCTCCGCCGTCGACCCGGCCGTGCTCACCGAACTGGCGAGCGTCTGCCGGGACTCGGAGCGGCTGCGCTTCGAGTACCACGACCACGACGGCGCCGCCACCCGGCGTACCGTCGAACCGCACCGCCTGGTGTGCACCGAGCGCCGCTGGTACCTGGTCGCCTGGGACGTCGACCGCGACGCCTGGCGCACGTTCCGCGTGGACCGCATCACGCCCAAGCCGCCCCACGGACCCCGTTTCCCGCCTCGTGAGCCACCGGCCGACGACCTGGCCGCGTACGTCTCCACAGGGGTCTCCACGCGTGCGTACGCCGCGCACGCCGTGATCCGGCTGCTGGTGCCCCTGGGGGAGGCGGCCGAGCGGATCTCGCCCTCCGCCGGCACCTTGGAGGCCGAGACCCCCGGCAGCTGCATCCTGCGCACGGGGGCCGCGAGCCTCGACGTGATGGTCATTCACGTGGCGATGATGGGCCTCGAGTTCGAGGTCCTCGAACCGGACGGGCTGACCGAGAGGGTCAGGACGCTGCGGGACCGCCTTTCTCGCGCCCTTGACCGGACTCTTGACCGGCCCCTTGACCGGACCGGGTCTGGGGCGGCGTCAGAGCCGCGTACCGGGGATGGTGCAGATCGAAGGCCGGGGACTCGGAGCGGACCCGGGGCAGCGTGACGAAGTTGTGCCGCGGCGGCGGGCACGAGGTCGCCCACTCCAGCGAGCGGCCGAAGCCCCAAGGGTCGTCGGTCTCGACCTTCCTGCCGTACATGGCCGTCTTCCAGACGTTGTAGAGGAACGGCAGCGTCGACATGCCGAGCAGGAAGGCGCCGATCGTCGAGACGGTGTTGAGCGCCGTGAACCCGTCGGCCGCCAGATAGTCCGCGTACCGGCGCGGCATGCCCTCCGCGCCGAGCCAGTGGTGCACCAGGAACGTGGTGTGGAAGCCGACGAAGAGGGTCCAGAAGTGGATCTTGCCGAGCCGTTCGTCGAGGAGCTTTCCGGTGAACTTCGGCCACCAGAAGTAGAAGCCGGCGAACGTCGCGAAGACGACGGTGCCGAACACCACGTAGTGGAAGTGCCCCACCACGAAGTAGCTGTCCGTGACGTGGAAGTCCAGCGGCGGCGAGGCCAGGATCACCCCTGTCAGGCCGCCGAACAGGAACGACACCAGGAATCCGGTGGCCCACAGCATGGGGGTCTCGAAGGACAGGGAGCCCCTGAGCATCGTGCCGGTCCAGTTGAAGAACTTCACGCCCGTCGGCACCGCGATCAGGAACGACAGGAAGGAGAAGTACGGCAGGAGCACCGAGCCCGTCGCGAACATGTGGTGCGCCCACACGACGATCGACAGACCGGTGATCGCCATCGTCGCGCCGACCAGTGTCAGATAGCCGAAGATCGACTTCCGGCTGAAGACCGGGATGATCTCCGTGATGATGCCGAAGAACGGCAGGGCGATGATGTAGACCTCGGGATGCCCGAAGAACCAGAAGAGGTGCTGCCACAGCAGCGCCCCGCCGTTGGTCGCGTCGAAGATGTGCGCCCCGAAGCGCCGGTCCGCTTCCAGACAGAGCAGCGTGGCCGCGAGCACCGGGAACGCCATCAGGACGAGGATCGACGTGAAGAGCGTGTTCCAGGTGAAGATCGGCATCCGGAACATCGTCATCCCGGGGGCGCGCATCCCGACGATGGTCGTCACGAAGTTCACCGCGCCGAGGATCGTGCCGAAGCCGGCCAGTGCGAGCCCCATGATCCACATGTCGGCACCGATACCGGGCGACCGTTCCAGGCTGTTGAGCGGCGCGTAGGCGAACCAACCGAAGTTGGCGGGGCCTCCCGGCACCAGCAGTGAGCCCACCACGATGAGACCGCCGAACAGGAACAGCCAGTACGACAGCATGTTCAGCCGTGGGAACGCCACATCGGGCGAGCCGATCTGCAGCGGCATGATCTCGTTGGCGAAGCCGGCGAAGGTGGGTGTCGCGAAGAGCAGCAGCATGATCGTGCCGTGCAGGGTGAACATCTGGTTGAACTGGTTGCTGTCGATCAGCTGCAGTCCGGGGCGGGCGAGCTCTGCCCGCATCAGCAACGCCATCAGGCCGCCGACCAGGAAGAAGGCGAAGGAGGTGATCAGATAGAGATGGCCGATCTTCTTGTGATCGGTGGTGGTCAGCCAGCCCACGATCAACCGCCCCGGCCGGATCATCGACACCGGTCGTACCGACGTCGCCTGCGCGGTCTGTGTCCCCATCGCTGCCCCCTCGTACATGGTTCCTGTGTCTGAGCCATGCATTTCCTGTGGTGCGTCGAGCCCTGGACACACCGCGGAATCGGAAGGGAAAGGCAGGGGCGCGAAGTGGACGCCATGCTTTCCCTCGGGTCTTTTTTCGGATGGCCGCCAAGGTAGTGCCGAATTACGTTCGAAGGCGTGCGAAACGCATACGGGAGCGCTCGTATGCGTGATGGAGTTCGGCCGAAACGGGTGTCGTTGTGCTGTGACAGAAATGTGACGCGGGAGGGACTGGTCACACATGGTGGTGGGTTCGGGCTTCCCTCGCCCGCATTCCGCCGCCTAACGTGGCGGACATGGCCCCGATTCCCACCCCTTCCGCAGAGCCCCAGGACAACCCGGACGCGTACGTCGGCATGGACGAGACCAGCGCCGAGCAGTCCGCCCGTGAGCGCGGCTGGTCCCCCGTGCGCAAGCTGCCGCCGGGCGCGATCATCACCATGGAATACATGAGCGGTCGCCTGAACTTCGAGATCAGCGACGGCCGTGTGAAGCGCTGCTGGAAGGGCTGACCCGCGTCCGCGCGGGGTTGATACACCGCACGTGGCGCCCGCCCGTGGCATGGCGAAGGCCCTCGACTCCCGGAGTCGAGGGCCTTCGCCATGCCATGAGCGGTGCGTGCGTACCGGCCCCGCCGTCTGCCGCTCAGCCGCCCGTCAGGGGGCGGGCCGGGGTGGTGCCACGTGTCACTCGGTCCGACTGCGGCGGTCTTCGGCTTCCGATCGGGGCCGCCGGAGTGCGCTCCGAGCGTGGCGTGTGCGGAGCGGGCACCAGGTGGACGGCCGCCCGCGGTGTGCACGGCCCGCTGACCGGTTCGTGGGCCGCGGGCTCCTCGTCGGCGGAGGTCTCGCGCGGCGACCGCATCGCCGGCACACCCACCGGGTTGGTGGCCGAAGGGGGTCCCCCCGCCCGAGCGGGTTCGAGAACGGGGGCGGACGCCGTACCCTCGCGGCGGCTGCTCCAGGCGTCGCGCAGGGCGAGGATACGGGCCTCGACGCGGGTGATCAGCGGCTCGAACCACGGGAGCGCCAGCAGGATCAGCAGGCCCGCGGCCCAGCCCAGGACGACGTCGCTCAGCCAGTGCGTACCGATGTACACGGTGGTCAGTCCGACACCGAGGGAGATCACGGCGGAGACGGCCGACAGCCAGCGCCGGGCGCGGGGCGTCGAAGCCAGATAGGCGAGGATGCCCCACGTCACGACGGCGTTGGCGGTGTGACCCGAAGGAAATATATCGCCGCCCAGCCACATCTCGTTCGAGCCGATCGTGGTGGCGTAGTGGGGGCCGAGTCGGCCCATGCCGATCTTGGCGGCGCCGACCGTGATGTTCAGCAGCAGCAACGAGACGCCGAGCGCGAGCAACGGACGCAGTGTGTGCTGCCGCCAGGAGCGCCAGCCCAGCCAGGCCGCGACCATCACGGCGGTGGGGCCGCGCTGGCCGAGCACCACGTAGTAGTCGAGGAACGCGTGGATCTCCGGCCACTGCTGATAGGGCCGGAAGAACATGACCTGCCAGTCGAGCCGGACCAACCACGAGGTGATGATCACGGACCACACGATGGCCACGTAGAAGGCGAGCGTGGCCGTGAGGAGAACCACCCTGTGCCTGCTCATCCTGGGCACGTCGATGTGGGTCGGTCGCTCCGGCTCACGGTCCAGCCGGGCGAAGACCCGGTCCAGACGAGTCAGCTTTCGTTCGGTACGCACTCAATCGACGTTACAGCGAGTGAGCTCCGTTCCAGGGCCAAGCACGCTCTTTGTGATGACGATGTGATGTGGGATTCCTCTCAGAGGGAGGTTTATCGCCGAGGATTATCGAATCTTCGACGTACCTCCCAGTCAATTCAATTGATCAATCACAAGAGTCGTTTTTCGGTGCTTATGAATTCGTTCACCGAAAGCTTGCGTGCCATTCTCCCGCCGCTCACCGACGGGCGGGAGCGGGTCAGGGCGGGCCGGAGCCGTTCAGCCAGAAGGCGCCGTACACCGCCGACGCCGACGCCACACCCGCCAGCAGCCAGGCCGAACTCGGTGTCCGCAGGCGGGCCAGGGCCCGGGCCAGGGGCAGCAGCAGGGGGAAGGCGGGCAGCAGCAGGCGCGGTTTTGAGCCGAAGTAGCTCGACGCACACAGGGCGAGCGCGGTGACGACCCCCGCGTACACCAGCAGCGGCAGCGGCTGTCCCTGCCGTACGCAGATGACGTACAGCCAGATCACCAGGCCGACCCCGACGATCAGCCCGAGTCCGGCGAGGGCCGACGGGAACGACGTGAACTTGTCGGCGACGAACCGGGCGAAGGCGTAGCCGCCGTCGAAGCCGTTGCCCCACCCCGCCTGGACGTCGAGATAGCCGAGCGGGCCCTTGCCGGTGTGCCGGCCGACCCACAGGACGTATCCGGCGGCGCCCAGGGGTGCGAGAAGCATCCCCAGGGCGCGCGACCAGACGGGAGCGCCGCCCGATGCCGGAACACTTCGCTCCCGCACGGACGAGTCACGCCCGGGTGAGTCCCGTGTGGACGAGTCTCGTGCGGACGAGTCTCGTGCGGACGAGCTCCCTTCGGACGGCTCTCGGGCGGAGGAGCCCCGTACGAATGACGCGCTCGCCGCCACCCACACCGCCGCGACGACCGCCGCGCCCACCGGACGGGTCAGGCCGGCGAGCGAGGCGAGCAGGCCCGCCGTCAGCCAGCGGCCGGTCAGGACCGCGTACAGCGACCAGGCCGCGAGCGCGGTGAACAGTGACTCGCTGTACGCCATCGACTGCACGATCCCGACGGGCAGCACCGCCCACAGCAGCACCGCACAGACGCCGGCCCGGCGCCCGTAGACATGGTCCGCGACCGCGAAGATGCCCGAGGCGGCGGCGAGCGACGCCAGAGTGCTGACGACCAGGCCCGCGTCCGCGTACGACAGAGGGGTCACCGCCGAGACGGCCCGCTCCAGCCAGGGCAGCAGCGGGAAGAACGCGAGGTTCGAGTGCACGTCGCCGTCCGGCAGCCGCACCTCATAGCCGTAGCCGAGCTCCGCGACCCGCGTGTACCAGAGCGAGTCCCAGCGGGCCGTGAGCAACTGGTGCGGGCTCTTGTCGCGCGTGGCGCTCCACAGGGCGAGCGCCACCAGGCCCAGCACGCGTACCGCCGCATACCCCAGCAGGGCGGGCGCCGCCCGGCGCAGTCCGGCCGCCTGGCGGGTCGGCGCGAGAGGGGTTGCAAGATCGGTCACGGGCTCGATTATGGGCCCGCGCACGGAACCCCGAGGGCCCCTCGGGGAGTGCCGGGGCACAGGGTGGCGTGGTGTATGCCACACGCGTCTGAGAGGAAGGTGAGAGGCCCGCCACTCGCCCCTGGCGGATACTCGCGTACCCTGGCGACTCACTCGCCTTTGTTGCGTGAGACCGGGACCCGCTCCTCCCGGCCGCAGCCGCAGGGAGTCCCCACCCCGCGGATCCGCCGAACGCGAGGGATCATCTGGGAGGTACGTACATGTCCGGGACGACCACGGCCGCCGCGCGTTGCCGTCGGGAGGCCGGGGCCGGTGCAAACCGATGGGTTGTCCTCGTCGTCCTCTGCGTCAGCCTGCTGCTGGTCGCGGTCGATGCCACCGTGCTGCATGTCGCGGCGCCCGCCGTGACCGAGGATCTCAGGCCCGGTGCGATAGAACTGCTGTGGATAGTCGACATCTACCCGCTGGTCTGCGCCTCGCTGTTGATCCTCTTCGGCACGCTGGGAGACCGGGTCGGCCGCAGACGAGTCCTCCTCCTCGGCTATGCGCTCTTCGGTGTCGCCTCCGCCGTGGCGGCCCTCGCCGACACCCCACACGTCCTGATCGCGGCGCGTGCCCTCCTCGGCGTCGGCGGAGCGATGATCATGCCCGCCACGCTCTCGATCCTGCGGCAGGTCTTCCCCGACCGGCGTGAGCGGGCGCTCGCGATCGGGGTCTGGAGCGCCGTCGCCGCGGTCGGCGCGGCCGTCGGGCCGCTGCTCGGCGGGTTCCTGCTGGAGCACTTCTGGTGGGGTTCGGTCTTCCTCATCAACATCCCGCTGATGGTGGTCAGCCTTCCCGTCGGGCGCTGGCTGCTGCCCGAGTCGACCGGGGACGGCGACGGGCCGTGGGACGTCGTGGGTGCGCTGATGGCCGCCGCCGGCCTCTTCGGTGTCGTACTCGGTGTGAAGCGGCTCGGTGGGGGAGAGGCGCCGCTGAGCGCCTTCACGATGGCGCCGCTGATCCTGGGGGCCGGGCTGCTCGTCGGCTTCGTACGGCGGCAGCGACGGCGCCGGCATCCGCTCGTCGACCTGAAGCTGTTCGCCCGGCCCGCCTTCAGTACGTCCGTCGGGTGCATCGTCCTCGCGCTGCTCGCGCTGGTGGGTCTGGAACTGATCGCCGCGCAGTATCTCCAGCTCGTGCTGAAGCTGTCGCCGCTGGAGACCGGGCTGCGGCTGCTGCCGCTCACCGTCGCCGCGATGACCGCGGGGCTCGTCGGGGCGAAGCTGCTGCACCGCTTCGGGCCGCGCGCGATGGTCAGCTTCGGCTTCTGTGTCACCGCCGCCGCGGTCATCATGCTCACGGGGATGGGCCGCCACGACAACGCTGCGCTGCTGCTGACCGCGTTCGTGCTGCTCGGGTTCGGCCTCGAGGTCACGCTGTTCGGCGCGTACGAGTCGATGCTCAGCGAGGCTCCGCAGACGCAGGCGGGTGGGGCAGCCGCGATCGGGGAGACGTCGTATCAGTTGGGCGCCGGTATCGGGGTGGCGCTGCTGGGCAGCGTGATGAACGCGGCGTACGCGCCCGGGCTCGCCTCCGTGCCGGGCGTGCCCGCCTCCGACTCGGCGGCCGCGGAGCACTCGCTGGGGGAGGCGTACGAGGTCGCGGCGCGGCTTGGCGGGGGGCCCGGGGAGGCCCTGCGGCGCGCGGCGCGGGATTCCTTTGTGCACGGGCTGCATGTGACGCTGCTGGTGAGTGCGGTCTTGCTGTTGCTGGGAGCGGTGATGGCCCTGCGGCTGCCTCGGGTCATGGACTGCGGCGCGCCCGCGGCGAGCCTGAAGGATGTGCCTGTTCCCCGGGAGACCGCGACGCCGGTTCGCGCCGAGTCGTCTGTCTGACCTTTCGCGGAGGGTTCTCCTCGGCGGCCGCTGCTATGGACGCGCGGGACCCCGCGTCGTAACGTCGGCCGTGAGCCGTAGTTAACAGTGCTAGTTTTCGCGTGCCGGAGGCCCCCATGCCCGCTCCCTCGAAACTGCCCCCCTTCGACCCCGCCGACCCCCTCGGCCTGGACGAGCTGCTCAGCGCGGAGGATCTGGCGATCCGGGACACCGTGCGGGCCTGGGCGGCGGACCGCGTGATGCCGTACATCGCGGAGTGGTACGAGAAGGGGGAGCTGCCCCAAATACGGGAACTGGCACGGGAGTTGGGGGAGATCGGCGCACTGGGGATGTCGCTCGAAGGGTACGGGTGCGCGGGCGCGAGCGCCGTGCAGTACGGGCTCGCCTGCCTGGAGTTGGAGGCCGCCGACACCGGGATCAGGTCGCTGGTCTCCGTGCAGGGGTCGCTCGCCATGTACGCGATCCACCGGTTCGGATCCGAGGAGCAGAAGCAGCGGTGGCTGCCGCGGATGGCCTCCGGGGAGGTCATCGGGTGCTTCGGACTGACCGAGCCCGACCATGGCTCCGATCCCGGGTCCATGCGTACGTACGCCAAGCGCGACGGCGGGGACTGGGTGCTGAACGGCCGCAAGATGTGGATCACCAACGGCTCGGTCGCCGATGTCGCCGTCGTCTGGGCGCAGACCGACGACGGGATCCGCGGTTTCGTCGTGCCCACCGACAGCCCGGGGTTCTCCGCGCCGGAGATCAAGCACAAGTGGTCCCTGCGGGCGTCGGTCACCAGTGAACTCGTGCTCGACGACGTGCGGCTGCCGGCCGACGCGGTACTGCCCGAGGTCACTGGACTGAAGGGGCCGCTCGGCTGCCTCTCCCACGCCCGCTACGGGATCGTGTGGGGTGCGATGGGCTCCGCGCGGTCCAGTTTCGAGGCGGCGGTCGAGTACGCGAAGACACGCGAGCAGTTCGGGCGGCCCATCGGCGGCTTCCAGCTCACCCAGGCCAAGCTCGCCGACATGGCGGTCGAGCTGCACAAGGGGATTCTGCTGGCACACCACCTGGGGCGCCGCATGGACGCGGGGAAGCTGCGCCCCGAGCAGGTCAGCTTCGGCAAGCTCAACAACGTACGAGAAGCGATCGACATCTGCCGTACCGCGCGCACCATCCTGGGCGCCAACGGCATCTCGCTCGAATACCCCGTGATGCGGCATGCCACGAATCTCGAGTCGGTGCTGACCTACGAAGGCACGGTCGAAATGCACCAGCTCGTGCTGGGCAAGGCGCTCACCGGTCTCGACGCCTTCCGGTGAGCCCTGTGCCTCCGGCAAAGCCGAGCCCCAAAAACACGGCTCGGCTTTGCCTCAGCTCTGGTTGAAGAAACCGTCCGTTCGTCCCATGGGCTCCCCGCTGACGATCTCGGTGTCGGCGGGGGTCAGCAGGAAGACACGGCTCGACACGCGCTCGATCGAGCCGCGCAGACCGAAAATCAGGCCGGCCGCGAAGTCGACGACGCGCTTGGCGTCGGCGGCCTCCATGGCCGTGAGGTTCATGATGACGGGGACGCCGTCCCGGAAGAGCTCGCCGATGCTACGAGCATCCCGGAAGGTGTCCGGGGTGATCGTGCCGATCCGGCGGCCCTTCTCCTCGGCCGCTTCCGCCGCCACCTTCACGCGGGGATCCGTGACCCAGGCATCTGCGGCGGGCTCGGACCCTTCGGCGTAGTCGTCGTCGTAGTAACGCTCGTCATCGTTGTTGTCGTCGACGAGGCCAAGCCAGGCACTCGCCTTGCGCACCGATCCCATGGACGCCTCCTCTCACAGCGGTCTTTCTGCTTTCCGCATCCCTATCGTCGTCCATGATGCGGATGTCGCGCCAAGTGGATACACGCCGCGCGGGGGTTTCGTGACGGTACTGGTGCACAACGAATTCGTCGAGAGCCCGCGTTTCCCAAGGGTCCTGCTGTGCACGGTTGCTGACTGAGAGTGAAATAATATTCTTCGCGGCGTCCGGGTGACGGTCGGGGCGTACGGGTGAACGGAGTGGTCGATACGATGCCGCAGCTCAACGTCGTACCAACCACGGGGGAACGTCGTGTTCGGAATCGTCAGGCCATGCCGCCATCGACTGGGAGAGGGCCTCAAGACCCAGTGGACGGCCCATTTGTGCGGGCTGTGTCTTGCCTTGCGCACAGACCACGGGCAGTTCGCGCGAGTCGTCACGAACTATGACGGCCTGCTGATATCCGTTTTGACGGAAGCTCAGGCCGAGCGCACCACGGGGTGGCGGCGTACGGCGGGGCCGTGTCCGTTGCGCGGAATGCGGACAGCGTCCGTCGCACGGGGCGAGGGCGCCCGGCTCGCCGCCGCCGTCTCGCTGGTGCTCGCGTCGGCGAAGGTGCGCGATCACATGGCCGACGGGGACGGGCTGTTGGCGCGCAAACCCGTGGCGCTCGCGGCACGCCGGGTCGCCGCGAACTGGGACCGGGCAGGCGCGCGTACCGGCTCCGACGTCGGCTTCGACACCGCCGTACTGGTCGACGCCGTGGACCGGCAGGTGGGCATCGAGGCGCTCGCGGGGCCCGGTACACCGCTGCTGACGATCACCGAGCCGACCGAGACCGCGACCGCCGCGGCCTTCGCGCACACCGCGGTCCTGGCCGGGCGAGTCGGCAACGCGGAGCCGCTCGCCGAGGCCGGCCGCCTCTTCGGACGACTCGCCCACCTCCTGGACGCCGTGGAGGACAGGGCGGCCGACGCCGCGTCAGGCGCCTGGAATCCGCTGACGGCGACAGGCACCTCACTTCTGGAGGCCCGGCGGCTCGCCGACGACGCGCTGCACGGGATACGGCTGGCGCTGCGCGAGGTCGAGTTCGTGGACGGCAAGCTCGCCCATGTGCTGCTCGCTCACGAGCTGCGGAACTCCGTGGACCGCGCGTTCGGCACGACCGCGTGCTCGCACAAGGCGGACCTGTACGGGCCGCCCACCGGGCCGTACGCGCCGCCCGGCGGCCCGGGCGGTCCGCAGCTTCCCCCCGAGCCGCCGCGCCGTGACCGACGCGGACTCATCGCGGGCTGCGCCGTGTGGGCGGGCCTCGCCTGTACGTGCCAGATGTGCTGCGGAACGTACGAGGACCCATGGACGCGGGAGCGCAAGGAGGGCGTCTGCGGCGATGGCTGCGACTGCAGCGGATGCGGCGATTGCTGCAGTTGCTGCGAGTGCTGCGGAAATTGCTGCGACGGGTGCGACTGCGGCTGTGACTGCTGACCCAGGCGTCGGCTCGAGTGCCTTTCAGGAGGCCGACTTCCGGGCGCCCCCGGTACGACCACACAGCATTCACCGACGCTTCATCCGCCCCTTCCCGCCGTGGGGGCATACTCTGGGCGCGTCGATTGCCGTGGGGGAGCGCAATCTGATCTGATCTGAACAACCTCCGCGGGGCGTACGCATGTTCAATGCCGCACGGCCGAAAGGCGCCCTTGCGCTGGTCGACCGCGTGGCCGAATACTCCCTCCAGCGCCTTGTCAGGGCCACAGTGTGTTCGGAATTCGGACGCATGGCTCTCTGACTGCGCCTCACGGGCCCCGACCCCACGCGGGCCCCCGACTTCCCATGTGGAGGAACGAAAAGTGAGGATCAAGCGCACCACCCCCCGCAGCGGAATTGCGAGACGGACCCGGCTGATCGCCGTGGGCACCGGACTCGTGGCCGCGGCTGCCGTCACCGTCCCCAACGCGAACGCGAGCGACGCACAGACCTTCAGCACGGCCGAGCTGAAGAAGGCCAGCTCCTCGGTGCTCCAGGCCGATGTACCGGGCACCGCCTGGGCGGTCGACTCGAAGACCAACAAGGTTGTCGTCACCGTCGACAGCACCGTCTCCGACGCGGAGATCGCGAAGATCAAGGAGGCGGCGGGCAGCAAGGCCGGCGCGCTCCAGATCAAGCACACCCCGGGCAAGTTCAACAAGCTGATCAAAGGCGGAGACGCCATCTATGCGAGTAGCTGGCGCTGCTCCCTCGGCTTCAACGTGAAGAACAGCAGCGGAGCCTACTACTTCGTGACCGCCGGTCACTGCACCGACGGTGCCGGCACCTGGTGGTCGAACTCCGGGCACACGACCACACTCGGCTCGACGGCCGGCTCCAGCTTCCCGACCAACGACTACGGCCTGGTGCGGTACACCAACAGCTCGGTCACCAAGTCGGGCACCGCGGGCAGCGTGGACATCACTCGCGCGGCCACGCCGAGCGTGGGCACCAATGTCATTCGTACCGGGTCCACCACCGGTACCAAGACCGGACGCGTCACGGCGCTCAACGCGACCGTCAACTACGGCGGCGGCGACATCGTCTACGGCATGATCCAGACCACGGTCTGCGCCGAGCCCGGCGACTCCGGCGGCCCGCTCTACGGCAGCAACGGCACCGCGTACGGTCTGACCTCCGGCGGCAGTGGTAACTGCACCTCCGGCGGCACCACGTTCTTCCAGCCGGTCACCGAGGCCCTGAGCGCCTACGGCGTCAGCGTCTTCTGACGGACCGCGCACGGCTTTTCCGCACGACCTGACCTGCAGCCAGCAGTGGACGAGCCTCCGCACGCATGTGTGGTGCGGGGGCTCGTCCTTGGCCGGTCCTGTCCCTGGCCGGTCATGTCCTTGGGCAGGACGTCAGGACGCTGCCTGCGGGGTCGCGCACAGCCAGTCCAGTACGTCCGGGAGGGCCTCCAGAGCCCCGAAGTGACCGGCCTCCGGGGCCAGGACGGGACGGGCGCGGGGAATGTGCTGGGCCAGCCACTCGAAGTGACCCACCGGGGAGAGGGTGTCCAGGGCGCCGTGCCACAGCAGCACGGGCCGGGTGATCCGCGCCGGGTCGAACCCCCAGTGACTCAAGAACGCGAGGTCGTCGTCGATCCATCCGTAGGCGGAGGTGCTCAGCGCCTCGCGGAAGTTGCGCAGCAGCATCTCGCTCATGGCGGGATCGGAGACGATCCGCCGGTCGGATTCGGTGAGGCCGTCGCGGATCGACACGAGGAGCTGGGCCGGGTCCTTGCGGATCGCGGCCGCCCGCGCGGTGATGCGCTCCGCGAAGTCCAGTGGATCGGTCAGCGCCCCCGTGAACTCCGCCACGTTGGACGCGGCCATCCCGTCGAACCAGCTCAGCCCCTCGGCGCCGGGCGGCGCGAGACTCATCATCGCCGCCGCGCGCCGCACCCGGTTGGGCAACAGCGCCGCACAGGCCAGCGCGTGCGGGGCGCCGCCCGAGCGGCCCAGCACCGCGAACCGGTCGAGCCCGAGCGCGTCGGCCACCGCGGCCACGTCCCGCGCCGCGTCGG
>NZ_VBZC01000066.1:0-49905 GCF_005786655.1 Streptomyces montanus
TCAAACGCCGGAGGGGCTGATTTTCAGCCCGTCCGGCGTTTGAGGACGAGGCCGCAAGGCCGATAAGGGGGGTCTGGGGGCGCAGCCCCCAGGGATGGGACGGGTAGGGGCGGCGGGGGCGAAAACCCCCCGGACGCCGCACGGGCTACTTGGGCACCCGGAACGTTTCTCCATAGACCGCCCACCGCAGCGGAGCGTCGAGGTTCAGGTTCCCGTCGTACAGGAACCGCCGCTGCGCCGTGTCGATGCGAGTCGTGTCGCGATGGGAGTCCTTGGACTTCATGGCCTTGCGGCGGACGTCCAGGAAGATGTCGAGGTACGCCTTCTCCTTGCCGCCCTGCGCCGGGCTGTCGGCCTCGGACAGGGCGCGCTCGCGCAGCCCGTAGAAGCCCGTGGACTCGGTGCCGGGGCCGTGCAGGACCATCGCGTCGTAGTAGATGAACTGCCCGAGCGTGCCGAGCCCGTCGAGCTTGGCGAGGCGGACCGCCGGGTCGAAGTAGACGCGGTCGCGTTCCGTGTCCTGGGCCCGGCGGAAGGCCGCCACCTTCGCCTCCGCCTTCCAGGCCGCCGTGAAGCCCGGGTCGAGCCCCTTGTGGGAGTCGGTGCCGTCGACCTTGCGCAGGGCGGGAAGGTAGCGGGCCAGGCCGTTGTCCGGGTGGGCCTTCGTGTAGCGCTCGACGAGGACGAGGAGGTCGTGCGTGCCGGTGCAGAAGCCGATGATGCCCGCGGTGTAGCCCTGGCCGTCGTCGATGTCCTCGATGTAGCCGTACTGGGCGCGCCAGTCCAGCGTGGAGTTCTCCGCGCTCGTCACGATCTTCTGGGCCAGCTCCTTCTTGTCCGGCGCCGCGAGACCGGGCGGCAGATCCGCGATCAGCTCGTCGTCGGCCGTGTCCTCGGCCTTCGCCTTGGCGTCCTGACGCGCCTGCTGCGAGGCGGACGTCCCCCTGCTCGTGTCCTCCGCCCCCGACTGCCCGGGCGTGAAGAAGTAGACCGCCGCCGTCGCGACGACGGGCACTACGGCGAACAGCAGGCAACCACCACGTCTCATGGCGCACAGAGTACGTTCCCGACTTCGCCGGGGTCAGGGAGGTCCCCCCGGCTAGGCTCGCCCGGGCAGCCCATGACCAGCCCGGGCAGCCCATGACCGTAAGGAGCACCCATGGCCGGGATCAGCCTGAGCAAGGTGGAGGAGACCGCACCCGCGCTGGTCTCCCTCTACAAGAGCGCGGGTGTCTCGCTGGACAAGCACGGGCTGAGCGGACAGCGGGCGGCCGTCTATCTCGTCGTCGACTACTCGGGCTCGATGAAGCCGTACTACAAGGACGGCAGCGTGCAGGCGCTCGCCGACCGGGTGTTGGGCCTGTCGGCGCACTTCGACGACGACGGGACCGTACCGGTCGTGTTCTTCTCGACGGACATCGACGCGGTGACGGACATCGCCCTGGACAACCATCAGGGCCGTATCGAGCGGATCGTCGCGGGCCTCGGCCATATGGGCAAGACCAGCTACCACCTGGCCATGGACGCGGTCATCGACCACTACCTGGACAGCGGCTCGAAAGCTCCGGCCCTGGTGGTCTTCCAGACCGACGGCGGCCCGATCAACAAACTCGCCGCCGAGCGCTACCTGTGCAAGGCGGCCAGGCTCCCGCTGTTCTGGCAGTTCATCGGCTTCGGCGACGCGACCAGCAAACAGTTCGACTTCCTCCGCAAGCTCGACGAACTCGCCGTACCCGCGAAGCGCCCCCTCGACAACGCCGGTTTCTTCCACGCGGGTTCGGACCCGCGGCAGGTCTCCGACAGCGATCTGTACGACCGCCTGGTCTCCGAATTCCCCGAGTGGCTCTCGGCGGCACGGAGTCTGGGCATCGTCCGCTGACCGACGGCGCGCGCCCCGTTGGCATTGTGTGATCGTCGTGTCACTCTGAGGTGACCCGAGGCGAGAGGCGGCGTATGGACGCGCGATCGGCGGACCGGCACGGTACGGGCGGGCGGCCTGCACAGACGGGCAAGGGCGAGCGGCTGGCGGACTGGGCCGACGGAAGGCTCGGGATCTACGCACTGGCCAAGGCCCAGATGCGCAAGGTGTTCCCGGACCACCCGTCCTTCATGCTGGGCGAGATCTGCCTCTACACCTTCATCATCCTGATCCTCACGGGCGTCTACCTCACGCTGTTCTTCGAGCCGAGCATGGCCGAGGTCGTCTACAACGGTTCGTACGAGCCGCTGAACGGCATGCTGATGACCAGGGCGTTCGAGTCCACGCTCGAGATCAGCTTCGATGTGCGCGGCGGTCTCCTCATCCGGCAGATCCACCACTGGGCGGCGGTCGTGTTCGTCGCCGGCATGCTCATCCACATGATGCGGGTGTTCTTCACCGGCGCGTTCCGCAAGCCGCGCGAGCTGAACTGGCTGTTCGGCTGGACGCTCCTGTTCCTCGGGATCATCACCGGGCTGACCGGCTACTCGCTCCCCGACGACCTGCTCTCAGGCACCGGCATCCGCTTCGCGCAGGGCGCGATCCTCTCCGTGCCGGTCGTGGGGACGTATCTCTCCTTCTTCCTCTTCGGGGGAGAGTTCCCGGGGCACGAAATCATCTCGCGTCTGTACCCGATCCACATCCTGTTGCTGCCCGGGATCATGCTCGGCCTGGTGGTGGCCCATCTGATCCTGGTCTTCTACCACAAGCACACGCAGTACCCGGGGCCCGGACGCACCCAGAAGTCCGTGGTCGGCATGCCGTTCCTCCCCGTCTACATGGCCAAGGCCGGCGGCTTCTTCTTCCTGGTCTTCGGCGTGCTGTCGGTGATGGGCGCCATCGCAACCATCAACCCCGTCTGGGCCATCGGCCCCTACCGCCCCGACCTGGTCGGCACGGGTGCCCAGCCCGACTGGTACCTCGGCTTCTCCGAGGGGCTGATCCGGGTGATGCCGGGATGGGAGATCAACGCCTTCGGCCACACCCTGGAGCTGGGCGTCTTCATCCCCTTCTCCCTCTTCCCGCTGATCATGCTCGCGATCGGCGTGTATCCGTTCATCGAGGCGTGGATCACCGGGGACAAACGGGAACACCACATCCTGGACCGGCCGCGCAACGTCCCGACGCGCACCGGTCTCGGCGCGGCCTGGCTGAGTCTGTACGGGGTGCTGCTGATCGGCGGCGGCAACGACATCGTGGCCACGCATCTGCATCTGTCGATCAACTCGATCACCTGGTTCGTACGGGTCGCCTTCTTCGTCGTGCCGGTCCTCACCTTCATCATCACCAAACGCATCTGTATGGGGCTGCAACGCCGCGACCGGGACATGGTGCTGCACGGCAGGGAGTCCGGCACCATCAAACGGCTGCCGCACGGCGAGTACATCGAGGTGCACGAACAGCTCTCGCAGTCCCAGCGGTTCACCCTGACCCAGCACGAACAGTTCCCGCCCTACGAGGTGGGCCAGCTCGTCGACGCGAACGGTGTCGCCCGCAAGGCCAGGCCCGGCCAGCGGTTGCGCGCCCGGCTGGCCCGCGCCATGTTCGGGCCGCAGACGTACATCCCCAAACCGACCCCCGAGGAGTACCAGCGCGAGCTCACGAGCGGCGAGCACCACCACTGAGCCCACCGAGCCCACCGGGCACGCTGAGTACCAGGGTCCGGCATGCGTGCGGGGTGCCCCAGGCGGTGCGCAGCGCACGGGCCTTGGTGAGCCAGAGCGAGAGGTCGTATTCGGCGGTGTAACCGATCGCGCCGTGCAGTTGCAGTGCCGTGCGCGCGGTGGCGTACGCCGCCTCGCACGCCGCCACCTTGGCCGCGGCGACATCGGCCGGACGCAGGGACAGCGCGGCGCCGAAGAGCAGCGGGCGCGCGAACTCCAACGCCGTCTTCGCATCGGCCAGTTGATGCTTGACCGCCTGGAACGAGCCTATGGGCACGCCGAACTGTGCGCGCTGCTTGACGTACGCGACCGTCTTGTCGAGCAGCGCGAGGCCTGTGCCCAGAGCTTGGGCGGCGGTGGCGAGGCGGGCCCGGGTGAGGGCCTCCTCGGCGGCCGCGGCGACATGAGGGCCGGAGGCGAGCAGTTCACCGCCCCGGTCCAGCGCGGTGAGGCGCCGGGCCGGGTCGATGGACGCATGCACCGGGCCGTGCCCGGGGGCGAGCCGCAGTGCGTCGCCGTCGACGGTGAGGCGGACCGTCGCCGTGTCCCCGTCCAGGGCCCGCTCGCCCGCGTGGGGACCTCCGCCCGGCCCCGCAGCGCCGGCCCCCGTCGGTAATGCCACCGTGGCGATCGTCTCTCCCGAGGCCAGCCCCGGAAGCAGCCGCTTCGCCGGCCCCGGGTCGGTGAGCAGCGAGGCCGCCGCGACCGTCTCCACCAGTGGCCCCGGCACCGCATGCCGCCCCAACTCCACAAAGGCGACGGTCAGTTCGACGGGCAGCGGTCCGACTCCGTCGTACGCCTCGGGCACCGCGAGCGCGAAGACCCCCGCATCGGCGATACGGGACCACAGCGCACGCCCGGCCGAGTGGTCGCCGGCAGCCCAGGACCTGATGACCGACGGCGTGTCCGCGGCCGTCAGCAGGGCGTTCAGCGAGCGGGCGAAGGCGCGCTGTTCGTCGTCCAGGAGGAAGCGCATCAGCGGCGTCCCTTCGGCAGACCGAGGAGGCGCTCGGCGATGATGTCGCGCTGGATCTCGTTCGTCCCCGCGTAGATGGGGCCCGCGAGCGAGAAGACGTAGCCCTCGCACCAGTCGGTGCCGGCCAACTCGCCCTCCGCGCCCAGCAGGTCGAGTGCCGTCTCGTGGAGGGCGATGTCGTACTCGGACCAGAAGACCTTGTTCATGCTGGACTCCGGGCCGACCGGCTCGCCGTCGAGGAAGCGGGACGCGCCCGCGTACGTGAAGAGCTGGTAGGCGCGGGCGCCGATCAGCGCGTCGGCAACGCGGTCGCGCAGTGCCGTGTCGGACGGGTCGCCGTGCGTGCGCCACAGGTCGAGCAGGCGGTCGGCGGAGGCCAGGAAACGGCCGGGGGAGCGGAGTGTCAGGCCGCGTTCGTTGCCCGCCGTCGACATCGCGACCCGCCAGCCCTCGCCGACCCCGCCGATCACGTCCTCGTCCGGCACGAACACCTCGTCCAGGAAGAGCTCGGCGAAGGCCGGTTTCCCGTCGAGACGGCCGATGGGGCGGACGGTGACGCCCGGCGCGCGCAGGTCGAACATCACGTAGGTGAGCCCCTGGTGGGGCTTCGGGGTGCCGGGCTCGCTGCGGAACAGGCCGAACGCGCGGTCGGCGAACGCGGCCCGCGACGACCACGTCTTCTGGCCGCTCAAGCGCCAACCGCCGTCCGTGCGCACCGCCCTGGACCTGAGGGAGGCCAGGTCCGAGCCCGCCTCCGGCTCGGACCACGCCTGCGCCCAGACGACCTCGCCGGACGCCATGGACGGCAAAATCCGGGCGCGCTGCTCCTCGGTGCCGTGGTCGAAGAGGGTCGGCGCGAGGAGGTTGATGCCGTTCTGGCCGACGCGGCCGGGCGCGCCCGCCGCGTAGTACTCCTCCTCGAAGATCAGCCACTTGAGGATGCCGGCGTCCCGCCCGCCGTACGCGGTCGGCCAGGACACCACCGACCAGCGGTCCGCGGCCAGTTCGGCCTCCCACGCGCGGTGTGCGGCGAAGCCCTCCTCGGTCTCGAGGGAGGGGAGAGGAGTGGCCGGCACATGGCTGTCGAGCCAGGCCCGGGCCTCGCTCCGGAAGGCGTCCTCGTCCGGTGTGAAGGCGAGATCCATCAGCGGCAATCCTTCCCTAACAAGTGTTTGGTAGGTTAGCGTGGCGGTATGACAGCCGTCGAGGGTCCGGCTTACGTATCCGGTCATGGCCTGCTGAAGGAGCGGACCGCCGTCATCACGGCCGCCGCGGGCGCGGGGATCGGCGGGGCGACGGCGCGTCGGTTCCTGGAGGAGGGCGCGCGCGTACTGATCAGCGACGCGCACGCACGACGGCTCAAGGAGAGCGCCGAGGCGTTGAGCGCCGAGTTCGGTGCAACGTCCGTCGACTCGCTGCCCTGTGACGTCACCGACGAGACTGAGGTGCGGGCCCTGTTCGACGCTGCCGGAAAGCTGCACGGCGGCTTGGACATAGTCGTCAACAACGCCGGCCTGGGCGGTACGTCGCCCTTGGTGGACATGACGGACGAGCAGTGGTCGAAGGTCCTCGACGTCACGCTGAACGGCACGTTCCGGTGTACGCGGGCGGCACTGCGGGCGATGCGGGAGGCCGGCCGAGGAGTGATCGTCAACAACGCCTCGGTCGTCGGCTGGCGCGCCCAGTCCGGCCAGGCGCACTACGCCGCGGCGAAGGCGGGCGTCATGGCGCTGACCAGGTGCGCGGCCATGGAGGCGGCCGAGTACGGGATCCGGGTGAACGCCGTGTCACCCAGCCTCGCCATGCACCCCCACCTCGTGAAGGTGACCACCCCCGAACTGCTGGAGGAGCTGACCGGCCGCGAGGCCTTCGGGCGGTACGCCGAGCCGTGGGAGGTGGCCAACGTGATCGTGTTCCTGGCGTCCGGCTATTCCTCGTACATGACCGGCGAGATCGTCTCCGTCAGCAGCCAGCACGCCTAGGACGACAATGGAGCCGTGCCTACCAAGAAGAAGCCCCAGGTGACCGCCACGCCCGAGCGGCGGCGTGAGCTCCTCGGCACCGCCGCCGAGGTCTTCGCCGAGCAGGGCTACAACGCCACCACCGTACGCAAGATCGCCGACCACGCGGGCATGCTCGCGGGCAGCCTCTACTACCACTTCGACTCCAAGGAATCGATGCTGGAGGAGATCCTGCGGACCTTCCTGGACGAGCTGTGGGACGGGTACGACACGGTCCTGGACGCCGAACTCGGGCCCCGGGAGACCCTGGAGGCCCTGGTCACCGAGTCCTTCCGGGAGATCGACCGACATCGCGCGGCCGTCGCCATCTACCAGAAGGAGTCCCGCCACCTGGCCGTCCAGGAGCGCTTCGCGTTCCTCGCCGAGTCGCAGCGCAAGTTCGAGAAGACGTGGCTGAGCACGCTGGAGCGGGGTGTGGCCGCCGAGGTCTTCCGCGACGACCTCGACATCCGGCTCACCTACCGGTTCGTGCGCGACACCGTGTGGGTCGCCGCGTCCTGGTACCGGCCTGACGGACACCACAGCCCCGAGGAGATCGCCCGTCAGTACCTGTCGATGGTGCTGGACGGGATCGCCGTACGTACGTCATCAACCGGGGATACATAACCGACTGGGGAGTTGTCATGGCCGAGGCCTACATCGTCGAAGCGGTCCGTACGCCCGTCGGGCGGCGCAAGGGCGGCCTGAGCGGGGTCCATCCGGCCGACCTGGGCGCACATGTGCTGAAGGCCCTCGTCACGCGCTCCGGAATCGACCCCGCCGCCGTCGAGGACGTCGTCTTCGGCTGTCTGGACACCGTGGGGCCGCAGGCCGGCGACATAGCACGGACGTGCTGGCTGGCGGCCGGGCTGCCCGAGGAGGTGCCGGGCGTGACGGTCGACCGGCAGTGCGGTTCCTCCCAGCAGGCCGTGCACTTCGCCGCGCAGGGCGTGCTGTCCGGGACGCAGGACCTGGTGGTCGCCGGGGGCGTCCAGAACATGACGCAGATCCCCATCGCGTTCGCCTCCCGCCAGGCCGCCGAGCCGCTGGGCCTCACCGAAGGGCCCTTCGCGGGCAGCGAGGGCTGGCGGGCGCGCTACGGCGACCGGCCCGTGAACCAGTTCTACGGGGCGGAGCTGATCGCCGAGAAGTGGGGGATCAGCCGCCGCGACCAGGAGGAGTTCGCTCTGCGGTCCCATCAGCGGGCGATCCGGGCGATCGACGAGGGCCGCTTCGCGCGCGAGGTGGTGGCATACGGGGACGTCACGGCCGACGAGGGGCCGCGCCGGGACACCTCGCTGGAGAAGATGGCGGGCCTTGCGCCGGTCGTCGAGGGCGGCACCATCACCGCCGCCTGCTCCTCCCAGGTCTCCGACGGCGCCGCCGCGATGCTGCTGGCCTCCGAGCGGGCGGTGCGCGAACACGGGCTGACGCCCCGCGCGCGCGTGCACCACCTCTCCGTACGCGGCGAGGACCCGATCCGCATGCTGTCGGCCCCCATCCCGGCCACCGCGCACGCCCTGAAGAAGACCGGCCTGACCATCGACGACATCGACCTCGTCGAGATCAACGAGGCCTTCGCCCCGGTCGTCCTGGCCTGGCTGAAGGAGACCGGCGCGGACCCGGAGAAGGTCAACGTCAACGGCGGCGCGATCGCCCTCGGCCACCCTCTCGGCGCCACGGGCGTGAAGCTGATGACGACGCTTCTCCACGAACTGGAGCGCACGGAGGGCCGGTTCGGCCTGCAGACGATGTGCGAGGGAGGAGGCCAGGCGAACGTGACGATCATCGAGAGGCTCTGACGCCGGCCGCGCACAGCTCGTGCGTCACCCGCTCGGCCTCGGTCATCACACGCTCCACCAGCTCCGCGCACGACGGCAGGTCCTCGATCACGCCGGCCACCTGTCCCGACGCCATCACCCCCAGATCCGTACGCCCCTCGACCATCGACGCGCGCAGCAGCATCGGAGTGTTGGCGGCGAGCAGGACCTGGCTCCAGGACAGGTCCTTGCCGTGCTTCAGGGCGAGGCCGTCACGGATCATCGCGGGCCAGGTGAGTCCGGACAGTTTCCGGAAGGCTGCGGCTCGGCGCACTGCCTGGGTGAAGGATCTCGTACGGCCTGCTCCCTCAAGGGAGTCGACGAGGTCCGTGCGCAGCATGCGGTGAGGCAGGCCGTCCACGGCCCTCGTCACCGTCACGTCCTTCACGGTCGCCGCCAGGTACCGGGCCTTCACCGCGTCCGGGACCGTGGAGTCCGAGGTGAGCAGGAAGCGTGTGCCCATGGCGACGCCGGCCGCCCCGTACGCGAGGGCCGCGACCAGGCCCCGGCCGTCGAAGAAGCCGCCCGCCGCCACGACCGGTATCCCGACCGCGTCCACGACCTGCGGCAGCAGCACCGTCGTCGCCACCTCGCCCGTGTGGCCGCCGCCCTCGCCACCCTGCACGATCACCGCGTCCGCACCCCACGCCGCGACCTTCTCGGCGTGACGGCGGGCGCCGACGGACGGGATGACGACGACACCCGCGTCCTTGAGTTCGGCGATCAGCGCGCGGGAGGGCGCGAGCGCGAACGAGGCGACCTTCACGCCCTCCTCGATGATGATCCGCACCCGGTCGCGGGCATCGCCCGCGTCCGCCCGCAGGTTCACGCCGAACGGCGCGTCCGTACGGGACTTGACCTCCCGGACGGCACCCCGCAGCTCCTCCACGGTCATCGTCGCGGAGGCCAGGACACCCAGGGCACCCGCGTTCGCGGACGCGGAGACCAGGCGAGGACCGGCGACCCAGCCCATACCGGTCTGGACGACCGGATGCCGCACCCCGACGAGTTTCGTGAGCGCTGTCTCCATCAGCCGCCGACCTCACGCTCGACCCGGCCGGCCGGCACCTCACGGTCGCGCAGCCCTCGGGGGTCGATCACCTCACGTATCAGCTCCAGCTCCTCCCGGGTCGGTTCGCGCGTGCGGGGGACCTCGTCCGGGACCGTCAGCTCGAAACCCGTCGCCTCCCTGACCTCCTCGACCGTGACGCCCGGATGCAGCGAGGCGAGCCGCATCGAGCGGCCCGGGGTCGCGAAGTCGAAGACGCCCAGGTTGGACACGACCCGGGGGATGCGGTGGTAGCGGGTCGCCGTGGGACCGGCCGCCGCCGCGCTGTCGTAGCCCACTCCGCTGATCAGGTCGACCTTCTCGACGAAGACACGCCTGGAATGCTTCGGGATCCAGTAACTGACGGGGTTGTTCAGCGTGTTGACGGGAGCGCCCCGCACCCCGAGCAGCTGTCGCGCGGGCCGCTCCCAGTCGCCGATGCAGGAGATGTTCTGGTTGCCGAAGCGGTCGATCTGGCTCGCGCCCATCATCACGTGCCGTCGGCCGCCGGTGACCATCGTGAGGTGCTGCCGGTACGGAAGCCAGCCCTCCGGTGTGCCGTCCGCGCCGACCAGCGTTGCCTCGCCGTCGGTGAGGAGCAGGTCGGGAGCGAAGGTCCGCCGGGCGAGCCGGGCGCCGACGGACGGGACGGCGCCCATGGGGCTGGCCAGCACCTCACCGTTGTCCCGCCATGCCTCGGCGCAGGCGATCACGCAGTACTCGGCGCGGGTGGGCGGGAGAAGCGGGGCACGCGTCACATCACTCATCGCCGCTCCTCGTGCCAGGCCTGAACGGCCGACTGGTAGTCCTTCTCGTCCCCGTGCAGGAACCGCTCGGCGAACTCCGGCCAGGGCGTGGTCGCGTACAGCCGCTGGAAGCTCTCGTCCCGGTCGTGGTCGGGCGCGCAGGACGTGAAGTGCGCGCCGCTGGGCGCCTCCACCACCCCGGTCACGCTGTGCCGCTTGACCAGCAGCGTCTGCGGGGCGGCGGCAGCCTTCGTCGGCTCGGTGGTGCCGATGGTGTCGACGAGCTGCTCGCAGGAGACGTACGCGGTGTCGGCCGCCTCGCAGAACAGGTCGTCGAAGTACGGATCCGGGCCCAGATACTGGCCGTTGCCCAGCCGGTCCGCGCGGTTCACATGGACCAGCGCGGCGTCCATGCGCAGCGCGGGCATGGCGACGAAGGTCTCGTGGACCCCCGTCGACTCGTCCTCGTACGGCGAAGTGACCGTCCGCAGCCCGGGGTTGACCCGCATCACGTCCGAACCGATTCCGGCCCGCACGGGCAGGAAGGGCAGCCGGTTCGCCGCGGCGTGCAGCCCCCACATGAACATCGCCTCGTCGATCTCCATCAGCTCGAGGGACCCGCTCTCGCGCGCCGCGCGGTAGTGCGGTTCGAGCGGGATCGAGTCGAGGGTCACGAACGCGGCGACCAGCTTCCGTATCCTCCCGGCGGCCGCGAGCATGCCGACGTCCGGCCCGCCGTACGAGACGACCGTGAGATCCGTGATCCCGGAACGGAGCAGTGCTCTCACGAGCGCCATCGGTTTGCGGCGGGAACCCCAGCCTCCGATGCCGATCGTCATCCCGCTCTCCAGCCGGCCGACGACCTCATCCGCCGACATGGTCTTGTCGCTCACCGGTCCGCCTCCTTCCCGAACGTGTCCCGGACCCGGTCGGCCACCCCGCTGAGGTTGGCCTCGAAGGTGAAGCCCTGCTCGAACCGGTAGCTGCGGCGTACGTCGACGGGGTCGATGCCGTTGATGGCGGCCTTCGCGAGCCGGATCAACTGGCCGTCCTTGGCTGCGATCTCCCGGGCCAACTCCAGGGCTGCGTCCAGGAGATCCGCGCGCGGCACGACCCGCCACACCGAACCATGCGCGTGCAGCTCGGCCGCCGTGGCCGTACGCGACGTGTAGTACAGCGCGCGCATCAGGTGCTGCGGGACGAGGCGGGCCAGGTGCGTGGCCGCGCCCAGGGCGCCCCGGTCCAGCTCGGGCAGGCCGAAGGTGGCGTCGTCGCTCGCCACGATCACGTCCGCGTTCCCCACGAGTCCGATGCCGCCGCCCAGGCAGAAACCCCGCACCGCCGCCACCACCGGCACCTCGCACTCGTACACCGCCGCGAACGCCTCGGCGCAGCCGCGGTTGGCCCCTATCAGCGCGCCATGGCCCGTCGCACCCCGATGCTCCGGCCGTTCCTGCCGTTCCTGCCGTTTCTGCTGTTCCCGCTGTGCTTGCTGTTCTTGCTGGATCTCCTTGATGTCGACGCCCGCGTTGAACCCCCGGCCCTCGGCGGTCAGCACGACACAGCGGACCTCGGCGTCGCGGCCCGCCGCGCGCACGGCGTCGGCCAGCTCGAACCAGCCGCGTACCGGCAGCGCGTTCACGGGCGGGAAGTCGACCGTGACTACCGAAATCCCCTTTTCCGGGGAGGAGGTGGAGACACCCATGGGTGCATCAGCTACCTTTCCACCAAACGTTTGTTAGGTGAGAAAGTAACAGCGAATGCCGACGAGCGGGAGGCCCTGTGGACAAGCGGCTCGTGGTGGTGACGGGCGGCACCAGAGGCGTGGGCGCAGGGATCGCCCGGGCGTTCGCCGAGGCCGGTGACGACGTGGTGGTCTGTGCGCGCAGACCGCCCGAAAAACCGGTCGAGGGAGTCGAGTTCGCGCAGGCCGACCTGCGGGACCCGGCGGCCGTACGCGCCTTCTTCGACGCTCTGCCCCGGGTCGACGTCCTGGTCAACAACGCGGGCGGCGGCCCGTACCGGCCGCTCGCGGGGACGGACGCCGAGCGGCACGCGCGCGTGATCGAACTCAACCTCACCGTGCCGCTGACCGCGTCCCTGGCGGCGTACGAGCAACTGAGGCGCGCCCGGGGCTGCGTCGTGATGATCGGCAGCGTGAGCGGGACGCGGCCCTCGCCCGGCACCGCCGCATACGGCGCGGCCAAGGCGGGGCTGGAGAACCTGGCCAGGTCGATGGCCGTGGAGTGGGCGCCGGACGTCCGCGTCAACACGCTGGTCGTAGGCATGGTCCGCACCGAGCTGTCCCACCTGCACTACGGCGACGAGGACGGCATCGCGGCCGTGTCCCGCACCGTCCCGCTCGGACGCCTCGCCGCCCCCTCGGACATCGGCGCGGCGGCCGTCTTCCTCGCGTCGGACGCCGCCGCGTACATCACCGGCGCCGGCCTGCTCGTGCACGGCGGCGGAGAGCGGCCCGCCTTCCTGGACGCGGCAACTGCCAACAAGGAGAACTGAGATGACCGGAATCTGCGACGGCCGGGTCGTGATCGTCACGGGCGCGGGACGGGGCCTCGGGAGGGCGCACGCCCTGGCGTTCGCGGCGGAGGGCGCGTGTGTCGTGGTCAACGACCTGGGGGTGGGGCTCGACGGTGCGCCCAGCCCCGACAGCCCGGCCGCACGCGTCGCCGAGGAGATCCGCGCGGCGGGCGGCGAAGCCGTCGCGCACGGCGGCGACATCGCCACCTCGCAGGGCGCCCAGTCACTGATCGCCACGGCCGTCGACGCCTTCGGACGGCTCGACACACTCGTCAACAACGCAGGGTTCCTGCGTGACCGGATGCTGGTGAACCTCGACGAGGACGACTGGGACGCCGTCCTGCGCGTCCATCTGAAGGGGCATTTCCTGCCGCTGAAGCACGCCGCCGCGCACTGGCGGGCGGAGGCCAAGGCCGGACGCACGCCGCGGGCGCGGGTTGTCAACACCAGCTCCGGAGCGGGGCTGGCGGGATCGGTCGGGCAGGGCAACTACAGCGCGGCCAAGGCGGGCATCGTCGGGCTCACCCTGGTGGCCGCCGCCGAAATGGGACGCTACGGAGTGCAGGTCAACGCCATCGCACCGGCCGCACGCACCCGCATGACCGAGCGGACCTTCGCACAGACGATGGCGGCGCCCGGCAGCGGCTTCGACGCGATGGCGCCCGAGAACGTCTCCCCGCTCGTCGTCTGGCTCGGTTCCGCCGCGAGCAATGGTGTCACCGGCCGCGTCTTCGAGGCCGAGGGCGGCCGCATCACCGTCATGGAGGGCTGGCGCCCCGGACCGACCGCCGACAAGGCGGCGCGGTGGACGCCGTCCGAGGCCGGGGACACCGCCCTCAAACTGCTCGCGGACGCGGAGGCGCCCCAGCCGGTGTACGGGGCGCGGTAGCGCGCGTACGAGGCGCGGTAGGGCGCGTACGAGGCGCGGTAGTGCGCGCATCCCGTACGTCACGGAGGAGACGGCCGACGCCGCCCCGGCCGAACATCCGCGGCGTCCCTACATCCGCCGTGTCCTACAGCCGCCGTGGCAGCGTCGACGCCAGCAGCGTCCTCACCCGGTCGTCCCGTATGTGCGTGACCGCCTCCTCGGCTGTCGCGCGCGGGGCGCTGTCGGGTCTCTCCTCCGTCAGCAGCCGCTCCAACACCTCTATGGCCCGCGGATCCTGCCGGATCGCCAGCCCACGCGCCGCCTCCGCCACCACCTCCCGGTCCGTGTCGTCGAGGAGCGCCGCGAGCGCGTCCCGCAGATCGGGGGTGTCCGTGTCGAGTGCGGCCAACGCGGTCGCCGCCCAGTCGCGTACGTCCCGGTCGGCATCCCGCGTCAGCGAGATGAGCCGCTCGATGCCCTCCTGGTGATCGGCGGGCACCAGCCCGCACAGGGCCACGGCGACCGCTCGCCGTACGCCGGCGTCCGGGTGGCCGGCATGGCGGAGGATCTCGGGGAGAGCGGCCGGGTCCCGCTGCAGGCCGAGGGCCGCGACGACGGACCGCGACGTCACCGGCTCCGAGGTCGCGCGCGCCAACTCCCGCAGCACGGGGAGACTTCGGGCGGCAAACGGGCCCACGGCTTCGGCGTGCCGCCGAGGTGGACCGTCCCGGCTTCCCTCCGTACCCAACCGCCCCAGCACATCCGCGCCGAACGCCTGCCGCAGGGGGGCCGTGCCGTCCCCGCACCACTGGGCCGCCGCCTCGAACGTCTCCTCGTCGCCACGCCGGGCGAGCATGGTCACCGCCTCCGACCAGTCGTCGTTGTCGGGGTCGCCGCAGCGCAGGGCACGATCGGCGAGTTCCGGAGCGGGGGCGGCGACGCCGAGGGACGCCTCCAGGAGCGTGACGATGGCCGCGTGGCCCGTCTGCTGGTCGTTGCCGGACGCAGGACGGCCGTCCTTCAGCAGTTCGACCTCGACCGTCACCCCGCCGTCCTCCGGGAAGCGGTGGGTGACGAACTCGTGGCCGGGCCCGGCCATCTGCTCCAGACCGGCCCGCAGCTCCGCCTCCACATCAAGGGTCAGCCAGCGCCGGGCCTCGGCCAGCGCCTCCGACCGGGCCCGCGCGCCCCGCGCGAGCAGCGCGCGTACACAGCCCGGGGAGCCGCGGCGCGCGGCCACGAAGAGCGGGGAATCCCCGGTCGGACCCGGGCGGTTCGGGTCGGCGCCGTACCTCAGGAGCTCCTCCACCACCGGAGCGTGCCCCCGCTGAACGGCCCAGGTCAGGGCGGTGAAACCGAAGCCCTCCAGCAGATCCGGCTGAGCTCCGGCCGCCAGCAGCGCGCGGACGACCTCCGTGTGCCCGCCGCAGGCCGCCCCGCACAACGGCGAATCGGTGCCCGCGCTCAGCCGGTCCGGTGCGGCTCCCGCCGCCAGGAGGAGGCGCACCACACCGGGCTTGTCGTTCACGGCCGCCAGATACAGGACGGTCTGGCCGTCCTCGTCCACCGACTCCGCGCTCGCACCGGCGCGCAACTGCCGTACGACCGCGTCCTCATCGGCCTCGTACAGGGCGGTCAACAGACCGGCCGCCGGGTCTTGCGTGTCCATGCTTCGACCTTCGCCCCGGACACATCGGCGAAGCAAAGACTTTTGCTGTGAATCTCCTCCCGATTCCCAGGCGTCGCACCGGCTACGTGTCGCACTCCAGCACCGTGCGGCACAGAGCGCAGCGTGCCCGCACCCGGCCCCGCACCGGCACCCGGATCCGCTGATGGCAGGTCGGGCAGGGGAATGACACCCGCAGCGGACCGTGGCCTTCGGGAGTGAAGTCGTACGGGACGCCCGCCGGCCCGCCGTGGGCGCGATGGTCCTGGGCGGGACCGTTCTGGGCGTGACGGCGGTCCTTCGCATACCGGCGGCGGCCCGCCCAGCCGGCCGCGGTCAGCGGAGGCTGCTGCTCGTCGTGGCGGGCCCGCGCCATGCCCTTCGTGTACGCCGTGTACGCCTGCGGGCTGGTGAACCACGTCGAAGGGTCCTCGCCGAAGATCAGGGACCGCTTGGCCAGGACGTACCCGAACTCCTCCGGAGTCAGATAGCCGAGCTTCTGCGAGGAGGCGCCGTCCTCGCGGTACGCGTCGAGCAGCAGCCAGCCCGCGCCCAGATACGTCGTCGCGGTGTCCGTGAGGATCTCGTTGTCCCGCGTGCCCTGGAACGACAGATCCAGGCGGTGCAGGTACACGTGCATCACCTCGTGCGCCAACGCGGCACCGATGTCCCTGCGATGCGAACGGAACCGGTCGTTCAGCTCGATGAAGTACTCGGGGCCCGCGGCGAGCTCGACATTCGCCGCGTGCTCCATCTCGCGGAAGCTGACGATCATGCGGGCGTCCGGCAGCCGGAAGTGCTGAACCAGCTCGCGGGCCACGCGCTGCGCGCCCAAATACAGATCGTCCACATCGGCGAAGGCCACATCGGCGGGCGCCACGCTGGTGTCGAAGGTGTGGATGGTGTCGTACGAGAGCCGCTTGTACAGCGCCGTGATCGCCGCCCGCACCGTGTCCAGGTGCGGGTAGCCGTGCTTCACCGGCCCGCCGTTCGCCACGCCCGCACCCCCAAGAGGCCCAGAACCCGATTCCACTCTAAGTCGATGCGAGGGGAATTTCGCCGCACGGGTTCCTCGGGAAGGCGTGAGATCCACCCTTGCCGCCCACACCGTTGGATCTTCATACTGCTACGCGCGCTCAACCCCCCACGAGAGGAACTCTGTTGACCAGCAGAACGCTCACCTTCGTCAAAAGATCCGCGGCCATCGGCGCCGTCGCCCTCGCGACCGCCAGCCTCCAGCCCGTCGCCGCGCACGCCGCGCCCGCGCCGATCGTCGGAGGCACCCCCGCCGCACAGAACGAGTTCCCGTTCATGGTCCATCTGTCCATGGGCTGCGGCGGCGCGCTCTACAAGAAGGACATCGTCCTGACCGCCGCGCACTGTGTCGAGTTCACGGGCAACGACACCAGCATCACGGCGACCGCCGGAGTCGTCGACCTCAACGCCCCCGGCGCGATCAAGGTCAAGTCCAAGAAGGTCCTCACGGCCCCCGGCTACAACGGCAAGGGCAAGGACTGGGCCCTGATCAAGCTGGCCCGGCCCATCGACCGGCCCACACTGAAGATCGCGACCAACACCCGCTACAACAAGGGCACCTTCACCATCGCCGGGTGGGGTGACACCAAGGAGAACGCGGGCACCGGCTCGGACAAGCTGCTCAAGGCCAAGGTCCCCTTCATCAGCGACACCAAGTGCAAGCAACACTACGGCAACCGGCTCGTCGCCGGGCAGGAGATCTGCGCCGGGTATCCGCGCGGCGGCATCGACACCTGCCAGGGCGACTCCGGTGGTCCCATGTTCCGCAAGGACGACAGCGGGGCGTGGCTGCAGGTCGGCATCGTCAGCTGGGGCGACGGGTGCGCGCGGCCCGGTGTGCCCGGCGTCTACACGGAGGTCTCCAAGTTCGCCTCCGCCATATCCCGAGCGGCGGCGACGCTGTAGGGGGCACGGGGCGGGGGCTGCGCGTCGAACCTCGGGTGCGGGTCGTCCGTGGCTTGTCGCGCAGTTCCCCGCGCCCCTTAGGGTGGGCGTCCATGACCACCAGCAACACCGGCCCCGGTGACGTGGACCCCGCCGTCCGCGCCGAACTCGCCCGGCTGCGCGACAGCATCGACAACATCGACGCCGCCGTCGTCCACATGCTCGCCGAACGCTTCAAATGCACCCAGCAGGTCGGCCACCTCAAAGCAGCCCACCAACTGCCCCCCGCCGACCCCTCCCGCGAGGCCCGGCAGATCGCCCGCCTGCGTCAGCTCGCCGAGGACGCGAAGCTCGACCCCGCGTTCGCGGAGAAGCTCCTCAACTTCATCATCGCCGAGGTCATCCGCCACCACGAAAGCATCGCGGACCACGCGAACAACACGAAGTGACAGCGGGAGCGGGACCCCGTACCTGCCTCTGGGCACGTTCCGGCCTCTCGGCACGATGTTTCCACCCATTGTCCCCACTTCTCGCACACTTCTCGCACCGTTGTACGCACAACCCCTCGGCGTGCGCGCCGAAATAAGGCATCCTTCGCTGAGCACTCCTTGTCAGTTCATGAGTACTCCGTGTCAGTCGGTTCAGGCATAAGCTGGTTGTCCAAGCGAGGGGACTTCGCGCAATGCCGTCGGATGCCAAGATCCTCATCGTCGACGACCATGAGGACACGCTCTACGCACTGGAAAGCGCCCTGGCCCCGCTCGGCTACCGGCTGGCGCGAGCCACCAGCGGCGACGAGGCCCTCAAGGAGGTCCTGCGCGGCCAGGTCGGACTGCTCCTCCTCGATGTGCGGATGCCGGGGGTCAGCGGCCTCGACGTCGTCCGCTACATGCGCCGCGTGGAGCAGACCCAGCGCATACCCATCATCCTGGTCACCGGCTTCGGCACGGACGCCCAACTCACCTCCACCGCCTTCCGGCTCGGCGTCGCCGACCTCGTCGTGAAACCCATCGACCCCTGGGCCCTGCGCACCAAGGTGCGGTACCTGTACGACTACCACCAGCGGTTTCTGTGGCTGGAACGGGAAGTACGCGAACTACGTGCCCTGGTGAAGGAAGGCGTGCCTCCCGAATCCGACCACGCGCGCTTCGACCCCCGCGTACCACCCGGGCGCCCTTCCACCGTCCCGAAGCGCGACCAGAGCGCGTAGAGCACCCAGGAGCGCGTAGGCCCCGCGAACGGCCCGCACAGGCCCTCCGACGAGGCCGGAGGATACACACAAGCCCCCGAAACGGCCGGAAGACCACCGCGTACGGCCGCGAGAGCAGGCCTCCTCTGTGCCGCGCCAAGCTCATCAGGCAGCATGTCACCCATGTCCGTACTGACGCGCGCCGAAGCGCAGACCCGTGGCCGGCTCCTCGACGTCCACCGCTACCAGATCGAACTCGACCTGACGCGCGGCGACGAGACCTTCGACTCCCGCACCGTCATCCACTTCACGGTACGGGGCGACCACAAGGCCGCGGACACGTTCGCCGAGCTCAAGCCCGCCGAACTGCGCACCGCCACCCTCGACGGACAGCCCCTCGACCCGGAAACCCTGGACGAGAACCGGCTGCCCCTCAAGAACCTCACCCCCGGCGAACACGAACTGCGCATCGACGCCGCCATGCGCTACTCGCGCACCGGCGAGGGCATGCACCGCTTCACCGACCCCACCGACGGCGAAACCTACCTCTACACCCAGCTGTTCATGGAAGACGTCCAACGCGTCTTCGCCGCCTTCGACCAGCCCGACCTCAAAGCCGTCTTCGAGCTGCGGGTCAAGGCCCCCGAAAGCTGGACCGTCCTCGCCAACGGCATCACCGAGCACCTCGGCGACGGCACCTGGAAGGCCGCCCCCACCCCGCTGATCTCCACCTACCTCGTCGCCGTCGCCGCCGGCCCCTGGCACTCCGTACGCACCCAGCACCGCGGCCTCCCCTTCGGCATCCACTGCCGCCGCTCCCTCGCCCCGTACCTCGATGCCGACGTCGACGAACTCCTCGACATCACCCGCGCCTGCTTCGACCGCTACCACGAGAAGTTCGAGGAGCCCTACCCCTTCGACTCCTACGACCAGGCGTTCGTCCCCGAGTTCAACGCCGGCGCCATGGAGAACCCCGGCCTCGTCACCTTCCGCGACGACTTCGTCCACCGCTCCGCCGTCACCGACACCGAGCGACAGATCCGCGCCATGGTCATCGCCCACGAAATGGCCCACATGTGGTTCGGTGACCTCGTCACCCTGCGCTGGTGGGACGACATCTGGCTGAACGAGTCCTTCGCCGAGTACATGGGCTACCAGACCCTCACCGAGGCCACCCGCTTCACCGGCACCTGGACCGAATTCGGCGTCACCCGCAAACCCTGGGGCTACGAAGCCGACCAGCGCCCCTCCACCCACCCCGTCGCCCCCGACCCGGACGCCGTCCCCGACACCGCCTCCGCGCTCCTCAACTTCGACGGCATCTCCTACGCCAAGGGCGCCTCCGCACTGCGCCAACTCGTCGCCTGGCTCGGCGAGAAGGACTTCCTCGCCGGCATCAACACCCACTTCGCCCGGCACAAGTTCGCCAACGCCACCCTCGCCGACTTCATCGACTCCCTCGCCCAGGCCACCGAACGAGACGTCCACGCCTGGGCCGACTCCTGGCTGCGCACCACCGGCGTCGACACCCTCACCCCGAAGGTCGCCCCCACCGACAACGGCACCTGCACCCTCACCGTCGCCCACGACGGCACCCGGCCCCACCGCATCGCCGTCGGCCTGTACGACCGCGACCTCAGCGACGAAGGCCGCCTCACCCTCCGCGAACGCCTCGAACTCGACCTCCCCCAGACCGAGCCGGCCCGGCCCATCGGCAGGCGCCCCGCCCTGCTCCTCCTCAACGACACCGACCTGTCCTACGCCAAGGTCCGCTTCGACCCCGAATCCTTCGCGACCGTACGCGCCGAACTGTCCGCCCTGCCCGACCCACTGACCCGCGCCGTCATCTGGAACGCCCTGCGCGACTCCGTACGCGACGGCGAACTCCCCGCCACCGCCTACCTGGAGGCCGCCCGCACCCACCTCCCGCACGAGACCGATCTCGCCCTCGTCCAGGGCGTCCTCGCCTTCGCCACCACCCAGGTCACCAACCGCTACATCCCCGCACCCGACCGGCCCGCCGCCCTCACCACCCTCACCTCCCTGTGCCGCGACCTCATCCGCCGCACCGAGGACGGCTCCCACCCCGGCCTGCGCCTCACCGCCGTACGCCACCTCATCGACGTCGCCGCCCAACCCGACACGATCACCGCCTGGCTCTCCGAAGGCACCGTCCCCGGCGGCCCCGAACTCGACCCCGAACTGCGCTGGCGCATCCTCGGCCGCCTCGCCATCCTCGGCGCCATCGACGACAGCGTCATCGAAGCCGAACTCGTCCAGGACCCCAGCGCCACCGGCCAGGAAGGCGCCGCCCGCTGCCGCGCCGCCCTCCCCGACCCCGAGGCCAAACGCCAGGCCTGGGACGACATGTTCACCACGGACGACCTCTCCAACTACCTGTTCACCGCCACCGCCCAAGGCTTCTGGCAGCCCGAACAGGCAGACCTCGTACGGGACTTCGTCCCCCGGTACTTCAAGGACGCGGTCGCCCTCGCCGCACGCCGAGGCCCCGCCATCGCCGAAGCCGCGGGCCGCTGGGCCTTCCCCGTGTACGCCGTCTCCACGCGGACACTCCGCCTCGGCGAGGAGTGCCTGCGCGACGCCGACCCCACGCCCGCCCTCCGCCGCAAGCTCGCCGACCAACTCGACGACCTGGCAAGGGCACTTCGGGTACGGGAGGAGTAGCCCGACAGACGTGGAGCGTGGCCGGCCGCAGGGACGACCAGCCACGCTCCAACAGCACCCGCACTCGCAGTCACACACCGAGCGTCGTGACCCCCTGGCCGCGAGCGCCGCCGTACCCCCTTTCGGGTCCCGATCGTTGGGCTCTCCGGGCGCGTCAACCCACCACGCGAACAAGCCGGAAACCCCCGGCCGCGCGCCCCCGGAGGACGTCCATGCGCGCGCTCGCCTCAGGCCCCCAAGGACCGGACGCCCTGCGGCCGTTGCTCACGATCGTGCTCGACGCGCTGCGGGACGGCGCCACCGCACGAAGCGGCCCCCTGCCCGCCGGAGGCCCCGAAGCGGTCGCCGCAGGCATACGCGCCACCCTCGGAGAGGTCCTGCCCGAACAGGGCGACGAGGACGCCCTGCGCACCCTCGTGCACACCTTCGCGGCAGGCGCCGCCGACCCCGCCGACCCCCTGTGCACGGCTCACCTCCACTGCCCGCCCCTCGCCGTCGCCACCGCCGCAGACCTCGCCGCCTCCGCCCTCAACCCGTCCCTCGACTCCTGGGACCAGGCCCCGGCGGCCTCCGAACTGGAAGCCCTGGTCACGGCCGCACTCGCCGAGGCGGTGTACGGCAAGAAGGGCGAGGCCCCGGTCGCTCAGCCCGCCGCCCTCGTCACCACCGGCGGCACCGAGTCCAACCAACTCGCCCTCCTCCTCGCGCGTGAACTCCACGGCCGCGTCCAACTCGTCTGCGCGGACACCGCCCACCACTCCCTGCACCGCGCCACCTGGCTGCTCGGCCTCCCCGAACCCGTCACCGTGCCCGCCCCCACCGGCACCATGAACCCCGCCGCACTCGACGAAGCCCTCACCGAACTGCACCGCACCGGCAGCCCCCTCCTGGTGGCCGCCACCGCGGGCACCACCGACGCCGGACACATCGACCCGCTCCCCGCCCTCGCCGACCTCTGCCAAACCCACCGCGCCCGCCTGCACATCGACGCCGCCTACGGCGGAGGCCTCCTCTTCAGCGACCGCCACCGCACCAAACTCGACGGCCTCGCCCGCGCCCACACCGTCACCCTCGACCTGCACAAACTCGGCTGGCAACCCGTCGCCGCAGGCCTGCTCGCCGTTCAGGACCCGCGCGACCTGCGCCCACTGGAACACCACGCCGACTACCTCAACGCCGACGACGACACCGAAGCCGGCCTCCCCGACCTCCTCAGCCGCTCCCTGCGCACCACCCGACGCCCCGACATTCTCAAAATCGCCGTCACCCTCAAAACACTCGGACGGCAGGGACTCGGCGCACTCGTCGACGACGTCTGCGCCCGCGCACAGGAACTCGCCGACCTCGTCGACACACACCCCGGCCTCGAGCTCTACGCCCGGCCCACCATCAGCACCGTCCTCTTCCGGCCCACCCACGCGACCGACGACACCATCGCCGGCCTACGACGACAACTCCTCACCGAAGGCCGCGCCGTCCTCGGCCGCGCCCGCCTCGATGGCCGCCTCTGGCTCAAAGCCACCCTGCTCAACCCGCACACCGAGCCCGGCGACCTCGCCGCGCTCCTGAAACTGGTGGAAGGACCCACACGCCGATGAGCCCGACGGCCACCCCCGACACACCCGCACAGCACCAGCCCGAAGCACCCCGCGACCTGGTCGGCATCGGCATCGGCCCGTTCAACCTCTCCCTCGCCGCCCTCGCCCACCCCCTCACCGAACTCGACACCGCCTTCTACGAACAACGCCCCGCCTTCGACTGGCACCCCGGCCTCCTCATCGACGGCGCCACCCTCCAAGTCCCCTTCCTCGCCGACCTGGTGACCCTCGCCGACCCCGTCAACCCCTGGTCCTTCCTCAACTACCTACGCAGCCGCGACCGGCTCTTCCCCTTCTACTTCGCCGAACGCTTCCACATCCCACGCGCCGAATACGCCGCCTACTGCCGCTGGGTCAGCGACCACCTCCCCGGACTCCACTTCGGCCACCACGTCGAAGCCATCCACTGGAACCCCGAACGCGAACTCTTCGCCATCGACTTCACCCGACACGACCCCGAAGACACCCCGGCGGGCCACCCGGCAGGCCACCCCGAAGCCGAAGCCGAAGCCGAACCCCTCCGCCGCACCTACAGCAAGAACATCGTTCTCGGCATCGGAACCACCCCCCACATCCCCGGACCCCTCCGCCCCCTCGTCGAAGCCCCCGCCGTACCCGTCATCCACGCCGCCGACTACCTCGAACACCGCGAGTGGATCCGCACCGCGGAACACATCACCGTCATCGGCTCAGGACAATCCGGCGCCGAGGTCTACCTCGACCTCCTCCGGCACCGCCCCGTCGGCCGCGAGAAGATCCACTGGCTCACCCGCACCGAGGCCTTCGCCCCCATGGAGTACTCAAAACTCGGCCTCGAACACTTCACACCCGACTACACCCGCTACTTCCACGCCCTCGCCGAACCCGTACGCGACCGGCTCGTCCCCGCCCAATGGCAACTCCACAAAGGCATCGACGCCGACACCATCGCCGCCATCCACGACGAGCTCTACCGCCGCACCCTCCACGGCGGCTGGCCCGACACCGTCCTCACCCCCGCCGTCCGCGTCCGAACCGCCGGCCGCGTAGCCCACACCAAAGTCGAACTCCACCTCGAACACGTCCAACAAGGCACCAGCACACGCCTCACCACCGACGCCGTCATCCTCGCCACCGGCTACCGCGAACGCCCCCTAGACCAACTCCTCGCCGGCCTCGCCCCCTACATGCACCGAGACAACGCCGAACGCGCCCACATCGACGACCAGTACCGCCTCACCCTCGACCCGGCCATCACCGGCACCGTCTACGTCCAGAACGCCGAAGTCCACACCCACGGCGTCGGCACCCCCGACCTCGGCCTCGCCGCCTGGCGCAGCGCCACCATCCTCAACTCCCTCACCGGCAAGAACCCCTATCCCCTTCCACCCCGCACCGCCTTCACCACCTTCGGCCTCGCACCACAACCCTCCGAGCACGAACCACAGCCCCAGATCCCCCACCCCAGACAGCACAAGGCCCAGGCACTCACCCCCCTCATGGAGAGCTGAGCACCCGGGCCAGGGACCGGACTACCGGACTGCGGGACTACGGGAACACAGGAGCCCCGTCCCGAGTCAGCTTCCAGTCCACCGAAGCGAACTCCTTCGGGTCCAGCGTGCCCTTCGCCGTCACCCACTCCGCGATCCGCGTACGGATCTCCGTCGACTCCGACCACACCTCCGTCGCCGACGCCACATGCGGGAACGCACCCCCGCCATTGGCCCGGTAGTTGTTCACCGCGAACACGAACCTCTGAGCGTCGTCCAAAGCAGCACCGTTGTAGGAAAGGTTCTTGATCCGCGAACCCGCCGCCTGAGCGATGTCGATCTCATACGTCAGACCCGACACATAGTCGTAGTTGTAGTCCGGACGGTTGTTCGCGTTCGTCAGCTTGTCCACATCCACCGCCGCACCGGCCGCCGTCCGCACGAAATACTCCGCCGAATACTCCAGGTACGCCCGCACCTGCGCACCCGTCATCACCTTCGCGACCAGCGTGTTGTCATACACATACAGACTCGACAGATCCCGGATCGTCACCTCACCGGCCGGAATCTCCGACGTACGCGAGAACGGCGACGCCTGCGAAATCACCGGCAACGACGCGTACTCCGTACCCGCAAGCGCCGCCCTGACCACGTCCTCCTGCACCCTCGTGATCAGGTCGATGATCGGCGCGTCCTTGTACCGCGCTTCCACCGTCGTCAACGTCTCCGTCGCCGTCCCGACCACCTGGTTCACATACGCCACGACCACGTCGTGCTCATCCTTCAGCAACCGGGTGATCCTGGGGTCGTCGGCCACCGAGTTCGAGTTGCGGACCGACGCCGCCACCGACTCGACCGTCCACTTCCCCTTCTCGAAAACCAGCTCGAAGTCGAACAGCGACAGCCGCTCCGCATACGCCAACGGCTCCGACAGGACGACCGTCTTCCCGGTCTTCTCGTTCGTCACCTTCAGCTCGGGAATCTCCACATGCGCATGCCCGACCAGGATCGCGTCGATCCCCGGCACCTGCTGCGCCACCAGCGCCGCCGAGTTCTCGATGTACGGCAGTTGATCACCGTACGAGGACGTGCCGGACGAGCCGCTGTGCGCCGACACGACCACCACATCGGCGCCCATCGACCGCAGCTTCGGCACCCACTTCGCCGCCTGCTCCTCCAGACCCGGGAACGTCAACTTCCCCTGCACATACGCCTTGTCCCAGATCGCGATCCCCGGATTCGTCAGACCCAGCACCGCAACCCTCACCGGCGGCAGACCCCGCACAGGGAACTTCTTGATGAAGTACGGCGGGAACGCCGGGCGCAACGTCTTCGCATCCAGCGCGTTCGCACCCAGCAGTGGGAAGTCACACTGCTCCTCGAACTTGCGCAACGTCTCGATGCCGTAGTTGAACTCGTGGTTGCCGAGCGCCACCGCGTCATACCCGATCGCGTTCATCGCCTGCGCCATCGGATGAACCGGACCACCCTTCGCCGTGATCGGGTCCACCTTCGCGTAGTAGTACGTCAGCGGAGTGCCCTGGATCGTGTCGCCCGCGTCCAGCAACAGCGTGTTGCAGCGGCCCTTCTCCTCACGGACCTGGTTCACCAGCGTCGAGATACGGGCCAGACCCTGCGCGTTGCCCGCCGAGTCCTTGTACTCCGCGTCCTTGAAGTAGTCCCAGTTGAAGACATGACCGTGCAGATCCGTCGTGCCCATCACCGTCAGGGAGTACCGCTTCACGGGTCTGCCACCCTTCCTCGTCCCCGCGGCCTGCGCCTCAGCGGCCCCCGCCTCCGTGGCCTGTGCGGACGGAGTCGCGACCGCGCCCGTCAGCGCGACCCCCGCCCCGGTCACGGCGGACTTCTTCAGGAACTTCCGGCGGTTCAGCGGCAACGGCATGTCTGGTACTCCTCGGGGGGTGGTCAACAACGCGCGTAGATTCTGACCCGTGCATGACGCGCGACAACAGCCCCCGCAGGTTTCGATCTGATGACCAGCACCACCCGGAACCGGGCCGCCGGTGACAGAGTGGGACGTATGACCCCACCCGCAGAAGAACCCCGACCCACAACCCCCACCACCGCCACAACCCCCTACGGCACCCCAGATGCACCCCGCATCGCCGTACGCGGCGAAGCCCACCTCGAAGTCGACCCCGAAATCGCCCGCATCGGCATCACCGTCAGCGCCCGCGGCACCGACCGCCGCTCCGCACTCGACGACCTCACCCGCCGCAACGCCACCGTGCTCGACCTCGTCAAGACCTACGGAGAAGCCGTCGAGCGAGTCGAAACCGGAGCCTTCTCCATCAGCCCCGAACTGACCAAACACGGCCGCGGCGAACGCATCCGCGCCTACCACGGCCGCGTCCACACCACCGCCGAACTCACTGACTTCACCGCACTCGGCGAACTCACCACCCGACTCGCCGACCTCGACCTCACCCACGTCGAAGGCCCCTACTGGGCCCTCCGCCCCGACTCACCCGCCCACCGCCAAGCCCGCCAACAAGCGGTACGCGAAGCCGTCCAACGAGCCCGCGAATACGCCGAAGCCCTCGGCACCACCCTCACCGCACTCCTCGAACTCGCCGACATCGGCGCCGAAAACGCCCACCCCTTCGACACGACGACCCGATCCCGCTCCATGCGCACCGCCGCCTACGCCGGAGCCGCCGAAGACGCCGCCGCCCCCCTCGACATCGAGCCCGAACGCCAACACGTCTACGCCCAGGTCAACGCCCGCTTCACGATGGCCCCACCAGAGCTGTGACGCCGGAGCCGCAACGAACGACAGACGTCAACGCGCGTCCGGCATTTCGACTCAATGGAGGGATTCGCGTCAATGGGTGAATTCGAGGCGCCCGAAATGCTCATCGGAGCACCCCGCCGCACAATTCAACACTTGTCAATAGCCCTTCACGTAAAGGTTGTTGAGTAGTCATGCCCGGCCAATTCTCTACCCGCCGGTAAGGTCTAGGCTCGAATCATGCGCCGAGCAAAGATCGTCTGTACCCTGGGCCCCGCAACCGACTCGTACGACCAGATCAAAGAACTGGTCGAAGCCGGAATGGACGTAGCCCGCTTCAACCTCAGCCACGGCTCCTACGCCGACCACGAGGAGCGCTACCAGCGCGTACGCAAGGCCTCCGACGAGTCCGGCCGCAGCGTCGGAATCCTCGCCGACCTTCAAGGCCCGAAGATCCGACTCGGCCGCTTCACCGAAGGCCCCGTACTCCTTGAACGCGGAGACACCTTCACCATCACCGTCGAAAACGGCATCGAAGGCGACCGCCAGACCTGCGGCACGACGTACGACGGCTTGGCGGCCGACGTCACCACCGGCGAACGCATCCTCGTCGACGACGGCAAAGTCTGCCTCGAAGTCACCGCCGTCGACGGACCCCGCGTCCACACCACCGTCGTCGAAGGCGGCATGATCTCCGACAACAAGGGCCTCAACCTCCCCGGAGTCGCCGTCTCCGTCCCCGCCCTCTCGGAAAAAGACGAAGCAGACCTCCGCTGGGCCCTGCGCACCGGATTCGACGTCATCGCCCTCTCCTTCGTCCGCACCGGAAACGACATCAATGACGTCCACCGCATCATGGACGAAGAAGGCCGCCGCCTCCCCGTCATCGCCAAAGTCGAAAAACCCCAAGCCGTCGACAACATCGACGACATCGTCGCCGCCTTCGACGGCATCATGGTCGCCCGCGGAGACCTCGGCGTCGAAATGCCGCTGGAACAAGTCCCCATCGTCCAAAAGCGCGCGATCAAACTCGCCAAGCGCAACGCCAAGCCGGTCATCGTCGCCACCCAGATGCTCGACTCGATGATCGACAACTCCCGCCCCACACGCGCGGAAGCATCGGACGTGGCCAACGCGGTCATCGACGGCACGGACGCCGTCATGCTGTCCGGCGAGACCAGCGTCGGCAAATACCCCATCGAAACCGTCCGCACCATGTCCCGCATCGTCGAGGCGGCCGAAGAGGACATCCTCGCCAAGGGCCTCCCGCCCCTGACCGAACGCAACAAGCCCCGCACCCAGGGCGGCGCGGTCGCCAGGGCGGCAGCGGAAATGGGCGACTTCCTGGGCGCGAAGTTCCTGGTTGCCTTCACTCAGTCCGGAGACACGGTCCGCCGCCTGTCGCGCTACCGCTCGCCCATCCCGCTCCTCGCCTTTACCCCCGACCCGGCCACCCGCTCCCAGCTCAACCTGACCTGGGGCGTCGAAACCTTCCTCGGCCCGCAAGTCGGCTCCACGGACGCGATGGTCGACCAGGTCGACGAACAACTCCTCAAGATCGGCCGCTGCCAGAAGGGCGACATCGTCGTCATCACGGCCGGCTCCCCGCCCGGAGTCTCCGGCTCGACGAACCTGGTCCGCGTCCACCACATCGGCGAGGACGACGCACCCAAGTAGTCGCGTCAGTACTTGGGCCCTACGTGGGTGTCCATGAGGGCGACGGAGGCTTTCCTGGCGACGGAGATGTTGAAGGGATCACTGCCGCGGGCCAGGGTGGTCCACTCGACGCCGACCTTGTCGAGGGTGTCGGTGAACAGCTTCCGAATGTCGTCCGACTTGTTGGCGAAGAGGTAGCGCGGGTACTCGTAGCGCTTCCGTTCGCCGGCCACGAGGCGCGTCGTCCAGTTGGTGATGCGGCAGCCGTCGGAGTGGATGAGGCCACGGATGAACTCCCAGGGGTGGGCGTCGACGATCACCTGTTGCCAGGGTTCGAGGGCGATCCGGCGGTCGTGCTTCCTGCCTGGGCCGTGTTGCGGGAACAGGCAGTGCAGGTGTTTGGAGTACACCTTCACGTTGCGGCAGCCGGTCTTGCGGACGCGGCACACGGAGTTGTCGGGGAAGACCGCACGCATGGCTTGCTCACAGTCGTCCATGAGGCCGGGCCACGATTCGGTGCAGGTGATCATCAGGTTGGGTACGCGGTGCTCGGAGTAGTGACTGATGTGGCCGTCGCCCAGGTAGAGGCCGAGCAGATAGCTGTAGGCCTGCTCGTCGAGCTCGCGTCCGTCGCACCGGGGGCAGCTTGGGTCGTGTCTCCCTGGGCACTCGCCGCGCTTTGCGCGGTCCAGGTGTTTCCAGTAGCTGACTGTGCCGGGTGGGACGTTGAATTGCCGTGCCACATCCGCGTTCCTCGCGCCGCCGCGTAGCAGTGTGAGTGCCTTCTGTCGCACCTCAGTGCCATGAACGTTCATGCGGCCACTCTGTGTTACTGATCGCGACCGTGCGCAGCAAAAAGCGGATGTTCACGAGAATGGGAACATCCGCTTCGCAGTGCCGGGTATGGGATTCGAACCCACACGTCCTTTCGGACAGAGGTGTTTGAGACCTCCGCGTCAGCCAGTTGCGCCAACCCGGCCTGAGTGCTGTTTGGGAGTGTACCCGGTCACCGCTGGCGGCATCAGCTAGGTAGGCTCTTGGGAGCAGTACTTGCCTGCCCTGGAACAAGGAGCACCCGTGACCGCCCCCGAGTCGCCCCAGCCCGAAGACGCGCCCGACGACGACAAGTCGCACGTGCCTCCGCTGACGACCCGTGTCGTCATCGCCGAGGACGAGGCGCTGATCCGTCTCGATCTCAAGGAGATGCTCGAAGAAGAGGGGTACACCGTCGTAGGTGAGGCGGGTGATGGTGAGCAGGCCGTCGAGCTGGCCCGGGAGCACCGGCCCGATCTCGTCATCCTGGACGTGAAGATGCCGAAGCTCGATGGCATCTCGGCGGCGGAGAAGATCGCCGAGGAGTCCATCGCGCCCGTTCTGATGCTGACCGCGTTCTCGCAGCGTGATCTCGTGGAGCGTGCGCGTGACGCCGGCGCGATGGCGTATCTGGTGAAGCCGTTCAGCAAGAGTGATGTGGTTCCGGCGATCGAGATGGCGGTGTCTCGGTTCACGGAGTTGAAGGCGCTGGAGAAGGAGATCGAGGATCTCACGCAGCGCCTGGAGACCCGGAAGCTGGTGGACCGGGCGAAGTCCGTCCTGCAGACGGAGTACGGGCTTACGGAGCCTGCCGCGTTCCGGTGGATTCAGAAGACGTCGATGGACCGGCGGATGTCGATGCAGCAGGTTGCCGAGGCGGTCATCCTGGATGCCGAGGAGAAGAAGGCGGCGAAGGGCTAGGGCCGCGTTTACGCGACGTACGGCGACGGCTGAGGCCCGCACCCCGAGCAGGGGTGCGGGCCTCAGCCGTGTAGCGAGCGGGGACTCAGTCCTCGCCGAGGTACGCCTTGCGTACGGACTCGTCGTGCAGGAGGTCCTGGCCGGTGCCGGAGAGCACGATGTTGCCGATTTCCATGACGTGTCCGTGGTCGGCGAGCGAGAGCGCGGCTTGGGCGTTCTGTTCGACGAGCAGGATGGTGGTGCCCTGGGCCTTGAGTTCGACGATGGTCGCCATGATCTTCTGCATCATGATCGGTGAGAGGCCCATGGAGGGTTCGTCGAGCATGAGCAGTTTGGGCTGGGACATCAGGGCGCGGCCCATGGCGAGCATTTGCTGTTCGCCGCCGGAGAGGGTGCCCGCGGCCTGCTTCCTGCGTTCTCCGAGGATGGGGAAGAGGTCGTAGGCGCGCTGGATGTCCTTGTCGATGCCTGCTTTGTCGTCGCGGAGGAAGGCGCCGAGTCGCAGGTTGTCCTCGATCGTCATGCGGGGGAAGATGTGCCGCCCCTCGGGGGAGTGGGCGAGTCCGAGGGAGACGATCTGGTGGGCGGGGGTCTTCTTCAGCGATTTGCCGTTGAATTTGATCTGGCCGCCGACCGGCTTGAGGAGGCCGGAGAGGGTGCGCAGTGTGGTGGTTTTGCCTGCGCCGTTGGTGCCGATGAGGGTGACGACTTCGCCGGCGTCGACTTTGAAGGAGATGCCTTTGACGGCTTCGATCTTGCCGTAGGCGACTCGGAGGTCCTCGACCTCGAGCAGTGTGGTCATCGGTCGTTCTCCTTGCCGGGCACGGCGTCGGTCTGGGCCGCGGCCTGGGCTTCGGCGGCTTCGACTTCTGCTACTTCTTCGTCGCCGGGGGCGTCTTCGAAGGGTTCGCCGAGGTAGGCGGCGATGACGCGTTCGTCGCCCTGCACGGTTTCGCTGTCGCCTTCGACGAGTTTTTCGCCTTGTACGAGGACTGCGACGCGGTCGCACAGGTTGAAGATGAAGCGCATGTCGTGCTCGATGACGAGTACGGCGATGCCCTTGTCGCGGATGGCGAAGACGAGTTCTTCGGTGGCGCGTGTTTCCTGGGGGTTCATGCCGGCGGTGGGCTCGTCGAGGAGGAGCAGGCCCGGTTCGCTGGCCAGTGCTCGCGCGATCTCCAGCTTGCGTTGCTCGCCGTAGGGGAGGTTGCGGGCGAGGTGTTCGGCTTTGCCGGCGAGGCCGATGAACTCCAGGAGTTCCATGGCGCGTTCGCGGGAGGCGGCTTCGGCTTTGTGGAAGCCGGGGCCGCGCAGCAGCGCGGACCAGAGGCCTTCTTTGGTGCGGGTGTGGCGGCCGACGAGTACGTTTTCCAGGACCGTCATGTTGGAGAAGAGACGGATGTTCTGGAAGGTGCGGGCGATGCCGGCCGCGGTGACCTTGAAGGACTTGGGCGGCAGGATGTTGCCTTTGTAGCGGACCTCTCCCTCGGTGGGGATGTAGAGGCCGGTGAGGCAGTTGAAGAAGGTTGTCTTGCCGGCGCCGTTGGGGCCGATCAGGCCGACGATTTCACCGCTGTTGACGGTGAGGTTGACGTTGCGGACGGCGGTGAGGCCGCCGAAGCGCATGGTGACGCCGCGTGCGTCGAGCACGGTTTCGCCGGGCTGGGCGGCGGGGGTGGCGGCTTTGGTGGTGGTGTCGGTAGTCATGGTGGTCAGACCCCTGCCTTGCTGAGGGCTGTGGGTGCTTCGGCCTCTTCGTGGAATTCGAGCTGGCGGCGCCGGTTGGGGATGAGGCCTTCCGGACGGAACCGCATCAGCAGGACGAGTGCGAGACCGAAGGCGAAGAGTTGGTAGTCGCCGAGGAACGCGAGCTTGGCGGGGATGAGGTAGAGCAGCGCGGCGCCGACGAGGGGGCCGCTGATGGTGCCCATGCCGCCGAGCACGACAGCCGCCAGCAGGAACGCCGAGTTGGGCGGGACCACGTGGGCGAACTGGTACTGCTCGGGCGTCACCGTGTAGGTGACGTGTGCCTGGACGGTGCCGGCGAGGCCGGCGAGGGCGGCGCCGAGGGCGAAGGCGATGAGTTTGACGCGGAAGCCGTTGATGCCCATGGCGAGGGCGGCTGTTTCGTCTTCGCGGATGGCGATCCATGCGCGGCCGATGCGGGAGTCGCTGCTGCGGCGGAAGACGATCACGACGACCAGCGTGATGAGGAGCATCAGCAGGAAGTAGTTGGCGAACCGCGCGATGGTGAACCCGGCGATGTCGTGTTCCTGGCCGAAGTCGAAGCCCAGGATGTTGAGGTTGGGGATCGACGAGATGCCGTTGGAGCCGTTGGTGATGTCCGGGCCGGAGGTGCCGTCCATGTTGAGGACGCCGATGCGGAAGATCTCACCGAAGCCGAGGGTGACGATGGCGAGGTAGTCGCCGCGCAGCCGGAGGGTCGGGGCGCCGATGAGGACACCGAAGACCATGGCGACGGCCGCGCCCACGATGGCGGAGGCCCAGAACGGCAGGTGGATGTCGAACGGGGAGGAGGGGGAGCCGGAGACCATGGCCGCGGTGTAGGCGCCGACGCCGAGGAAGGCGACGTATCCGAGGTCGAGGAGGCCGGCGAGGCCGACGACGATGTTCAGGCCCAGGGCGACGGTGGCGAAGATCAGGATGTAGACGCCGATGGTTGCGTACTGGTCGTCGGCCTGGGTGAAGGGGAAGGCGGCGGCCGCGATGAATGCACCGGTCATCGTCACGGTGCGGTGTGCGTGGGTGAGTGCGGAGACCCTGTTCACGAGTCCGGCCTTGGCGGTGGCTGCGAAGCCGAAGCCGGCGGTGATGAGGAAGCCGACGAAGAGTTCGTCGTATTCGGTGCCGATGCCGTAGGTGAAGACGGTGAGGCCGAGGGCCAGGGCGGCGACGATGATCAGGATTTCGGCGTACGCGGGCAGTTTGCGGGCCGGGGTGACGGTGCCGGAGGCGAAGGCCGCCTTGATGATGGCGCGCTTGTGGCGCGCGTTGTGGCGGAACTGCTCGTAGGCGGTGTCGTCGGGGTCGGCGGGGTCGGGGGCCGGCCGGTCGAAGGGCAGGGCGAGTGCGCCGAGGAGGGTGGCGAGGGTGGCGATGGCCACGATCCAGCCGCCGGGTTCGAGGTTGACCAGGCCGCCGAGCTTGGCGCTGATCGCGATGATGGTGAACCAGGCGGTGGTGAAGGCGGCGAGCGCGGACAGCTTGATGGCGCTGTCGGCGCCGGCGGGCACCAGCCAGCGCAGGCCCTTGATGCCGTATGAGGCGAGGCCGAAGAGCGCGGTGAGGGCGCCGCCGATGAGGACGAGGACCTGCAGGCCGCCGGGGTAGCCGTAGACGGTGAGGTCGCCGGGGAATTCGGCGGTCCAGGTCCAGGCGAGGAAGGTGGAGATGACGGTGAGGACGCCGCCGCCGGTGGCGAGGGCGCGCCCGATGTGCGGTGGAATGCCGATGAGGCCGGTGGGTGTGCCGGCGGAGGGGGTGCTCGGCGTCTGGGGTGCGGTGGTCTGTGTGGTCATCGGTGTCACGCCCTGTCCGCCACGCGCTCACCCAGCAGACCTTGTGGCCTGAAGAGGAGCACGAGGATGAGAAGTACGAAGGCCCAGACGTTGGCCCAGGACTGGCCGCCGAGCTGCGACATGCCGGGGACGTCGGCGATGTATGCGGTGGCCATGGTCTCGGCGAGGCCGAGCACCACTCCGCCGATCATGGCTCCGTAGATGTTGCCGATGCCGCCGAGTACGGCCGCGGTGAAGGCCTTGAGGCCGAGGATGAAGCCCATGCGGAAGTCGATCTGGCCGTATTTGAGGCCGTAGGCGACGCCTCCGACGGCGGCGAACGCGGCACCGAGGGCGAAGGCGACCACGATGATGCGGTCGGTGTTGATGCCCATGAGTTTGGCGGTGTCGGGGTCTTGGGCGGTGGCCTGCATGCCGCGTCCGGTGCGGGTCTTCATCACGAAGTAGGCGAGGACCGCCATGCTGATGGGGGCGGCGATCAGGAGGAAGACGTCACCGGTCTGGATGGTGATGCTGCCGATGTCGAAGGGGCCGCCGTCGATCTGCGGGAACTTGATCGCGGAGCGGGCCTCGGGGTACCAGGCCCACACGGCCTGCTGGAGGGCGAGGGAGAGGCCGATGGCGGTGATGAGGGGGGCGAGGCGTGGTGCGCCTCGCAGGGGGCGGTAGGCGAACCGTTCCGCTCCTACGGCGACGGTGACGGCGACCAGGATGGCACCGATGAGCATCAGCGGCAGGGCGATCACCATGGATGTGCCGTCGGGCAGTATGTACAGGGAGACCGTGAGAGCGCCGAAGGCTCCGGTCATGAAGATCTCGCCGTGAGCGAAGTTGATGAGCTGGACGATGCCATAGACCATCGTGTAGCCGATGGCGACCAGCCCGTACATGGATCCCAGTAGCAGGCCGTTGACCAGCTGCTGCGGCAGTTCGTTCACCGCATGTCCTCCGAGACTTTCGGATGTTCGACGGATGTGACCAGATGTGAGTACGCGCGGGGCGCTTGTGGTGCAGCGCCCCGCGCGGCTCATGAGTGGTGCGGGTGTGGGTCAGCCGGTGTAGGTACCGGACTTCTTCGGCTTCCAGGCGCCACCCTCGACGCCGTATACGGTGAGCTGCTTGTTGGTCGCGTCACCGTATTCGTCGAAGGCGACCTTGCCGGTCACACCGTCGAACGCGACGTTCTGCATGGCCGCGGTGACCTTCTCGCGGGCGTCGTCGGGGAGCTTGCCGTCGTTGTCCTCGACGACCTTCTTCACGGCCTCGATGATCGCCCACGCGGAGTCGTAGGAGTAGCCGCCGTAGGCCGCGTAGTCCTCCTTGTAGCCCGCCGCCTTGTAGTTGGCGACGAACTCCTTCGCGGAGGGCAGGTCCTCGACCGGCGCACCGACCGAGGTGGCGAGGTCACCGTCGCTGTTCTTGCCGGCCAGCTTGATGAAGGTGGGGTCGAAGATGCCGTCGCCGCCGACCAGCGGGATGTTGCCGCCGGCGGCCTTGATCTGCTTGCTCAGCGGACCGGCCTGCGGGTACTCACCGCCGTAGTAGACGACGTCCGCGCCGGCGTTCTTCACCTTGGTGGCGACGGCGGAGAAGTCCTTGGTGTCGGGGTCGATGTGCTCCGTGCCGACGACCTTGCCGCCGAGCTTCTTGAACTCGTCGGTGAAGGTGCCTGCCAGGCCGGCGCCGTAGGTCTTCTTGTCGTCGATGACGAAGACCTTCTTCTTCTTGGCGTCGTTGTAGAGGTACTGCGCGGCGAACGGGCCCTGGATGGCGTCCGTGGTCGCGGTGCGGAAGTACGACTTGTACGGGCGGGCCTTCTTGCCGCTCTGCCAGTCCGGGCCCTGGGTGAGGGTCGGGCCGGTGTTGGCGGGGGAGACCTCGACGAGCTTGGCGTCGTCGAAGACCTTCTGCATGGACTCGGCGACGGAGGAGTTCAGCGGGCCGACGACGCCGAGGACTTCCTTGTCGGCCACCAGCTTGGTCGCGTTCTGCTGGCCCGAGGAGGGCTGCGCCTGGTCGTCGAGGGCCTCGACCTTGAACTTGACGCCGTCGACGAAGTTGTCCTTGTTGGCCTGCTTGGTGGCGAGGTCCACGGAGTTCTTGATTCCGAGGCCCAGCGCGGACAGGTCGCCGGTCAGCGGGGCGTCGACGCCTATGGTCACGGTGGTGCCACCGCCACCGGAGTCCGAGCCGCCGCCGTTCTCGTCGCGTGAGCCGCAGGCGGTGAGTGTGAGTGCTCCCGCCGCCAGCGCGGCGGTGATGGCGATGAGTGAACGTTGACGCACGATCAGTCCTTTCGAGGCGCGGCCCTTCCCCGTGGAACAGGCCGAGTCGAGCGCCGGGACGAAGAGTTTTCGAATCCGTATGCGCGGTGACTGGGCGTGACTCTAAGCGTGTGTGGGGAACCTGGAGGAGGGTCTGGCCCATGCTGTGACGCTCTTGTTATGACACGACGTAATGCAGAGCGGTACTCAGTGGGTGGAAGAGCAGAATTCCCACCGATTCGTCCCGTCCACATCGTGAGATTACGTGGGCCTCGCCAGGCACTTTCAGTCACGTTTTGGTGTTTTGGTCATGACGTGGAGTCGTTGCTGCAAGCGACTTGAATGCCCTTCGAGAGGTCGTGTGCATAACGGTCGCCCAAGATGAAACTGTGTACTTGTATTGCGCGTGTATTACGCAGAGTTACGTCCAGGAAAGGAAGCCCGGCGTTCGCCGGCACGTGCGAGCAATCAGTCACATGCAACGTGATGACGATCTTGTGGGGAAAGCCGGTCCTGGTGCGGAAGGGGAGACGCGGATCCGACGACAGCGAAAGGCTCGCGTAGGGCTGGGTTATCCGCGTCACGGTGACCGGGGGCCCGGAGTGCGTGGTCAGCTCCACGGCGAGGCTGAAGCTCTTGGGTGCGGCGCCGTTGTGCCCCGGCGGCAGTCGCGCCCCGCCGGTGTCCTGGGGTGTGGGCTGTCTGCCCAGATAGGCGACGTCGACCACGTTGGAGGGGTACGGCGGAGGGGCGGGGGGCGGGGCCTGGGGTCGGGAGGTGTAGAGGTAGCCGCCGCCGGCGAGGAGGGTGGCTGCCGACGCCGAGGCGAGGACGGCCCGGCGGTGGCGGGCATACAGCTGTGCGAGGCGTCCGCGCGGTGGTTCCGGCGGGAACGGGTCGCCCGGCTCCAGGGTGTCCCACGCGCGTGTGCCCTCGCCCGGTTCGACAGGCCCGACGCCGCTCACTGCCACGGACCACCACTCGGACCGCCTTCGCGATACCAGTCCTCGCACCCGGCGCGTGCTCTGCGGTCGATCAGTCGCTCCGCCGCCCGTGCGCCTTCACGTTCCTTCTCTGTCCGGGCGGCGTCCACGACGTCCATCAGGATCTCGTACTGCCCGTTGGACAGGCCCATCGACTGGTAGTCGCCATAAGTGTCGTCGTCGAGTACCCGTCGCGACCAGTGCGCGACGATCCGCGTGCACAGGTCCTCGGGGGGTGTGGCCTGCGGTGACGGCGAGACGGAGCCGGTCCGCGCGGTGTCCTGCTTACTCGCCGCCGCGTCCTTCGAGTCGGACTGACCGCATCCGGCGGTCAAGGCGCCGGTCAGGAGCACCAGTCCGAGCCTCGACCCGAAGGCGGCCCCCGGCCAAGGGGCCTTTCCCGTTGTCATGCCATGACGCTAAGGCGCCGGGTGCCCGGGGGCAACGGCCCTGTGGACAACGGCGGTTTCCGCCACGGCGGTTGGACGACCTGGCTCGCGGGTGCGGGTGCGGGGTGCGGGTCAGGTCGCGGCGTGCACCTGCTGCTCGTCGCTCGCGTTCACGTCACGCAGCAGGCACGTCAGGCGCGCGCTGCACAGGCGCTTGCCGTTCTCGTCGCTGATCACGATCTCGTATGTCGCGGTGGACCGGCCGCGGTGGAGGGGGGTGGCGACACCGGTGACGAGGCCGGAGCGTGCTCCCCGGTGGTGTGTGCAGTTGAGGTCCACGCCGACCGCGATCTTGGAGCTGCCGGCGTGCAGCATGGAGCCGATCGAGCCGAGGGTTTCGGCGAGGACCGCGGAGGCGCCGCCGTGGAGGAGGCCGTAGGGCTGGGTGTTGCCCTCGACCGGCATGGTGCCCACGACGCGGTCCGCGGAGGCTTCGAGGATCTGGACGCCCATGCGCGTGCCGAGGTGCCCGGCGGAGAACATGGCGACGATGTCGATGCCGAGCGCCGCGTATTCGTCGATGACCTCTTGCGGGAACTTCACGTGGTGCTGCTCGCCCATCGGGTCAAGCTCCTTCGTCGTCGATCGTGCTCACTAAGCGAACGCTCAGTTGGTAGTGGATTGTTCCAGACGGACGACGACGGACTTGCTGGCGGGTGTGTTGCTGGTGTCTGCGGTGGCGTCCAGAGGGACCAGGACGTTGGTCTCCGGGTAGTAGGCGGCCGCGCAGCCGCGAGCCGTGGGGTAGTGCACTACCCGGAAGCCGGGGGCGCGGCGCTCCACGCCGTCCTTCCACTCGCTGACGAGGTCGGTGTACGAGCCGTCGGCGAGGCCCAGCTCGCGGGCGTCCTCGGGGTTGACGAGCACGACCCGGCGGCCGTTCTTGATGCCTCGGTAGCGGTCGTCCAGGCCGTAGATCGTGGTGTTGTACTGGTCGTGGGAGCGCAGGGTCTGCAGCAGCAGGCGGCCCTCGGGGAGCTTCGGATACTCGACGGGTGCGGCCGTGAAGTTGGCTTTGCCGGTGGCCGTGGGGAAGCGGCGCTCGTCGCGCGGGGCGTGGGGCAGGACGAAGCCGCCGGGCTCGGCCACGCGCGCGTTGAAGTCCTCGAAGCCCGGGACGACGCGGGCGATGCGGTCACGGACCGTCGCGTAGTCCTTCTCGAACTCCTCCCAGGGGGTGGTGGACCGATGTCCGAGGACGCGGCGCGCGAGACGGCACACGATGGCCGGCTCCGACAGGAGATGCGGGCTCGCGGGCTCCAGGCGCCCGCGTGAGGCGTGCACCATGCCCATGGAGTCCTCGACGGTCACGAACTGCTCGCCGCCGCCCTGGAGATCACGCTCGGTGCGGCCGAGGGTGGGCAGGATCAGGGCCCGCGCGCCCGTCACGGCGTGTGAGCGGTTGAGCTTCGTGGACACGTGCACCGTGAGGCGGGCGCGGCGCATGGCCGCCTCGGTGACCTCGGTGTCGGGGGAGGCCGACACGAAGTTGCCGCCCATCGCGAAGAAGACCTTCGCCTTGCCGTCGCGCATGGCGCCGATGGCCCGTACGACGTCGTAGCCGTGCTCGCGCGGTGGCGCGAAGCCGAACTCCTTCTCCAGGGCGTCCAGGAAGGCCGGCGCGGGCCGCTCGAAGATGCCCATGGTGCGGTCGCCCTGCACGTTCGAGTGGCCGCGCACCGGGCACACCCCGGCGCCCGGGCGGCCGATGTTGCCGCGCAGCAGAAGGAAGTTGACGACCTCGCGGATGGTCGGCACGGAGTGTTTGTGCTGGGTCAGGCCCATGGCCCAGCACACGATGGTGCGCTGGGAGGCGAGGACCATGCGCAGGGCCTCTTCGACCTTCGCCCGCTCCAGGCCGGTCGCGGTGAGCGTCTCGTCCCAGTCGGCGGCGCGGGCGGCGGCCGCGAACGCCTCGTACCCGTGGGTGTGCTCGCGGACGAAGTCCTCGTCGACCGCGTCGTCCGTCTCGAGGATGAGCTTGTTCAGGAGGCGGAAGAGGGCCTGGTCGCCGCCGATGCGGATCTGCAGGAACAGATCGGTGAGCGCGGCGCCCCTGAGCATGCCCTGGGGGGTCTGCGGGTTCTTGAAGCGCTCCATGCCCGCTTCGGGGAGCGGGTTCACGGTGATGATCCTCGCGCCGTTCGCCTTCGCCTTCTCCAGGGCGGAGAGCATGCGCGGGTGGTTCGTGCCCGGGTTCTGCCCGGCGACGATGATCAGGTCCGCCTTGTAGAGGTCGTCGAGGAGGACGCTGCCCTTGCCGATGCCGAGGGTCTCGCTGAGCGCGGACCCCGACGACTCGTGGCACATGTTGGAGCAGTCCGGCAGGTTGTTCGTACCGAACTCGCGGGCGAAGAGCTGGTACAGGAACGCCGCTTCGTTGCTGGTGCGGCCCGAGGTGTAGAAGAGGGCCTCGTCGGGGGAGTCGAGGGCGGTGAGCTCCTCGGCGACGATGTCGAAGGCCCGCTCCCAGGGCACCGGCTCGTAGTGGTCGGCGCCCTCCGCCAGATACATGGGCTGGGTGAGGCGGCCCTGCTGGCCCAGCCAGTAGCCGCTGCGGGTCGCGAGGTCCGCCACCGGGTGCGCGGCGAAGAAGTCCGGGGTGACCCGGCGCAGTGTCGCCTCCTCGGCGACCGCCTTCGCACCGTTCTCACAGAACTCCGCGGTGTGCCGGTGCTCCGGCTCGGGCCAGGCGCAGCCAGGGCAGTCGAAGCCGTCCTTCTGATTGACCCGGAGCAGGGTGAGCGCCGTGCGCCGCACACCCATCTGCTGCTGGGCGACGCGCAGGGTGTGCCCGATGGCGGGCAGCCCGGCCGCCGCGTGCTTGGGCCCGGCGACCTGCGGCGCGTCCTGAACCGGATCACCCTGGGGCGGCTTGCCGGCCATCTCGGCCCTCCTCTTCGAGCACATGTGTGAGGTACTCCTTTGATCCTGCCACGTGACAGTGACAACGACCTGGCCCGGGCCGAGGCGGGGAACGGGCGGGGCTCGTTGTCAGTGGGGCGTGGCAGGATCGGGGGCGTGGCAGAAACAGCATCGAAGAAGACCGAGAAGACCTCCGGCGGCGGGCGCCCGCGGCTGATGCTCATGGACGGGCACTCGCTGGCGTACCGAGCGTTCTTCGCGCTGCCCGCGGAGAATTTCACGACGGCGACGGGACAGCCGACGAACGCGATCTACGGCTTCGCGTCGATGCTGGCCAACACCCTGCGCGACGAGGAGCCCACGCACTTCGCGGTGGCGTTCGACGTGTCCCGCAAGACCTGGCGCTCCGAGGAGTTCACGGAGTACAAGGCGAACCGTTCCAAGACACCGGACGAGTTCAAGGGCCAGGTCGAGCTGATCGGCGAGCTGCTGGACGCGATGCGCGCCGAGCGGTTCGCCGTCGACGGCTTCGAGGCGGACGACGTCATCGCCACGCTCGCCACGCAGGCCGAGGCCGAGGGCTTCGAGGTGCTGATCGTCACCGGGGACCGGGACTCCTTCCAGCTGGTCTCCGAGCACACGACCGTGCTGTATCCGACGAAGGGTGTCTCCGAGCTGACGCGGTTCACACCGGAGAAGGTCTTCGAGAAGTACGGGCTGACGCCCACGCAGTACCCCGACTTCGCGGCCCTGCGCGGCGACCCGTCCGACAACCTGCCGGGCATTCCGGGCGTCGGGGAGAAGACCGCCGCGAAGTGGATCAACCAGTTCGGGTCGTTCGCGGAGCTCGTGGAGCGGGCCGAGGAGGTCAAGGGCAAGGCGGGGCAGAATTTCCGCGACCATCTGGAGTCGGTCAAGCTCAACCGCCGGCTGACGGAGCTGGAGCGGCATGTGGAGCTGCCCAGGACGGTCGCCGACCTGGAGCGCGCCGCGTACGACCGCAAGGCCGTCGCGGTGGTCCTGGACACCCTGGAGATCCGTAATCCGTCGCTGCGTGAGCGGCTGCTGGCCGTCGACCCGGGGGCCGACGAGGCCGAGCCCCGGCAGGTGGTCGCCGAGGGCGTGGCGCTCGAGGGTGCGGTGCTCGGCGCGGGCGAGCTGAAGTCGTGGCTCGCCGAACACGGCACGGAGGCCCTCGGTGTAGCAACGGTCGACACCTGGGCGCTGGGTACGGGTCACGTCGCCGAGGTCGCGCTCGCCGCGGCCGCCGGACCCGCCGCGTGGTTCGACCCGTCGCAGCTGGACGAGGGCGACGAGAACGCGTTCGCGCAGTGGCTCGCCGATCCGGAGAAGCCCAAGGTGCTGCACAACGCCAAGGGCGCCATGCGGGTCTTCGCCGAGCACGGCTGGAGCATCACCGGTGTCTCGATGGACACCGCGCTCGCCGCCTATCTGGTCAAGCCCGGACGCCGCTCCTTCGACCTGGAGGCGCTGTCACTGGAGTACCTCGGCCGGGAGCTGGCGCCGGCCGCGGCGGCCGACGGGCAGCTCGCCTTCGGCGCCGACGAGACTGCCGAGGCCGAGGCGCTGATGGTGCAGGCCCGGGCCGTCCTCGACCTGGGCGAGGCCTTCGGCGGCCGGCTGCAGGAGGTCGGCGCGGCCGATCTGCTGGGCGACATGGAGCTGCCGACGTCGGCGCTGCTCGCCCGCATGGAGCGGCACGGTATCGCCGCGGACCGGGCCCATCTCGAAGCCATGGAGCAGATGTTCGCGGGCGCCGTGCAGCAGGCCGTGAAGGAGGCGCACGCGGCGGCCGGGCACGAGTTCAATCTGGGCTCGCCCAAGCAACTGCAGGAAGTCCTCTTCGGTGAACTGGGCCTGCCCAAGACGAAGAAGACGAAGACGGGCTACACGACGGACGCGGATGCCCTGGCATGGCTGGCCACCCAGACCGACAACGAACTGCCGGTCATCATGCTCCGCCACCGTGAGCAGGCCAAGCTGCGGGTCACCGTCGAAGGCCTGATCAAGACGATCGCCGCGGACGGCCGCATCCACACCACCTTCAACCAGACGGTCGCCGCCACGGGCCGTCTGTCGTCCACGGACCCGAACCTCCAGAACATCCCGGTGCGTACGGATGAGGGCCGCGCGATCCGCCGGGGCTTCGTGGTCGGTGAGGGCTTCGAGTCCCTCATGACCGCGGACTACAGCCAGATCGAGCTGCGCGTGATGGCCCACCTCTCCGAGGACGCGGGCCTGATCGAGGCGTTCACCTCGGGCGAGGACCTGCACACGACGGCGGCCTCGCAGGTGTTCGCGGTCGAGCCCGCCGCGGTGGACGCGGAGATGCGGCGCAAGATCAAGGCGATGTCGTACGGCCTGGCGTACGGTCTGTCGGCCTTCGGCCTCTCCCAGCAGCTGAACATCGACGCGGGCGAGGCACGTGCCCTGATGGACGCGTACTTCGAGCGGTTCGGCGGCGTGCGGGACTATCTGCGCCGGGCCGTCGACGAGGCGCGGGCGACGGGCTACACGGCGACACTCTTCGGGCGTCGCCGCTACCTCCCGGACCTCAACAGCGACAACCGTCAGCGCCGCGAGGCGGCCGAGCGCATGGCCCTCAACGCGCCCATCCAGGGCACGGCCGCCGACATCGTCAAGATCGCCATGCTGAACGTCGACCGGGCGCTGACCGAGGCGAACCTCAAGTCCCGCATGCTCCTTCAGGTCCACGACGAAATCGTCCTGGAAATCGCCCCGGGCGAGCGGGACTTGGCCGAGGAACTCGTCCGCCGGGAAATGGCGGACGCGGTGCGCCTGAGGGCGCCCCTCGACGTGTCGGTGGGCTCCGGCCACGACTGGGAGTCGGCGGCGCACTAGCCTCCGGCGGACCGGGGATGGGGTGCCCCTTTTCGACAAGGGGCGCCCCCACGGGCAACCGGAGCAGGGCACCTGTCCGGAGAAGAGCCCCTGCCTGGTGCGGGACCTTCTCCAAGGGCCCTCGCCTGACGCGGGCCTGTGTCCGAGGACCCTGTCACCCGCGTGGCCCCCGAGCGGGAGCCGCGGGCGCGGTGCGCCCGGAGGATGCGGGCATGGGTCCTCACATACGGCACTGCCGCACGGCACTCGTCGCAGCACTCGCGTCGGTGCTGCTCACGCCGATACCTGCCCTGGCGAACGGCGCCAGCAGCCCCCGAACCCCGACCGGAGACGCCACTCGCCGCGTCCCGGCGGGCAGCGCGGGCCATCGCACGCTTGCGGACACCCCCGGTCCTGGCCCCCTCGCGGTCGCCCCCTGCCACTCCGCCCGCGACCCCGAGCGCGCCGCCCGCCTGTCCCGGGACATCCGGGCGGTCGTGTCGTCCAGGCACGGCACCGTCTCCGTGGCGGTGGCCGACGCCTCCGGACTGACCTGCGCGTACGCGAGTGAGCTGCGGTACGACTCGGCGAGCGTCGCCAAGGTGCTGATCATGGAGGGCGTGCTGCGGCGGGCGGATGAACTGCGGCGCAGACTCACAAGCTGGGAAGCGGCCAACATACGGCCCATGATCGTCAGCTCGGACAACACCGCCGCCGGGCGCCTCTGGGCCGCCTTGGGGCACAGCTACCTGAACCGTTTCCTCACCCGCACCCGCACCCGCGCCACCGTCCTCGGCCCCGGCCGCTACTGGGGCCTGACCCGCACCACGGCCGCCGACCAGTTGCGGCTGCTGGGTGTGCTGACGAATCCCAGCTCCTTCCTGCGCTCCCGCGCGTACGGCCTGAAACTGCTCAGCGAGGTCCGCCGCGACCAGCGTTGGGGCGTTCCCGCGGGCATGCCGAGCGGTCTGACGGCGCACGTCAAGAACGGCTGGCTGCCCAGAGCGACGCACGGCTGGCGCGTGCACAGCGTCGGCGCGTTCACGGGCCAGGGCCGCAGCACGTACCGCATCGTCGTCCTGTCCCACGACAACCCGACGATGGCGTACGGCGTCGGCACCATCGAGCGCATAGCCCAGGCCGTGCACCGCGGGCTGGATCAGGGCCGCGACGGCGGCCCGACAGATGACGCCCTCACCCCGGAGAGCGAGATCAGCGAGGAGTCGGACGGCTCCGCTCCGTACGATCCGCTGCCGGGCTGGGACGAGCCGGAGCCGGACGCCACACCCTGACACCGACGCCGTACGCGAGCAGACCGATGGCCAGCCCGGCCCCCGCCCCGAAGCACACGGTGGGAATCAGCTCCCAGGGCTCGGCACTCGACCCCCAGTAGTCCCACCACCGCACCGCCCTCTGCACCGCGGCCACCGCCGCACAGCCACCGATCACCAGCACGGCGAGCCACCGGTCCCGTACGGACAACACCGGCAGCCCCACGAGTTCCACGGCCGGCAGTCGCCGCAGAGAGACCCCCAGAAAGACCGCGATCACCACCGCGGCCACCGCCGAACCCCCGTACTGCAGATACCAGTACAGCGGTGAGCCCGCGATCTCCTGTCCCAGCACGGGGAACAACCGCATCCCCCACCGGTCGAGATGCGTGAACGCGTCCCACACCACATGCGTCAGCGCGCCGAGCGCCGCGGACACGTACCACCACAGCGCGAGCGACGGACTGAAGGGGGCACGTGGCGCACCGCACCGCACCAGGGAACCCGTACGGCCCTGCCAACTCGGCGGCAGCAACGCGACCAACGGCTCGCGCAGCAGCAGCCATGCGCCCACGAGTGCCCAGGTGATGAGGACGTCGACCGTGAACACTCCGGCGAAGGAGTGCGTGACGTCGCCGAACTCCATCGCCCCGGGCAACGCGCCGGCCGCGTAATAGGTCAGATCGGGCGCGAACGAGCCGGCCACGAGTACCGCGGGGACCAGCGGGCCACGGCCGGTTCCATCAGCGCGTACGGCGGGCAGGACAGCCGCGGCATGGCTGAGAGTGAACGGCAACTGGGCTCCCCGCGAACGAAATTGACCGAGCCTGACGGTCCCTGGAGTTGACCGAGCCTGGCGGGCCTTGATCGGTGACGCCCAGTATGCGGGACGGGCGGCGTATGGTCCCGGACACCCGGGTAGGCGAAAACGGATCCGGCCAACCGGTGAAAAACGGGCACGAACAACTGTCTGCGCGACAGAAGTTGTCGTAGGGTCACCTGGGTCGCCGTGCTGGGCAGTACGGCCGGGACCGCAAGGTAGCGCGCGGAGCGCGGCGCTCGTCGACGGGAGGGGTTCACGCAATGGCGGCGCAATTCGGTCGAAGGCTGGCCAAAGGAGCGGCAACCACCGCTGTGGCGGCGGCCGCGGTCGCGGCCCTCTCCGCCTCCCAGGCACCGGGCGTGACCGACACTTCGCAGGGCCGGCAGAACACCGGCTCGCAGCCCTCACCCGAGGCCGGCGACGACACCAGCGCGACCGGCAACTCGCCGTACTACACGGACCTCCCGCCGCTCAACAGCCCTGCCCCGACACCCGGCACGGGGACCCCCACCGGCACGGGCGACGTCGAAGCGGGCATACCGGCGACCGTTCTCGACGCCTACAAGAAGGCCGAGGCGGCGCTGCGCGACGCCAAGCCCGGCTGCAACCTGCCCTGGGAACTCCTCGCCGCCATAGGCAAGGTCGAGTCCGGCCAGGCCCGCGGCGGCCGAGTCGATGCCGACGGCACCACGCTCAGCCCGATCCTCGGCCCCGTCCTCAACGGCAACGGCTTCAAGAAGATCACCGACACCGACGGCGGTGCGTACGACGGGGACAGCACCCACGACCGGGCCGTCGGCCCCATGCAGTTCATCCCTTCCACCTGGGCGTGGTCCGGCCGCGACGGCAACGGCGACGGCGAGAAGGACCCCAACAACATCTACGACGCCGCCCTCGCCGCTGGCCATTACCTGTGCCGGGCGGACCGCGACCTGTCCGTCGAGAAGGACCTGAACCGCGCGATCCTCAGCTACAACCAGTCCACGGACTACCTGAACCTGGTCCTGACGTGGCTCGACTACTACCGCAAGGGCACGCACGAGGTGCCGGACGGCACGGGCACGCTGCCCTCCGGCCGCAGCGACGACTACAGCGGCGCGAGCCCCACTCCCACCCCGCCGTCGAGGACTCCCGGTACGTCGAAGCCGAGTACCCCGTCGACCGGCGGCGATTCCACGAGCCCGACCCCGCCGAGCTCCACGCCGCCGTCGAGCACGCCCCCGTCGAGCACACCGCCCCCGACATCCCCGCCCTCCACGCCCTCCACGCCCACCGACACGGTGGACCACCTGGAGAACGCGGGCACCGGCAAGCTCACCGCGACCGCCGGTGACGCCTTCACCGAGCGGATCGCCACGCGCGCCGAGACAAAGGCCGGAAAAGCCGTGCCGAAGGTCAGGGTCCGCTTCACGATCGTCGGCGACACGGACGCTGCCTTCACCGGTGGCGAGAGTGTCGCGACGGTCCTCACCAACAGCTCCGGCGTGGCCACCGCGCCCGCGCTCAAGGCCGGCGAGAAGACCGGTGACTTCGAGGTCCGCGCCACCGTCGTCGGCCGCAGCGTGTCCGGCCTCGACTACGCGGCGACGGTCACCGCCCGCCAGGCCGATGCCCTCGTGCGTACCAGCAGCACCGCGCTGACCTGCGTAGCGGGCGGCGAGTTCGCGAACCAGGTCGAGGTGAAGGCCACGTACAAGGGCGCCGTCGCCGACGGTGTCGCGGCTACCGCCACGCTCATCAAGTCGGCGGACGACGCCACCGAGAACGACAAGGGCCCCTACTTCAAGGACGCGGACGGCAAGACCATCCGCACCCTGAAGGGCCTCAAGACGGACGCGAACGGCCTGCTGAAGCTGCCGAAGCTGTACGCGGACGACACCACCGGCACGTTCCTGCTGCGTATCAACACCACCGGCGGCGCGACGCTGACGGTCGAGTTGAAGGTGGAGGCGGCCGCCTCGTCGAGTCCCAGCACCTCGCCGAGCCCCAGCGCCCAGTAAGCCCTGAGTCACTGGCGCCCCCTCCGCCGAGTCGGCGGAGGGGGCGCCGTTGTCCGTGTGCGCAACGTGTTCTCATCTCGCCCCGCCGTTGCTACGGTGCCCCAGCCCTGACGCTCCATCAGCTAACCGGGGAGGCTCCGCATGCGCGTCCTCATCGCCGCCGCGACCGGTCTCGCCGTCGCGCTCGCGCTGGTCTTCACGCTCACGGCCATCGGCACACCGGCCGGCACGACCTCACCGAAGCCGCTGCTGACCACCGTCCCCGAGCACCCCTGACCCGTAGGGAGGGCCGCCGAGATGCGCCGCAAGGCCAGCCTGATCCTGCTCGCCCTCGCCGTGTTCTGCACGGCACTGTCTCCGCTGCTGCGCTGGTACGCCTTTCCCCGGCTCGCCAAGATCCCGGCCAACCAGTACCAGGACATGGTCCTCGAAGCGAAGGACGCGACGCTCCTCGACTACGGCTCCATGAAGGCCCGGAAAGTCGACAAGGTCTCCATCGTGCAGACCCTCAGGGGCAACGTCGAGGCATCCGAGAAGATCGAGAAGACCGCGGGCCGCGACGTCGTCGTCTGGGACGGCCTGTCCTACGTCCAGGGCCCCGACGGCAAGATGGTCTCCAAGATCCCCGAGCGCTACATCTTCGACGCGCACACCCAGGAGCCCGTCCACGCCACCGGCGAGATGGTCGACGGCGACCCCGTCAGGCGCGAGGGCATCGAGTTCAAGTGGCCCTTCCTGACCGAGAAACGGGACTACGAGTACTTCGACGCGCAGGCCCGTATCACCGCACCCATCCACTACAAGGGCACACAGGACTTCCGGGGCGTGAGCGTCTACTACTTCGAGCAGACCATCCCCTGGACGAAGGTCCCCTTCCCGAAGGCCATGCCCGTCAAAGGCATCACCCCGGAGTCGGTCGCCAAGACCGGCACGACCCGCTGGTACACCACGGTCCGCAAGTTCTGGGTCGAACCCGTCACGGGAGCGCCCGTCTACGGCGAGGAGATCCACCAGGAGGAACTGCGCGGCGGCACGCTCCTGGGGGGCCGTGACAAGGTGACCGCGTTCTCCGGCCACGTCAAAATACGCGAGGACTACATCGAGTCGACGGTCGACCTGGTCAAGTCCCAGCGCCTCCTGGTCCTTTCGCTGACGACCTACCTGCCGTGGGGGTTGCTGGTCCTGGGTGTCGCGCTGCTGTCGCTGTCCCTGTACCTGGAGGCCCGCAGCCGACGCCCCGGTGACCCGTCGCCCACGCAAGAGCGCGATCCCGAACCGGTCAGCGCCTGAGGCGTGCGTTCGTGTGCCGGGTCGGCTCGGCCGTCGCGGGGTCCTCGGGCCACGGGTGCTTCGGATACCGCCCGCGCAGTTCGGCCCGCACGCCCCGGTACCCGTCCCGCCAGAAGGAGGCGAGGTCGGACGTGACGGCGGCGGGCCGCCCGGCGGGCGACAGCAGATGCACCAGTACGGGCACACCGGCGACGGCCGGGGACTCCTGCAGCCCGAACATCTCCTGCAACTTCACCGCGAGCACGGGCCGTTCGGGATCCGCGTAGTCGATCCGGATTCTGGACCCGCTCGGCACCTCGATCCGCTCGGGCGCCAGCTCTTCGAAGCGTGCCGCGTCCCCCGAGGCCCACGGCAACAGCCGGCCGAGGGCCTGCCCGGCGTCGATCCGCCCGAGATCGGCACGCCGCCGCGCCCGGCTCAGCTCGGGCTCGAGCCATTCGTCCACGCGCGCGTGCAGGACGTCGTCCGACACCTCGGGCCAGGGAGCCCCCAGATGGTGACGCAGAAACCCGAGCCGCTGCCGCAGCACCTCGGCATCCCGCGACCACCGCAACAGCCCCAGCCCCTCCTCCCGCAACCCGTCCAGCAGCGCATCGCGTACGAGCCCGGCGTCGGCGTCCCGCAGCGGCCGCACCGTCAACTCCACGGCACCCAGCCGCTCGACGCGCCGGGCGACGACGTCCCCGTCGGCCCAGCGGACCTCCTCACTCTCGCCGTACAGGGCCCCGGCGGCCCGCCGGGCGGTCTCCTCGTCGATCCTCGCCCCGAGCCGCACGCGCGCGAGCCCCGCTCCCACGGGCCGGTCGGCCACGGCGACCGCGAGCCACGCAGCCTCCCGCAGCCCCGTCCCGTCCCCGAGCTCGGCCCTCGTACCGGACACCATCAGGTACGAGCCGCCCCCGGCCCGGGCGACCCGCTCAGGAAACGCGAGGGCGGCGACGAGACCCGCGGCGTGGTGGTCGTCAACGGGGCTGTCCGGCGCGCTGGTCGCACCGGTATCGGGTGTGTGAGCCGACTGTCCGTCCGCTCCTGGCCCGGCGGTGGGTTCTGCGTTCCGCGCCGAGGCCGCGGGCGCCGCCGCGGCACCCAGCCGCCGCGCCTCCGCCCTCCAGCGAGCCGCATAGGCGTCACCGCCGCGCCGGGCGGTGCGCCAGACCGCCGCGAGGTCGTCGCCGTACTCGCGAGGCGGCTCCTCGGAGAGGAGGGCGACCACCTCGGCGGCGCGCACGGGGCCCACCGCGGGCGCCGCGTC
>NZ_VBZC01000067.1:0-49679 GCF_005786655.1 Streptomyces montanus
CTCCCCCGGCCAGCGCGACCGTCGCCGTGACGGTCCAGCCGTTCACCGCGCGCCCGCCGCCCGGCGCGCGGCACGCGCCGCGACCGCGCCCACCAGGGCGACGGCGGCGCCCAGCACCAGTTCCAGGGCGTCCACCGCCGAGATGAACACCAGCCAGAGGACGGCCAGGACGGCCCACCACGCGAGGACTTCGAACAGCGCGAGGAGGAAGTCGGACAAGGCGTGGAGGAAAGCCGTACGCCGCGTCATGCGCCACCTCCGAAGCTCTGACCTTTTTCAGTCGATATATCCGATACGTCATCCAAACACCGTCCGCCGGCCGTCCGGCGGCGGCGCGCGACACGTATCCGCCCGGAGTGCCCCGCTGTCGCCCGGGAAAACCGGCCGTCCTCGTGTCGGACCCGTCGGTCGTGGGCATCGACGTCCGGTTCGGGGGTAACCATCCTTGACAAGGCGTCAGTTGAACGCTGGAGGGTTGTATGGCCCGTGTCTCGACGTCACGCTCGCGTACGGCGAAGTCGGTCCGTCGGCGGACCGCAGCACCGCCCGGCCGACGACCACTTCCCTTTCTCGTTCGCCTGCTGGTGCTGCTGGTCGCCGTCGCGGCCATGGTGGCGTTCGCCGCCGCGCTGGCCCGGCTCACGCTGCAGCCGTCTCCGGCCTCCGAGTCGCTGACGCACAGCAATCTGCGCCCGGGACATTCGCTGCGGGCCTACCTGGACCAGCCCGAACTCCGCGACGCGGTCAAGCAGATCGGCGGGAATCTCGTCCTGGGCATCCCCTTCGGGATCCTGTTGCCCGTGCTGCTGCCCGGGGCCCGCCGGTTTCTGTGGGTGGTCGCCCTGACCGCGGTGGTGATGCTGCTGGTCGAGCTGGTGCAGGGTGCGCTGATCACCGGGCGCGCCTTCGACATCGACGACGTGCTGCTCAACATCACCGGGGCGATCGTCGGTCATCTGCTCCTGGGCAGGCGGCTGGGCCGGGCCGTGCATCCACGCAAGCGCCGCGGCGCGGCCTGAGCACGGCGGCTCGGGCGCAACAGCCGCCCCGGTTCCGACACGGGCCCTAGTGGACCGTCCAGGTGAGCTTGTCGCCGCCCACCCAGCGGACGACTTCCGGGTCGTCGGCGTCGTGCACCGGGATGCCGTACGCCGCGGCGGCCATCAGGACGTCCGTCAGGGCCTTGGCCTCGCCGATGACATAGCCGTCGATCTCCACGATGCGGAAGGGCGGATTCCCGGGCTGGACGCCCAGCACGGTGATCCGCGGGTGCGAGATGTAGGGGCTTGCGCTTTCGGTCATGATCCCACCGGTTCCACATGCATGCCGCTGGTAAGCCTGCCAAGGCGGCGATGTCAGTCGTCGTGGCCCAGGCCGCGCCGACGTGGTCGGCACCCGAAACGAGGGGCGCACTTCATGGTGGCACAGGGAGGATCAGGTGGCTGCCGCGCGGCCCGGTCCGAGCCGCGCGAAGGTGGAGGCATGGACCCGATCGAGGCCCTGGACCGGATCGCCTTCCTGCTGGAACGGTCGCAGGCCCCCACCTATCGCGTACGGGCGTTCCGTACGGCGGCGGCCGCGGTGGCCGCGCTGCCGGACGACGAGCTGACCCGACGGGCGGCCGCCGGGTCGCTGGAGTCGCTGAGGGGCATCGGGCCGAAGACCGCGCAGGTGGTGCGCGAGGCGCTCGCCGGGCAGCTGCCGGGCTATCTGGAACGGCTGGAGCGGGAGAGCCCGGATCCACTGTCTCAGGGCGGTGAGGGGCTGCGGGCGCTGCTGCGCGGCGACTGCCATCTGCATTCGGACTGGTCGGACGGCGGGAGCCCGATCGAGGAGATGGGGCGGGCGGCGGCCGGGCTCGGACACGAGTGGGCGGTGCTCACCGACCACTCGCCGCACCTCACGGTGGCAAACGGGCTGACCCCCGAGCGGCTGCGGGAGCAGCTCGCCGTGGTGGCGGAACTCAACGCCCGATGGGCTCCTTTCCGGCTGCTGACCGGCATCGAGTGCGACATTCTCGACGACGGCTCGCTCGACCAGGAACCGGAGCTGCTGGAACAGCTCGATGTCGTGGTCGTGTCGGTGCACTCCAAGCTCCGCATGGACGCGGCCGCCATGACGCGCCGCATGGTCGCCGCCGTACGCAACCCGCTGTCCGACGTGCTGGGGCACTGCACGGGCCGGCTCGTCGGCGGTCGCGGGCGGCCCGAGTCGCAGTTCGACGCGGACGCGGTCTTCGCGGCCTGTGCCGACTCGGGAACGGCCGTCGAGATCAACAGCCGTCCGGAACGGCTCGATCCGCCGCGCCGGCTTCTGCGCCGGGCGGTCGACGCGGGCGTCCTGTTCTCCTTGGACACCGACGCCCACGCGCCCGGCCAGCTCGACTGGCAGGGGTACGGGTGTGCGCGAGCCGAGGAGTGCGGGGTACCCGCCGGGCGCGTGGTCACCACTTGGTCGGCGGACGAACTGCTGGCCTGGGCGCGGCATCGCGAGACGCCGCACGGCGTGCGCGGTCCGTGACGACCTACGCGGGATACGCGGGTACGCGGGTACGCGGGTACGCGGGTACGCGGGTACGCGGGTACGCGGGAAGTCTGGCGAGCGGCGAAGGGACAGCCCATGGAACGAGCGGCGGTGTTCGATGTCGACGGCACACTCGTCGACACCAACCACCTTCATGTGACGGCCTGGTGGGAGGCCTTCCGGCAGGCCGGGCACCGGGTGCCGATGCACGCCATCCACCGGGCGGTGGGCCTCGGCGCCCACGACCTCGTCGCGCATCTGCTGGGCGAGAACCGGGACACGGACGAGGACGACACGCTCAGCGCCGCCCACAAGACCCTCTACGGCACGTACTTCGACCGGCTGCCACCCCTGCCCGATGCCGGGGACCTGCTGCGACGCCTGGACCGCGACGGCTGGAGTGTCGTGCTCGCCACCTCCGCCGGCGGGCCGGAGCTCGCAGCGCTGCGCCGCGCCCTCGACGCCGACGAGGCCATCCGGGCCACGGCGAGCGCCGACGAGGTGCGGGCGGGCAAGCCGGCGCCCGAGCCGGTGGAGCGCGCCCTGGAACTCGCCGGGGCACCCGCCGAGCGATCGGTGTTCGTCGGCGACACGGTCTGGGACATGCGCGCGGGAAGCCTGGCGGGTGTCCTCTGCGTGGGCGTCCTGTGCGGCGGCATTCCTCGCACCGACCTGGAGGAGGCCGGAGCTCGTGCCGTCTACCGGGATCCGGGCCATCTGCTGGCGTCGCTGACCGACAGTCCCCTGGCATCGGGCGACTGAGCCGCACCGACCGCTCGGCGACTACTGGGGGTCCCACTACGCGCAATCGTGCCGGGAGGCATGAACCCCCCGTTTCTCCGGCCACCCGCCCCGCATGAACCGTGTGCGTCAGGTCGGGGACCGGGTGCGGGACGAGGCGCGGGCCGTTGTCGGTGCGGCGCGACGGGCCGGGGGTGGACCGGGCAGGGAGCAGGACGTTTTCGTGCAGTCACTCAAAGCCGCCGCGGCGGCTCTGCTCGCATGGACGGCGGCGAGTCAGTGGCTGGGTGGTCCGCTGGCGCTGATGGCGCCCTGGGTGGCGGTGGTGCTGGTGCTGGTGCAGGCCACGGTCTACGGCTCGCTGCGTCAGGCGGGCCGGCAGTTCGCGGCGATCTGCCTCGGCACGCTGCTGGCGTCCGCGGCCCAGGTGGTCACCGGCAACGCGCTTCTCGCTCTCACGCTGTCCGTCCCGGTACTGATGATGCCGGCAACTGGCCTCGCCTCGGCGACCAGGGCATCCACGCCGAGGACGAGCGGTGGAGCCGGATCACCGGGCATGTGGCCGCGCTGCCCCGTGCCCTGACGGTCGCGGTCGACGGCAGCCGGACCGCCGATCCGCAGGGCGCAGGCGGCGATGCGGGAACTGCACAGGACCCTGCAGACGAGCCCGCGCGACCACGCCGGCCTCAGCGCCGCCCGCACGGCGGTCCCGGGCACCTTGCTGCTCCAGGCTTGTGCGGTGCGCGCGGCGCCGGTCGTGACACGGCTCACGGTTGGACGGTCCGGGCCTGGGAACACCCGTCGGTAATTTACCGTTGAATCAGAAGGCCCCGACCGTGATTCCCCCGTCCGGTCGGGGCCTTCTCTCCGCGTGCGGCCCGTCGACGCCTTCCCATGCCACAGATTCACGCCTCGAGTTCGTCCAGGGCAGCCGTGAGTTCCGGGGCGACGGCTTCGTGGAGCCAGGACTCGTGGTCGGTGCCCGACTCGCGCGGGACTGTTTCGGTGAGCATGATCAGGTACAGGTAGCTGCGGTAGAGGGCGAGGCGTCGGCGGGCCGCCGGGGTGAAATCGGCCTGACCGCCCGCCTCTTGATAGCCCGTCAGAAAGGCCTCGTCCTGTTTGATGTCGCCGAGCAGGGCCAGGGAGACGAAGTCCGCCAGTGGATCACCCCAGAACATGCGCTCGCCGTCGATCAGACCGCCGATCCTGGGCGGCCCGGTGCCCTCCGGGCGCTCGACGAGGATGTTCCCCCGCCACAGGTCGAAGTGCACGAGGCAGGGGGCCACAACCTCGTCGAGGGCGTCGTACGCGGACTTCGCGGCCCGTGCCACCTCGTCCACCGGGATGGGCAGCCAGGCGCGATAGCGGCGGGCGTCGTCCAGGACGGCGTCGTAGATCACGGTGAAGGCCGTACGCCAGTCGGCGGCCAACGGCCCGAGCGCGCCGGAGGGATAGCCGAATCCGGGTCCGGACACTCGGTGCAGGCGGGCCACCTGTCGCCCCAACTCCTGGCGGAGCTCGGCCTGTTCGGCGTCCGGGAAGGAACCCCACGGATCGCCCGGACAGGCCGTCATCAGAAGATGACGGCCGGTGGCAGCGGACGCGTCGAGGCAGAGGGCCACGACACGCGGCACGGGCACGTCGACCGTGGCGGCCGCGCGGTAGAACTCCGCCTCGGAGACAAGGAGTTCGCGCTCATGGCTCAGACCGGGCGCGGTGGGCGGGGGCGGGGTCTTGAGTATGTAGCGGCTGCCGTCGGTGAGGACGAGCTCCTCGACGCCGTTGTACGTCCCGCCGCCCAACGGACGGCAGTGGGCCGGCCGCTCCGACGACAGCCCGGCCGCTTCGAGGATCCGTCGGACCCGCTCCTGAGGCATCCCGCGCCCACCCCGTTCCGTTCATCGCCGTGACTGCCCACCTGAACCGATTCAGCGTACGAGAGACACCACACACGCCGCGGGCCGTTCGCGAACACCGTCCGCCGCGCGGAGCCACACGGCCGGCCCGCCGCCACCCGCACCGTTGTGCAACCGGACTTCACGCCGAGCGCTTAGGCTCCGCGCATGGAACAGAGCGAGATCATCCTGCGCGCGATCGGCGTCCTGACCGAGACCCAGGAGATGGTGCGCAGGCTCAACGGGGACGCGGACGTCGACGCGGACGTCGGTGACGCCCAGCTCGGCAGGCTGGTCACGGAGGTGTTCCCGCCGGTCGAGGTGCCTGTCGACGCGACTCCGGCCGAGGCGGGCCAGGCCGTCGTGGACGCACTGATGCCCGCCGCGATCTCCCTGGTGGGCGCCTTCGCGTTCGTCTTCTCCGAACTCGCCGAGGTGCACGACACGGGCCGGTCCGACATCACGAGCACCGAACTCCTGCGGACCCTCGCGCTTCGTCTGTCGAACAGGGACAGCGACGACGAATAGAAGGGAGGGAAAGGGAGGAGGAGCAGCCGGCCGCCATCAGACGGCAGGGGCCCCGAAGCGCGCGAGGCAGTGCCACACCTTCTTCAGGTCCTGCGGGTCGTGGCGGCCCGTGCGGGCGGCGTCGCCGATGATCCGTGGGTCGAGGTGGCCGTCCTCGGAGATCCGCGCGCCCAACTCGACGTACTCCGGACCGCGGAAGTCCGGGTGGCGCCGCAGTTCCTCGACGGAGAGCCGGTATCCGGGATGCCACTCGACCGGGCACGGCAGCAGCTTGGCCGCGGCCTCCACCGGGGTGCCGCGGTAGCAGGGGTCGAGAACCAGGGCCTCCGCGTCTCGGTCCAGTACGACACGTCCGTGCACCTGAGCCTCGATGTAGTCGTCGAGGGCGTCCCGGTCGTCCTCCTCCGCCAGCGGTATGAGGGACATGCCGTCGGCGACTCCGAACGCCGTCGGATCGACGGAACTGTCGGGGTAACAGAACGTGGCACGCCGCAGCACGTCTCCGGTCAGCCGGAAGTGCGCGGAGCCGAACCTCGGTGCGGCGCCCACCACTTGCCGCCGGAAGTTCAGCGCGCCGTACACCGGACGCTCGTGCGCGGCCGCGGCGTCGTACGCCCCGGCGAAGATCCGGCTCTCCCAGCGCCGGCGGTCGCCGCCGGGATGTGCCGTCAGCCCGCCGTTGCTCGTGCCGGTGACGAACTGCGAGTGGTACGTGCCGTCCTCGGCCAGCGCCTCCAGGATCGGCAGCCCGCGCACCAGGCGGTCCGGGTGGAGATTCAGGGTCACCCGTAGTGCAGGATCCACGGCAGGCCCGGACGACATGGTCGCCACATGGCGCAGCGCACGCTCCCGCGGTGAAGGGGTGTTCCCGAAATCCATTCGATCTCCTTCGGCTGGCTAGTTAGCCTAGACGCAAAACTAGAGCCTCTAGGATCGGTTACAAGATGAGAGCACTCACCGAGCAGGACATCCGTAACTCATTTGTCAACTGCTCCAAGGGAGAGGCCAAACGCCTAGCGATACCGCGCGACCTGGCCGAACGCCCCTGGGACGACCTGGACTTCCTCGGCTGGCGCGATCCGGGCGCGCCCGACCGCAGCTACCTCGTGACCGAGCGGGGCGACGGCCTCGTGGGCGTCACCCTGCGCTTTCCGTCCTCGCGGCGCGGCTTCCTGCACCGCAGCATGTGTTCGCTGTGCCTGACGACGCACCCGGGCAACGGCGTCTCCCTGATGACGGCACGCAAGGCGGGTGCGGCCGGCCGCGAGGGCAACTCCGTCGGTGTCTATATGTGCACCGACCTCGCCTGCTCCCTGTACGTACGCGGCAAGAAGACGCCCGAGTCGGGGTCCCGCATGGAGGAGAGCCTCACGACGGAGGAGCAGATCGCCCGGACGACGGGCCATCTGTCCGCCTTCCTGGACAAGCTGTACGCCTGAGCCCACCCGCAGGCCAGGGGGTCGTCGTGACCTTCTCGGCCGTGTCAGACTGACCGCTCGGCCTGTGCGTCCTTGCCGTCGTCTCGGGTGAGCTGCGCCGACTGGACACGTTCGGTGCGGCTGTGAAACGGGAAGTGCCCCAAGATGCGCGATGTACGTGAGACGTGGGCCACCGGTGTGGCCCAGGCCCGGAAGTGGCGCCAGGATCCCGTCGTCGTCCAGTCGGTGCGGTCGGCGGCGGCCGCGACGATCGCGTACGTCGTGGCACTGCAGTTCAGCCCCGAGGCCGCCCCGCTCACCGCTCCGCTGACCGCGCTCCTCGTCGTGCAGGTCACCCTCTACGCCACGCTGACCACCGGCATACGCCGGGTGAACGCGGTGGTGGCCGGTGTCGTCATCGCCATCGGATTCAGCGTCCTGGTCGGACTGACCTGGTGGAGCCTGGCCCTGCTCATCCTCGCGTCGCTGGCCGTCGGGCATCTGGTGCGGGTCAGCGAGTTCGTGCCCGAGGTGGCGATCAGCGCGATGCTCGTCCTCGGCGTCACCAGAGTCGGCGACACCGCCTGGGCCCGGGTGCTGGAGACCTTCATCGGAGCCGTGGTCGGGCTCGGCTTCAACCTGCTCTTCGCTCCTCCGGTGTGGGTGGGCGTGGCCGGTGAGTCCATCGAGGGTCTGGCGCGCCGGATGCGCCAGCTGATGCTGCTGCTCGGCGAGGAGGCGGGCGGTCGCGCCCCCGTGGTGGCGGACGCGACCGAGCGGCTGCACGAGGCGCGCCGCCTCGACCACGACATCGTCGAGGTGGACGCGGCCCTCAAACAGGCCGAGGACAGCCTGCGCCTCAATCCCCGCGTACGCGAAGGGCTGCTGCACCGGGTCGTCCTGCGCACCGGCCTCGACACACTGGAGATCTGCACGGTGGTCCTGCGTGTCCTCGCGCGCACCCTCACCGACCTCGCCAAGGAGCGCGATCCGCAGCCGCTGTTCGAGCGGGAGATCGGCGCGGCACTGGAGCGGCTCCTGGGCGAGGTCGCCGACGCCGTGGTCAGCTTCGCCGTGCTGGTCACCACCGACGTCAGCCGCAGCGCGGAGTCCGCGGAGGCCCGGCTCGCCTCCGAACTGGCCGCGGCGACCGCCACCCGCGACAAGCTGGCCCAGTTGCTCCTCGACGAGGTCCAGCGGGACGTGCGCTCGTGGCAGCTGCACGGCGCGGTCCTCACGGAGGTCACCCGGATCCTCGACGAACTCGACATGGAGCACCGTTCCCAGCGACTCCTCGAGGAACTGGACCGGTGCACGCGGGAAGAGCGCGAACGCATGCCCCGGCTGACCCGCCTGCGCCAGGGGCTGAGCCGGCGAAGGCCCTGGTCGCGGCGGAACCGTCCCACCCCGTCGAATCGTGCTACGTGACGAACACGACAACGGCGCGGGACCGCACGACGAGAACGCCCGGACAAGAGGAGTGCGCATGACCGACAGCACCGTGCGGATCGACGGGAACACGCTGCGGCTGCCGGGCGGCGTGCTGGTCCGGTTCATCCGTACCCTGCGCCTGCCCGAGACGGGAACCCATCCGCTGCCGCCGGGCCTCGGCGAGTTCCCGATACGGCGTGTCGAGGACTTTCCGGACACGGTGCCCCCGGAGTGGCTGGCACGCGGCGGTGTGATGCTGCCGGTGTATCTGCGTGAGGCCATGTGGCTGAGCTTCGCCGGTACGTCGGAGCCGGCCGCCCTGCAGGTGGGCGTCGGCAAGGTGTGCGCGGTCTCGGGAAAGCCGTGGAGCTCCCGCCTGGTGCGGGATCCGCAGAACTATGTGGTGCTGCCGCGCCAGCCGTGGCTCGACGGCATCAACTCCGGGAAGGGCACGGTCCGTCAGTTCGTGGCGGTTCCGCTCGGGCTCGGCGCCACGGTCGAGGGACAGGTCACCGGCGAGGAGGTGTGGGGCGGCGTACAGCTGCAGTCGTTCCCGCTGAATGACACCGCCCTGGCCGCATGGCGGGAGGCGCAGCGGCGTGCGGCGGAGCAGGCGGCACGGCGGCGGAGCATGACGGCGACCGGCGGTTATGGAGCCGCGCTCCCCATGGCCGCGCCCGGTTCTCCTCCCCCGCCTCCGATGGGCGCTCCGATGCCCGCCTGGGCGGGCGGCCCGCAAGGGCCGGCATCCCCTGCGGGCGGCTCGCCGCGGCCCGCGGCGGCGATGGGACTCGGGGTCGGTGGTTCGATGCGCCAGGAGGTCTACCGCGACGACCGCCCCCTCACGGACTGGGCGCAGACGGCGGCGGGGCGTGTGTTCGTGCACCTGGTGACGCCGCCCGAGTGGCGGCGCATCACCGGCGAGGCGGCGCCGCCCTCGCCCGTCGATCGCGCGGCCTACACACGGGCCGGGTTGCCGTGGTTCGACTACTACGACCAGGACGCCGCCGATCTGTCCCCCACGGACGCGCTCGGCTCGGTGAAGCCGGTCGGCGACTGGCTGGGCGACGACCACACTCCCTGGGAGCCGCCGTCGCCCCACCAGGTGAAGCCACTCGGGGACGCACCGGGGAAACCGGTCGGGGACGGGGACTGGTAGCCGCCGGAGACGGAAACTGGTAGCCGCCGGAGACGGGGACTGATAGCCCCCGGAGACGGGGACTGATAGCCGCCGTTGCACTGTGCGCACCTGCCCATGCGATGTTTGCTCTTCACCACCGCGACTTGCCAAGGTGGGGGTCTCGGCTGAGATCGCAGCTGGGGCGACCGACACCAGAGGTGCAGGCATGAGCAGTGGTGAGGAACCGTCGCGGGGAGCGCGCGACGGCGGCTGGAGCAGGCGCCGTTTCTTCGGCGCGCTCGCGGGCGCTGCCGCGGTGACGACGGTACCGGCGTGCGCGGCGTCCGAGACCGACTCCGCGGCCACGTCCACTCCGACGGCGGCCACCACCCCGACGGCGGCCACCCCGACGCCGCCCCGCCGCACCGGCCCCCGCCCCCTGTTCCTCGGCACGTACACCTCGGTCGAGGGCGGCGGCACGGGCATCGGCCTCGCGACCTACGACAGCACGACGGGCCGGATCACCGGGAAGGGAACGCTCACGGGCGTCGGCGACCCGTCCTATCTCGCCGTGCATCCGAACGGGCGCGCGCTCTACGCCGTCAACGAGCGGGAGGACGGCGGCGTGACAGCGGTCCGGCTGTCGACCAGCGGGCGGCACAAGGTACTTGGTACGCGCGGTGCGGGAGGTTCCGGTCCCTGTCATCTGTCCGTACACCCCAGTGGACGCTGGCTGCTGAGCGCCAACTACGGCTCCGGCAGCGTGGCCGTGCATCCCATCGACGCCTCGGGCGCGCTCGGCGAGCGGACGGATCTGGTGACGCATTCCAGCCCGTCACCCGGTCCGGGCCAGGAGGGGCCGCACGCACACCAGTTCATCACCAGTCCGGACGGCGGCCATGTGCTCGCGGTCGATCTGGGGACGGACACCGTCTACACGTATCGTCTGGACGCGTCCGCGGGCACGCTCAGCCCGGTCTCCCAGGCACACACGCGTCCGGGCGCGGGCCCGCGCCATCTCACCTTCCACCCCGGGGGCCGCTTCGCCTATCTGGCGAACGAGCTCGACAACACGGTCACGGTGTGCGCCTACGACCCGGCCACCGGCCGTCTCACGCCGGGCGATCCGCAGCCGACCGGCACGGGCGAGGGCACGAATTACCCGGCGCAGCTGGTCGTCACGCCCAAGGGCTCGTACGCGTATCTCGCCAACCGTGGACACAACAGCCTGACCCGGTACGCCGTCGAGGCGGACGGGCGCCGGCTGCGCCTGCTGGACACCGTGCCGGTGGAGGGCGACTTCCCGCGCCAGATCGCTCTCTCGCCGGGCGGGAACCTGCTGTTCGCGGCGAACCAGAAGTCGAGCACGGTCAGCGTCTTCCGTGTCGACCAGAACTCCGGCGAACTCCAGCTCGCGGACAAGCCGTTCGCGTCACCCGTCGCCGTCTGTGCGCTGCCTCTGTAGCGCGCGGGGGCGGTTGGCGGCGCTCGCCTGGGCGAGCAGGACGTGCATGCGCTCCGACAGTTGCGAGACGTCGTCGGCGGGCCGGTGGAAGGGCAGTCGTACGTCGCCGTGGGTGCGAGCCCGCTCGATGCGCAGCGTCAGTCCGTGCCGGTCGACGGCGAGCGGCTGGACGCGTACCGCGCCGTGCAGGCTGTCGGGCTCGACGAGACGGGTGAGCCGTTCGACCGCGTCCGGGTGGGCGTCGGCGAGATGGGTGAGCAGTCGGGACTCGGCCGTGGCCAGCGGGTCGGGGTCGGCGCCGGCGAACTCGTCGAGGTCGACCACGACCGCACCGCCCGCCTCGCGCAGCACGATGCGCGTCGCCCGGAAGGTCAGATCCCCGCTCTCGGGCGCGAACCAGCCGGCCAGCCAGAGCCGGGCGCGGATGCGGTTGCGCACGGGGACGGGTGCGACGTCCGCGAACTCGAGGACGGCGGACGGCTCTCCGCGCGGCGCGCAGACCGCGGCCGCGGCGAGCAGGCTGTCGTCCGGCAGACGCAGCAGCACGCGGCCGTCCTCGGCGACGGTGTGCGCGCCGATGAACTCCTCGCGACCGCCTTCCGCGGTCACCGCGCAGGACCATGCCGTGGCCAGCACGGTGCGGGCACGCTGCGCCATGGACGGCACGGCGGTCCAGGTGTGACGGTCACCCATCAAAACCTCCCTTAGGTAAGCCTTGCCTAACCTATCGAAGATCAGGGCTCACGCCAACCAGGAGGCCTGCCTCGTGGCCCACTAATTCCAGTGGGCCGGACGCGTCAGTGACGGCGGCAGCCTGGTGCCGGGGCTGCCCTTGGCGGCGTTGAGCTGAGGCTGGGTGAGGAAGATGACGTCGGTCAGGTCGGCGTCCGTGAGGTCGGCGTCGCGCAGGTCGGCACCGATCAGATCCGCACCGCGCAGGTCGGCACCCGTCAGATCGGCGGCGATGAGGTAGGCGCCGCGGAGGTTGGCGCCCTTCAGGTCGGCGCCCTTGAGCCGGGCGCCCATGAGGTCGGCGCCACGGCGTTCCTTCTTCTTGCCCCGGCCGATGCCGGCGCGGGCCAGTTCACTGGTCCGCAGCAGCAGAACGTTGACGTCGGCGCGGACGGCGGACACGTCCAACTCGGCCAGTTCGTCCGGGGTGCCGCGCGTGAGCGCCTCGGTCCTGTCGAGCGCGCGGCGCAGCTCGGAGTGGATCGGGCGAGCGGCGGGCAGCTCCAGGGCCTCGGTGAGATACCAGAGCAGTTCGTGGAGATGGCGAACGACCGGGAACACATCGAACATCCGCCGGGCGTCCGCGCGCGAGCCCGACCGCCAGTCCTCCCCGCCGAAGGTGATCCGCGAGACCTTCTGTCCGGCGCCGAAGCAGTCGTAGACGGTGCAGCCGGTGAACCCTCGCTGCCGCAGCTCCGTGTGGATGCCGCACCGGGAGTCCCTCCGCAGGTTCGGACACGGCTTCCCCGCATCCTTGTCGATCGCGAAGTCCGCCGAGGCGGAGAAGGGCAGCGCGACACAGCACAGCCCGAAGCACCGGGTGCAGTCGGCCCGCAGATCGGTTCGGTCGGGGACGGCCGTGCCGGGTTGTTCTCGCATGCCGTCCACTGTACGCAGCGGGCTCCCCTACACCGGCGGCGGTGTGACGGGCGCTTGGGGCCCTTCAGCGCCCAACTCCCCTGCGAGGAAAGAACTCACCGATGAGTTCGCGCCCCCGGAGGGGTCACTAATACAGCCGAAAACAAACCGAAAACAGACTGCGCTACCACTGAGGAACAAGCCCCGACGCAGCCCAGGAGAGACATCATGTGCACTCACCGGCCGCCGTGCCCGATCGCCGACAGCCCCGACCACCACGCCGCGGTGATCGTGTCCGCCCACCCGGAACAGGGCTGGTATCTGCTCTGCAACGGCACCATCGCGTTCGACGACACGGGCGAACTCCTCCCGGACGGACGGATCGTGAGCCCGCAGCGCACGAGCCCCGCGGCCCGCCCGGAGCTTGTCGCCGCCTGAAGCCCCACCGGGTCAGCTGAGTCAGCTCACGAACTCCGCGAAGTCCAGCCGGGCGAGCCGCTCGGGGTCGGCCAGGATGTCCATGCCGACGATCTTCCCGTCCGCGATCGTGAGCCCCGTGACGGACATCGGCCGACCGTCGACCACCGTGACGACACCCACCGAGCCGTTGACGAGCGCGGGCCGGGCGTACGCGGCGAACTTCCGGAACATGAAGGCGCTTTCCGCCACCGACACGGCGCCACGGACCAGCTTGGACGTGGCCGTGCCGCGGCCGACGAGGGCACCGGCGTCGGCGCGCAGCACGACCTCCGGGTCGAGGACCGCGAGGAGCGCCTCGAAGTCGCCGCCGCGCGAGGCGGCGAGGAAGGCGTCGACGACCTTGCGCTGCTGGGCGAGGTCGGGGTCGGGCGCCGGGGCGGCGCCGCGCACCCGGCGGCGGGCCCGGCTGGCGAGCTGCCGGGTCGCGGCCGAGGAGCGGTCCACGATCGGTGCGATGTCGTCGAAGGGCACCGCGAACATGTCGTGCAGGACGAACGCGAGCCGCTCCGCGGGCTCCAGTGTCTCCAGGACCACGAGGAGCGCGAGCCCCACCGAGTCCGCCTGCAGCATCTCCTGTTCGGGATCGATCCGGTCCAGGGAACCGACGACCGGGTCGGGGACGTACGTGTCCATCGGCTCCTCTCGCCGTGCGGTGCGCGAGCGCAGCATGTCCAGGCAGACCCGGCCGACCACGGTGGTCAGCCAGGCGGCCAGGTTCCTGATCTCGTCCGCGTCGGCACGGCTGAGCTTCAGCCAGGCCTCCTGGAGCGCGTCATCCGTCTCGCTCAGCGAGCCGAGCATCCGGTACGCCACCGCCCTCAAATGGCCGCGATGCTCCTCGAATCGGTTCGCCAGGTCCTCCAGCTGACGTCCGTTCCCGTCCATCCCCGTCATGCCTCTCTACCTTGTCCCTCGTACCGTCATCGGTCATCGGTCGTCGGCGCTCAGCGCGGTCTAGCGGCTGAAGAGCTCAAAGGCCACGGCGGGCTTCCCGCCGAAGCGTTCGCCCGTGGTCTGCGCGTAGCCGGTGAGGAAACCGCGGACGTACGTCTCCGGGTCCTGGTCCGTCAACACCTCGATGTAGGTGCGGTGTTCCAGCAGGGAGCGCACGGCCCGCTCCAGCCCCGGCGTGGCGTCCACCGCGTGTGTGGGGGTCGCCGAACCGGCGACGGCGACCCACCGGACGCCGTTCCAGGGTTCGAGCCCCTGGTCGGCCAGCTCCGGAAAGATCCACCGGTTCCCCGCGTCTCCGGCCGCGTCGAGCGTGGCCCGTCCCACGGCGACGTGATCAGGCGTGTTCCACGCGACTCCGCCCCAGGTGTCCCGGTGGTTGAGGGTGATCACCAGCTCGGGCCGGTGGCGGCGGATGGCCGCCGCGATGTCCCGCCGCAGCGCGGTCCCGTACTCGACGACACCGTCCTTGTGGTCGAGGAACTCCACCTCGGACACCCCGACGACGGCCGCGCTCGCCCGCTGTTCCCGCTCCCGCAGCGGGCCGCACCGGGACGGCTCCAGCGTGTCGATCCCCGCCTCGCCACGGGTCGCCAGCACATAGGTGACCTCCCGGCCGGCGTCCGTCCATGCGGCGATCGCCGCCGAGCAGCCGTACTCGAGGTCGTCCGGGTGCGCCACCACCGCGAGAGCTCGCTGCCAGTCGTCGGGCATGGGCTCGAGCTGGTCTTTCGTCGCCTCCGTCATGGTCCGCACCTTAGTGCGAGCCCGTCGTGCCCGCAGAGCAATAACCGGGGCTGAGCGTCGACCCTTCAGATCTCGTCCCGCGCCAGGGCGATCAGCCGGTCCAGTACGCGCGGACCGCCCGCCCGTACCCCGTCGTGCTCGAACTCGTCCGTGACCCATGTCCGCAGTCCCCGGATGCCGCGAGCCGTCCGCAGCGCGTGCTCCGTGTCGACGTACATGTCGTCGTGGTAGACGGCCGCGGCGACCGGGACCTCGTTGGCGGCGAGGCGGACGGGGTCGTACAGCGGGGCCCAGTCGTCGCGTTCGGCGAGGAGGTCCGCCGTCGCGCGCAGCGGCCGAAGCGCCGGGTCGCAGTCGAAGGTCCACGGGTGCACGGACTCGCCGGTGAACAGCACGGGCCCGTCGCCGGTGAGGGCCTTGGCCGCGTCGAACTGGGGGAACTCGGCGCGGACCCGCTCCGCGGACCAGGCGGTGGGGCGGTCGCCCTGGCCGTAACAGGCCTCGTGCACCAGCGCGTACAACGGGTGGCCCGCGTACGAGAGAACGGACCGGACGTCCTCCTGGAAGGCGTCGGAGAGGGCCGGGCCCTGGGGGGTGCGGACGAAGGCGTGTTCCAGGAGGTAGTGCAGCCGGTGACTGCCCTCGCCGCCGCCGAGCAGGATGCCGAGGGACTGGAAGGCCTCGACGGTGAGCCGGTAGCCGCCGTTCAGCACGGGCTCGTACCGCAGCAGGTACTCGGCGATCTGCCGCGCCCGCTCGACATCCTGCGGGTAACGCCGGTAGTGCGCGGCGACCTTGCGCTCGATGCGCGGGTACGCGGCCCGGTAGACGTCGTCCGCGTGGGCGTCCAGGGAGGGCAGGCCGCCGGTGATCAGTGCGGTGCTCAGGCCCTCGGGCGCGGTCGACAGGTAGTGCACCGTGCAGAAGCCGCCGAAGCTCTGGCCGAGCACGGTCCAGGGGGCGCCACCGGTGACGGCGGGGCGGATCGTCTCGCAGTCGCGGACGATGGAGTCGGCACGGAAGTGCGCGAGGTAGTCGGCCTGCTCCCGGGGGCCGCCGCGCAGCGGCAGGGTCTGGCGGCTCGCGGGCGTGGAGTTGCCGGTGCCGCGCTGGTCGAGCAGCAGCACGCGGTACTCCTTGAGTGCGCGGCCGAGCCAGGCCTGCTTCCCGATGAAGCGGTTGGCGCCGAAGCCGGGGCCGCCCTGCAGATAGACCAGCCAGGGCAGGTCCCACTGTGCCTTGTCGCCCGCGACCACCTCACGGGCGTACAGCTCGATCGTCTCCCCCGACGGGTCGTCGTGGTCGAGGGGCACGGTGAAGTGGCGGTCGGTGAGGACGACACCCGGCTGGCGGTAGCTGACGCTCATGAGGCTCCCGAGACGTACGGACTTCCAGGCTGCGCGTCCCAGTTCAACACATGGGTCAGCGGGGCAGCAGGCTGGAACGGCGTACGACCAGTTCGGGCTGGAGGACGACACGGCGGTGTTCGTGCGGGACGGGCGCCGTCTCGGCCTCCGTCTCCTCCAGCAGGAGTTCCGCGGCGAGCGCGCCCATGGTCACCGCGGGCTGCCTTACGGAGGTCAGCGGAACGGCCGCGGCGGCCGCGAACTCGATGTCGTCGTAGCCGACGATCGCGAGCTCGTCGGGGACGGAGACTCCGGCCGCGAACATGGCCTGCAGAACGCCGAGCGCGAGCAGATCATTGGCGCAGAAGACGGCGGTCGGGCGCTCGGCGAGGCCGAGGAGGCGTGCGCCGGCGTCGCGTCCGGCGGCCACGTCGAGCCGCTCGGTGGGCAGTTCGCGCAGGCAGTCGGGGCCGAGCCCCGCCTCCTCCAGCGCGTTCAGGGCGCCCGTCCGCCGGTCCCTGACCTGGTTCAGTCCCGGCGGTCCGCTCACATAGGCGACGGAGCGGTGGCCCGCGTCGATCAGATGCCGTACGGCCAGCGCGCCGCCCGCCACGTCGTCGACCGAGACCGAGCACTCGGTGGTGCCCTCGGCGACCCGGTCGACGAGCACGAACGGGATGCCGTGACGGCGGAACGCCTCGATGTTCCGCCCCGTCGCGTCGGCGGGCGTGAGCAGCACTCCCCGCACCCGCTGCTCCGCGAAGAGCGACAGATAGTCGGCCTCCTCGCCGGGGCTCTGCGCGCTGTTGCAGACCATCACGCCGAGCCCGGCGTCGCGCGCGGCACGCTCGGCGCCACGCGCCACGTCCACGAAGAACGGGTTGCCCATGTCGAGGACGAGCAAGCCCATGATCCTGCTGCGGCCGGCCCGCAGTTGCCGTGCCGACTCGCTGCGGACGTAACCGAGCCGGTCTATCGCGGACTGCACACGGGCCCGGGTCTCGGAGGCGACCGTCTCCGGCCGGTTGATGACGTTCGAGACCGTGCCGACGGACACTCCGGCGACGCGGGCGACGTCCTTGATACCCACCGACTGGGCCATCGGGCAGGGACCTCCAAGGTGACGGGGTGGCGGGCAAGCCCTCACATTACCGGCATGCCCGCCACGAAAGCTGCGGTCAGGCGGGCAGGCGGAAGTTGAGGTTACGCAGCGCGGAGGGCGTCGTACCGCTGGACTTCTCCTGGTACATGATCGACAGGAAGTTGTCCTGTGCGACCCGTGTCTCGTCGATCACGACCTCGCCGAAGGCGTTCAGCCCGGCGCCGACACCGTCGTACAAGATCGTCCAGTCCGTGTACCCGGAGGCCTTTGAGGCCCCGGCGATACGGCAGAACGGGAAGATCGCGTAGGCGTTGTCGTACTTGTCGAGGATCAGCTTGGTGCGCTGGCTGGAGTTCAGCGGGACCGGTATCTCGGTCTTCTGCCAGGCGCCGGAGGAGTTCTTGCGGACGTGGAAGGCACGGCCGTTGTTCGTCCGGTCGGTGACGTAGTTCGTGGTGCACTGGCCGAAGCGGCCGGGCACATAGCTGATGATGGCGTGCGGCCGGCCCGCCGAGTCCGTGAACTGGCTCTCCTGGTTCATCAGCGAGTGGTCCGGGTTCAGCGCGTCCACGACCAGCCCGGCGTCGGTGACGGCGACCTTGTCGGAGCCGCCGGTGGTGCCGACGACGGTGCCCGCGTTGTTGCGCCAGGTGCGGCCGCGGTCGTCCGAGTAGACATAGCCGGTGTCGTGGTTGGTGATGCCGCCGCTGCTGCACATCACCGCGCCGTTCTGCTCGCGCCAGGTGAAGAACGAGTGCAGTCGCCCGTTCTTGTCGTAGTCGATGCCGTGCAGGTACATGTTGCGGGCCGTGCTGGAGCCGTGCTCGCTGGTGTACGTGCCGGTGGAGCTGGTCCACTCGCCGAGGTTGGTCCAGGACGTGCCGTCGTACTCGGCGAGGGCGTTGCGGCCGTTGCCGGAGACGGCAACGCGGTAGCTCAGCTGGAGCCGGCCCTCGGGCGTCGAGATGAACTGCGGGTAGGTGAACTGCGAGGTGAGCGCGAGGCCATCGAGGGTGGACTGGGGAGCGCCGAAGCGGCTCGCGGTCCAGCTCAGTCCGCCCGGGTTGTCCATGAGGCCGGCCACCGACTTGACGTAGGTGAAGCCGTCGCTGTGGGAGTCCATGTTGAGGTGCAGTCGGCCGTCGACCTTGGAGATGCCCATGGAGATGACGTTGTGGGAGTCGTTGTACCGGAGCGTGTGGCCGACCTTGACCGTGGACCAGGTGTTCGAACCGAGAACACGGCGGCCGACGACGGCATTGCGGTCGGCGGTGTACCAGACGGCGTACTGGTAGCCCTTGTACGTCAACAGCCCGTTCTTCTGGAACGAGTTGTTGTTGACCAGGCCGTCGTAGGAGACGAAGTAGATGGCCTGGGTGTCGAGCGTGGTGCTGCCGGTCAGGGTGAGCGAGGGGCCCGGGTCGGCGGCCCGGGCGATACCGGCGAGGCCGGGGGTCGCCACGGTGCTCAGCAGGGCGGTCGCCAGCAGAGTGCGTCTCTTCATGTCCGGGGGCTCCTGTGCGGGAGGGGGCGAACGAGGGAGGGGGCGAGCTGAAGGGGTCAAGAGACGAGCTGAGGGGGTCGGGGGGTCAGGACAGGTGGAACACTTCGGTGAGCGGCTTCATGGCCTCGTCGGGCCTGGCGCCGTCCAGCGACTCGAAGAACGGCGCCATCTCGGCCTGCCAGCGGGCGTTGACGTCGGTGGCCTCCATGGCGGCCTGGGCCGCCGCGAAGTCCTCGGTCTCCAAGTAACCGACGAGCAGACCGTCGTCGCGCAGGAAGAGCGAGTAGTTGTGCCAGCCGGTGGCCGAGAGCGCTTCGAGCATCTCGGGCCACACGGCGGCGTGCCGCTCGCGGTACTCGTCGATCCGGTCCTCACGGACCTTCAGCAGAAAGCACACGCGCTGCATCAAAGACCCTCCAGGGCCTCGGAGTTGAACTAGAAGTTGAACTGGTCGATGTTCTTGGCGTTGAACACGGTCGGCTTGCCGAGGTTGATCACGCCGTCCTTGCCGATGGTGAACTCACCCATGTCGCCGGCCTTGAAGGTCTCGCCCTCCTTGCCGGTGATCTGCCCGGAGACCAGCGCGACGGAGGTACGCGCGGCCAGCTCGCCGAGCTTCGCCGGGTCCCAGAGCTCGAAGCCCTCGACGGTGCCGTTCTTGACGTACTTGCGCATGTCGTTCGGGGTGCCGAGGCCTGTCAGCTTGACCTTGCCCTTGTACTTGGAGCCGGACAGGTACTGGGCCGCCGCCTTGATGCCGACGGTGGTCGGGGAAATGATCCCCTTCAGGTTCGGGTACTCCTGAAGCAGGCCCTGGGTCTGCTGGAAGGACTGCTGGGCGTCGTCGTTGCCGTACGCGACCTTGACCAGCTTCATGTCCTTGTACTTGGGGTCCTTCAGCTCGTCCTTCATGAAGTCGATCCAGGTGTTCTGGTTCGTCGCCGTCTGCGCGGCGGACAGGATCGCGATCTCGCCCTTGTAGTCGAGCTGTTCGGCGAGCAGCTGCACCTCGGTGCGGCCCAGGTCCTCGGCGCTGGCCTGCGACACGAAGGCGTTGCGGCAGTCGGCCTTGGTGTCGGAGTCGTATGTGACGACCTTGATGTCGTTCTTCATGGCCTGCTTGAGCGCGGTGCACAGGGCGCCCGGGTCCTGCGCGGAGACGGCCATCGCGTCGACCTGCTGCTGGGTGAGCGTGTTGACGTAGCTCACCTGGCCGGAGGTGTCGGTGGCGCTGCTCGGGCCGACCTCCTTGTAGGTGGAGCCCAGCTCCTTGAGGGCCGTCTCGCCGCCCTTGTCGGCGGAGGTGAAGTAGGGGTTGTTGACCTGCTTGGGCAGGAAGCCGACGGTCAGGCCCTTCTTCAGTTCGGCGTTGGGGTTGGCCTTGCCCTCCGAGGCGGCGGAGGCGCTGTCCTTGCTGACGTCCTCCTTGGTGGTACCGCCGCAGGCGGTGACGGCGAGGGCGAGCGAGGTGGCTGCGGCGACGGCCGCGCAGGTACGGCGGAGGGATGACTTGCGCATGACGGGGTCCTTTACAGGGATGAGTGGTGCCGCGCCCCGAAGGGGCGCGGGGCTGTATCGATGTGCGGCTCCGCCGCGTGGGCGCGACCAGCCACATACGGCCCGCTACGAACGGCCTTTCAGCGGAGCGCTTCGCGCTCTCGCGACAGAGATCTGGCGCCCGACCCGCGGGCCGAGCACGGAGACGACGAGCAGAACGCCGGTGACGACGATCTGCGACTGCGCGGAGACATTCACGAGGCTCATCACGTTCTGCAACGCGCCGAGCAGGAAGACCCCCGCGATGGCGCCGCCGAGCGTTCCCCTGCCTCCGTCGAAGTCGATGCCGCCCAGCAACACGGCGGCCACGACGGAGAGTTCGAGCCCGGTGGCGTTGTCATAGCGGGCGCTGGCGTAGTGCAGCGCCCAGAAGATGCCGGTGAGCGAGGCCATCAGGCCGGTCAGCGTGAACAGGATCAGCTTCTGTCGCTTCACGCGGATGCCCGCGAACCGGGCTGCCTCCTCGCTCGCGCCGATCGCGAACAGCGACCGCCCGAACGGGGTGGCGTGCAGCGCGACCACGGCGATCGCGAGCAGCACCAGGAAGGGCAGGAAGGCGTACGGGATGAAGGTGTCCCCGATGCGTCCGGCCGCGAAGTCCAGGTACTGGCTGGGGAAGTCGGTCACCGCGTCCGAGCCGAGCACGATCTGTGCGATGCCTCGGTAGGCGGCGAGGGTGCCGATGGTGACGGCGAGGGAGGGCAGCCCGAGGCGGGTCACCAGCAGGCCGTTGATCAGCCCGCAGACCACACCGAGCAGCAGACAGATGGGGATGATCGTCTCGATCGTCATCCCCTGGTTCCACAGCGCGCCCATCACGGCACCCGACAGACCGGCCGTGGAGGCGACCGACAGGTCGATCTCACCGGAGACCACGAGCAGTGTCATCGGCAGGGCGATCAGCGCGATCGGCAGCGTGTTGCCGATCAGGAACGACAGGTTGAGGGCGTTGCCGAAGCCGTCGACGGTGCCGAAGGACAGCAGGAGTACGACGATGAGGAGGGCGCCGACGACCGTGTCCCAGCGGACGGCGCGCGCGAGGGGCGAGTCAGCCATGGCGGGCGTTCCTCTTCTTCAGGGCGGACGCCACCCGAGTGGCGACCACACGGTCCACGGCTATGGCGAGGATGAGCAGGATGCCGTTGATGGCGAGCACCCAGACGGAGCTGACACCCAGGGCCGGCAGCACGCTGTTGATGGAGGTCAGCAGCAGCGCGCCGAGCGCGGCGCCGTAGACGCTGCCTGAGCCGCCGGTGAAGACGACGCCGCCGACGACCACCGCGCTGACGACGGTGAGTTCGTAGCCGTTGCCGGTTCCGGAGTCGACGTTCCCGAACCGGGCCAGGTACAGCGCGCCCGCGAGACCCGCGAGGGCTCCGCAGAAGGTGTACGCGACCAGGATCCGCTTGCGCACGGGGATGCCGGCGAGCCGGGCGGCCTCGGGGTTGGAGCCGAGCGCGTACAGCTCGCGTCCGCTGCCGAAGTGCTTGAGGTAGTAGGCGGTGGCGACCACCACGGCGAGTGCGATCAGTGCGAGGTACGGCACCGCGGAGATGCCGCCGGAACCGAAGTCCACGAAGCCGTCGGGCAGGTCGGCCGCGGTGATCTGGCGCGAGCCGACCCAGATCGAGTCGATGCCGCGGATGATGTAGAGCGTGCCGAGGGTGACGACCAGCGCGGGCACCTGGCCGAGGCTGACGAGCAGACCGTTCAGCAGTCCGAAGCCGACACCGAGCAGGACCGCCAGGGCCACGGCCACGACCGGGTTGCCGCCGCCCTGGAGATACGTACCGGCCGCGAACGCGCTGATGCCGAGCGTCGAGCCGACCGACAGGTCGACGTTCCGGCTGATCACGACCAGGGACTGGCCGGTGGCCACCAGGACCAGGATCGTCGCGTTCAGCAGCAGGTCCTTGATGCCCTGTTCGGTGAGGAACTCGCTGTTGCCCATCTGAGTGATGACGATCATCACCAGGAAGACGAGCAGGATGGCGAGTTCGCGCATCTTGAAGACGCGGTCGACCAGGCGGGTGCCGCTCGACTTGGGTACCTCGGCGGCGGGGGCGGGGTTGGGGGCAGTCACCGTCACGCGGCGGCCCTCCCGGTGGCTGCGGCCATCACCGTTTCCTCGGTTGCTTCGGAGCGCGGGATCTCGGCGGTGAGCCGGCCCTCGTGCATGACGAGCACGCGGTCGGCCATACCGAGGATCTCGGGCAGGTCGGAGGAGATCATCAGGACGGCGACCCCGTCGGCGGCCAACTCGCCGAGCAGCCGGTGCACTTCGGCCTTCGTACCGACGTCGATGCCGCGGGTGGGCTCGTCGACGATCAGCACCTTCGGGCCGGTGGCGAGCCACTTGGCGAGAACGACCTTCTGCTGGTTGCCGCCGGACAGCGTGGAGACGCTGTCGGCGATACGCGCGTACTTGACCTGGAGCTTGACGGCCCAGTCGAGGGAGCGGCTCCGCTCGGCGCCCCGGTCCATCAGCCCCGCCTTCACGGTCTTGCGCAGTCCGGTGAGCCCGATGTTGCGCTCGATGGACATGCCCATCACCAGGCCCTGGGCGCGGCGGTCCTCGGGGACGAGGGCGAGTCCGGCGGCCATGGCGGTGGACGGCGCGCCGCTCGTCAGCGCCCGGCCGTCGATCTCGACCTCGCCGGCGTCCCACCGGTCGACACCGAAGACGGCCCGGGCCACCTCCGTGCGACCCGCGCCGACGAGTCCGGCGAGACCGACGATCTCGCCGCGCCGGACGTCGAAGGAGACGTCGGTGAAGACGCCCTCGCGGGTCAACCGGCGTACGCTCAGCGCCACTTCGCCTGCCCGGACCTCCTGCTTGGGGTACAGCTCCTCGAGATCGCGTCCGACCATGCGGCGTACGAGATCGTCCTCGGTCATGCCGTCCAGCGGCTCACTGGAGATCCAGGCGCCGTCGCGCAGGGTCGTCACCCGCCGGCAGATCTGGAAGATCTCCTCCAGGCGGTGCGAGATGAACAGCACCGCGGCGCCCTGTTCGCGCAGGGTGCGGACGACTCCGAAGAGGCGCGCCACCTCGCTGCCCGTCAGAGCCGCGGTGGGCTCGTCCATGATCAGGACGCGGGCGTCGAAGGAGAGGGCCTTGGCGATCTCCACGATCTGCTGGTCCGCGATGGACAGGCCGCGTGCCGGGCGCTCGGGGTCGAGCTCGACGCCGAGGCGCTGCATCAGGGCCACCGTGGCGGCGTGGGTGGACTTGTGGTCGATACGGCCGAGAGCACGCCTGGGCTGGCGGCCCATGAAGATGTTCTCGGCGATCGACAGGTCGGGGAAGAGCGTGGGCTCCTGGTAGATCACGGCGATGCCCGCGTCCCGGGCATCGGCCGGGCCGTGGAAGACGGTGGGCTCACCGTCCAGCAGCACCTGGCCGGCGTCCGGTCGGTGCACGCCGGCGAGCGTCTTGATGAGAGTCGACTTGCCCGCGCCGTTCTCTCCGGCGAGTGCGTGCACCTCGCCGGGGAACAGTTCCAGGGACACGTCCCGCAGGGCGCGGACGGCGCCGAAGGACTTCGAGATGTCCCTGAGCGCCAGCACCGGGGTCGGTCCCGTGTCGGACGGGTGGGTCATGAGGGGCTCCTCAGCGACGCGGGGGCGGGGCGGCCTCACGACGTCGTGAAAGGTTTCAACTGGATGGCCGGGACGTTAGGCACGTAACCCAGGTCACGTCAATGGGTGCCGAACGAAAATTTTCGGTAGCGGGAGGTCACAACCCGATCACGGCCAAAGGTCTTCGCGTCGGGGGTTGACAGCTTTTCGGGAGGCTCATAGCTTCGCTCCCTGAATCGTTTCAGCAGATGTGCTTCGCCCAGACCGATGCTCTTCAGACTGATGCCCTTAAGACCGACGTCTTCCAGACCCGAAGTCACAGGAGTCCCGAAGTGACCGAGCTCGCCGCGGTGAAGGCCGCCCTCAAGACCCAGGCCATCGAGACGCCGTCATGGGCGTACGGGAACTCGGGGACCCGCTTCAAGGTGTTCGCGCAGCCCGGAGTCCCGCGCACGCCGCAGGAGAAGCTGGACGATGCGGCGAAGGTCCACGAGTTCACCGGTGCCGCTCCGAGCGTCGCGCTGCACATTCCGTGGGACAAGGTCGACGACTACGCGGCCCTGGCCAAGCACGCCCAGGACCGGGGCGTGAAGCTCGGCACGATCAACTCCAACACTTTCCAGGACGACGACTACAAGCTCGGCAGTGTCTGTCACGCCGACGCGGCGGTGCGCCGCAAGGCCCTGGACCATCTGCTCGAATGCGTCGACATCATGGACGCGACGGGTTCCAAGGACCTGAAGCTGTGGTTCGCGGACGGCACCAACTATCCCGGCCAGGACGACATCCGCGAGCGCCAGGACCGGCTGGCCGAGGCGCTGAGCGCCGTCTACGAGCGGCTCGGCGACGACCAGCGGATGCTCCTGGAGTACAAGTTCTTCGAGCCCGCCTTCTACACGACGGACGTCCCGGACTGGGGCACGGCCTACGCGCACTGCCTCAAGCTCGGCCCGAAGGCACAGGTCGTGGTGGACACCGGCCACCACGCTCCGGGCACCAACATCGAGTTCATCGTCGCGACGCTGCTGCGCGAGCAGAAGCTCGGCGGCTTCGACTTCAATTCCCGTTTCTACGCCGACGACGACCTGATGGTGGGCGCCGCCGACCCCTTCCAGCTGTTCCGGATCATGTACGAGGTGATCCGCGGCGGCGGCTTCACGCCCGACGTCGCCTTCATGCTCGACCAGTGCCACAACATCGAGGCCAAGATCCCGGCCATCATCCGCTCCGTGATGAACGTGCAGGAGGCCACGGCGAAGGCACTCCTCGTGGACCGCGACGCCCTTGCCTCCGCCCAGCGCTCCGGCGACGTGCTGGAGGCGAACGCCGTGCTGATGGACGCGTACAACACGGACGTACGGCCGCTGCTGCGTGAGGTGCGCGAGGAGGTGGGGCTGGACCCCGACCCGGTCGCCGCGTATCGCGCCTCCGGCTGGGCGCAGAGGATCGCTGAGGAGCGGGTTGGCGGACAGCAGGCGGGTTGGGGAGCGTAGCCGCTGCGCTGGGCTTGACCGGTTCACCGCCGTAGGGGTGCGGATGCCGTAACCCTGCGGGCCGCGTGGTGGCTGGTCGCGCAGTTCCCCGCGCCCCTTCAGGGCGCTTCAGTACACGTACACATCATTCGTGAAGGACTGATCACACCATGGCACCCCACCCCCAAGCCGCCGCTCTCCTCGCTCGTTCGCATCGGCTGGGCGCTGACCCCCGTAACACCAACTACGCCGGCGGGAACACCTCCGCGAAGGGCACCGACACCGACCCTGTGACCGGCGGCGACGTCGAGCTGATGTGGGTCAAGGGGTCGGGGGGCGACCTGGGCACGCTCACCGAGGGCGGGCTCGCCGTGCTGCGGCTGGACCGGCTGCGGGCGCTCACCGATGTCTATCCGGGCGTCGAGCGCGAGGACGAGATGGTCGCCGCCTTCGACTACTGCCTGCACGGCAAAGGCGGTGCCGCGCCGTCCATCGACACGGCGATGCACGGCCTGGTGGCCGCGGCCCATGTCGACCATCTCCACCCCGACTCCGGTATCGCGCTCGCGTGCGCGGCCGACGGTGAGAAGCTGACCGCCGAATGCTTCGGCGACACGGTGGTGTGGGTGCCGTGGCGCCGGCCCGGCTTCCAGCTCGGTCTGGACATCGCCGCCGTCAAGGAGGCCAACCCGCGGGCGATCGGCTGCGTCCTCGGTGGCCACGGCATCACGGCGTGGGGTGACACGGCCGAGGAGTGCGAGCGCAACTCGCTGCACATCATCCGGACCGCCGAGAAGTTCCTGGCCGAGCACGGGAAGGCCGAGCCGTTCGGGCCGGTGCTCGACGGGTACGCGGCGCTGGGGGCCGTCGAGCGGCGGGAGCGGGCCGCGGCGCTGGCGCCGGTCATCCGCGCCATCGCCTCGCAGGACCGTCCGCAGGTCGGCCACTTCACCGACTCCGAGGTGGTCCTCGACTTCCTCGCGAGCGCCGAGCACCCGCGCCTCGCGGCCCTCGGCACCTCCTGCCCCGACCACTTCCTGCGGACGAAGGTCAGGCCGCTGGTCCTCGACCTGCCGCCGACCGCTTCCACCGAGGAGGCGATCACCCGCCTCAAGGAGCTGCACGCCGAGTACCGCGAGGAGTACGCCGCCTACTACGAGCGGCACGCGCTGCCCGACTCCCCCGCGATGCGTGGCGCGGACCCCGCGATCGTGCTGGTGCCGGGTGTCGGCATGTTCAGCTTCGGAAAGGACAAGCAGACCGCGCGCGTGGCCGGCGAGTTCTACGTCAACGCGATCAACGTGATGCGCGGGGCCGAGGCCGTCTCGACGTACGCGCCGATCGAGGAGTCGGAGAAGTTCCGCATCGAGTACTGGGCCCTGGAGGAGGCCAAGCTCCAGCGGATGCCGAAGCCCAAGCCGCTGGCCACGCGGGTGGCACTGGTGACGGGGGCCGGCAGCGGTATCGGGAGGGCGATCGCGCGGCGACTCGCGGCCGAGGGCGCGTGTGTCGTGGTCGCGGACCTGAACGCGGAGGGCGCGGCCGCGGTCGCCGAGGAGCTCGGCGGTCCGGACAAGGCCGTCGCGGTCACCGTCGACGTGACCTCCGAGGAGCAGATCGCCGAGGCCTTCAAGGCGGCGGCGCTCGCCTTCGGCGGAGTCGACCTCGTCGTCAACAACGCCGGCATCTCCATCTCCAAGCCCCTGCTGGAGACCTCGGCCCGCGACTGGGACCTGCAGCACGACATCATGGCCCGCGGCTCCTTCCTCGTCTCGCGCGAGGCGGCCCGGGTGATGATCCAGCAGGGCCTGGGCGGCGACATCGTCTACATCGCCTCCAAGAACGCCGTCTTCGCGGGCCCGAACAACATCGCGTACTCCGCGACCAAGGCCGACCAGGCCCACCAGGTCCGGCTGCTGGCCGCCGAGCTGGGCGAGCACGGCATCCGTGTCAACGGCGTCAACCCGGACGGTGTGGTGCGCGGCTCGGGGATCTTCGCGGGCGGCTGGGGCGCGCAGCGCGCCGCCACCTACGGGATCGAGGAGGAGAAGCTCGGCGAGTTCTACGCCCAGCGGACCATCCTCAAGCGGGAGGTGCTCCCGGAGCACGTCGCGAACGCCGTCTTCGCCCTGACCGGCGGGGAGCTCACGCACACCACCGGCCTGCACGTCCCGGTCGACGCCGGCGTGGCCGCCGCGTTCCTCCGGTGACGGCTGTGAAGTCGTACGCCGCGGTCGACCTCGGCGCGTCCAGCGGGCGCGTCATGGTCGGCCGTCTGGGGCCGGACTCGCTCGACCTCACCGAGGCGCACCGCTTCCCGAACCGGCCGGTGCGCACCCCCGAGGGGCTGCGGTGGGACATTCTGTCGCTGTACGCGGGCGTCCTCGACGGGCTGCGTGCGGCCGGGCACGTCGACTCCTTGGGGATCGACAGCTGGGCCGTGGACTACGGGCTGCTGGACGCGGACGGCGCGCTGCTCGGCAATCCGGTGCACTATCGCGACGCCCGCACCGAGGGTGTCGCGGAGAAGGTGTGGGCGACGGTCCCGGCGGACGAGCTGTACGCCCGGACGGGCCTTCAGTACGCGCCCTTCAACACGCTGTACCAGCTGGCGGCGGCCCGCTCTTCGGCGCAACTCGCGCAAGCCGAGCGGCTGTTGCTGATTCCTGACCTGCTGACGTACTGGCTCACGGGCGAGGCGGGCACGGAGCTCACCAACGCCTCGACGACCCAGCTGATCGACCCGCGCACCCGCGACTGGTCGTACGACGTCGCGTCGCGGCTGGGGATCGATCTGAAGCTGTTCGCGCCGCTGCGGCGGCCTGGGGATCCGGCGGGACTGCTCCGTCCGGAGGTGCTGGAGGAGACCGGGCTGACCGGCCCGGTCCCGGTGACAACGGTCGGTTCGCACGACACGGCGTCCGCGGTCGCCGCCGTCCCGGCCACCCGCGGCGAGCGCTTCGCGTACATCTGCACCGGCACCTGGTCGCTCGCGGGCCTCGAGCTGGACGCGCCCGTCCTGACCGAGGCGAGCCGGGCGGCCAACTTCACCAATGAGCTGGGGCTTGACGGCACGGTCCGTTATCTCCGGAACATCATGGGGCTGTGGCTGCTGCAGGAGTGCGTACGGGCCTGGGGGAACCCGGACCTGGCCACGCTGCTCGGCGAGGCGGCCGACGTACCGCCGCTGCGGTCCGTCGTGGACGCCGGGGACGCCGCGTTCCTGGCTCCCGGCCGGATGCCCTCGCGGATCGCCGACGCGTGCCGGGACGCGGGCCTGCCCGTGCCCGAGTCCCCCGCGGAGATCACCCGCTGCATCCTCGACTCGCTCGCCCTCGCCCACCGCCGGGCCATCGCCGAGGCCCAGGCCCTCGCCGACCGCCCCGTCGACGTCGTCCATATCGTCGGCGGCGGCACCCGCAACGCCCTGCTGTGCCAGCTCACGGCCGACGCCTGCGGGCTGCCGGTCGTGGCGGGCCCGCCGGAGGCCGCCGCCCTCGGCAACGTCCTGGTCCAGGCCCGGGCCGACGGCCTGGTCGGTGACCGTGCGGCGATGCGTGAACTGCTGGCGCGTACGCAGCCGCTGACGCGGTACGAGCCGCGGGGCACCACCGCCGTCTGGCAGGTGGCCGAAGAACGGCTCGCCCGGTAGTGAGGCGCGCGCCGGGGCGGGACAGCGCGGGACAGCCGCGGTGCGTGATGTCTCCCGTCCCGCGCACGTCCCGCGTACCCTGCACTCATCCGATGTCCGATCACGAGGAGCCGCGATGCGTGTCGCCCTGTTCCTGACCTGTGTCAACGACACGCTGTATCCCCAAACCGGGCGCGCCGTGGTGAAACTGCTGACCAGACTGGGCGTCGACGTCGATTTCCCGATGGGCCAGACCTGCTGCGGGCAGGCGCACTACAACACCGGCTATCGCCATGAGGCGGAGCCGCTGGCCGAGCATTTCTCCGATGTATTCGGCGAGTACGAGGCGATCGTGACGCCGTCCGGATCGTGCGGCGCGATGGTGCGGGAGCTGTATCCGCGGATGGGTGAGCGCGCACGTGCGGAGGGCCGCGGTGACACGCTCGCGCGGACGCTCGCTCCGGTCGTGCCCAAGACGTACGAGCTCACGGAGTTCCTGGTGGACGTCCTGGGTGTGACGGACGTGGGCGCGTACTACCCGCACACCGTCACGTACCACCCGACCTGTCACGGTCTGCGCTCTCTGGGGCTCGGCGACCGGCCGCTGCGACTCCTCAAGGCGGTCAAGGGACTTGAGCTCCGGGAGCTGCCCGGGGCCGACGAATGCTGTGGCTTCGGCGGCACGTTCGCCGTGAAGAACTCCGATGTCTCGGCGGCGATGGGGGCCGACAAGGTGCGCAACGCCGAGTCGACGGGCGCGGACGCGCTGTGTGCCGCGGACAACTCCTGTCTGATGCACATCGGCGGCACGATGTCCCGCCTCAGGACGGGTATGCGGCCGGTGCACATCGCGGAGATCCTGGCGAGCACGGAAGAGGAGCCCCTGGCATGAGCGGGAGCACGGCAGAGGAGTCGAAGTCATGAGCGGCACCTTCGTGGGCATGCCGGCCTTCCCGAAGGCCGCGCACGAAGCCGTCCACAACGAGACCCTGCGCGGCAATCTGCGGCACGCCACGCACACCATCCGCGCCAAGCGCGCCACCGCGGTCGCGGAGGTGTCCGACTGGGCGGAGCTGCGCGAGGCGGGCAAGCAGATCAAGGACCACACGCTGCGTCATCTCGACCACTATCTGGTGCAGTTGGAGGAGTCGGTCATGGCGGCCGGCGGGATCGTCCACTGGGCCGCCGACGCCGACGAGGCGAATCGGATCGTCACGGATCTGGTCAGGATGAGCGGTGAGACCGAGGTCGTGAAGGTCAAGTCCATGGCCACGCAGGAGATCGGCCTCAACGAAGCGCTGGAGGCCGAGGGCATCCACGCGTACGAGACCGATCTGGCCGAGCTCATCGTGCAGTTGGGCAAGGACCGGCCCTCGCACATCCTCGTCCCGGCGATCCACCGCAACCGTGGCGAGATCCGTGACATCTTCCGCTCCGAGATGGGCGAGTGGGGCCGCCCGGCCCCCGAGGGCCTCACCGACACCCCGGCCGAACTCGCCGAGGCGGCCCGTCTGCACCTGCGTGAGAAGTTCCTGCGCGCCAAGGTCGGCATTTCCGGCGCCAACTTCATGGTCGCCGAGACCGGCACCCTGGTGGTCGTGGAGTCCGAGGGCAACGGCCGTATGTGCCTCACCCTTCCCGAGACGCTGATCTCGGTCGTCGGCATCGAGAAGATCGTGCCCACCTGGCAGGACCTGGAGGTCTTCCTGCAGACACTCCCCCGCTCCTCGACGGCCGAGCGCATGAACCCGTACACCTCCATGTGGACGGGTACGACGGACTCCGAGACGGCCGACGGTCCGCAGACCTTCCACCTGGTCCTGATCGACAACGGCCGCACCGACACACTCGCCGACGAGGTCGGACGCCAGGCGCTGCGCTGCATCCGCTGCTCGGCGTGTCTCAACGTATGCCCGGTGTACGAGCGGGCCGGCGGCCACGCCTACGGCTCGGTCTACCCCGGCCCGATCGGCGCCATCCTCAGCCCTCAACTCCGGGGGACGGCAAGTGAGATCGACGCCTCGCTGCCGTACGCGTCGTCGCTGTGCGGCGCCTGCTACGACGTGTGCCCGGTGGCCATCGACATCCCGGAGGTGCTGGTGCATCTGCGGGAGCGGGTCGTCCAGGGGGGTGTGGTGACCCAGGGGGGCAACAAGGTCAAGCTGAAACCCGCCAGGGGACACGCCGCCGAACGGGCCGCGATGCGCGCGGCAAGCTGGGCGTTCCGTCACCCGGGCGCCCTGCGCACCGGCCAGCGGCTGGCCTCGCGCAGCCGCCGCTTCCATCCCCGTACTCTTCCGGGCCCGGGCAAGGCGTGGAGCGGGAGCCGCGATCTGCCGCCGGTGCCGGCGGAACCGTTCCGCGACTGGTGGCAGCGTACGCACGGCGGAAAGGACACCGGCAAGTGAGCAGCAGGGACCTGATCCTGGGCCGCGTACGGCGCGCGCTCGCCGACGTACGACGGGACGACACGCCGTACGAGCAGGCGGTTCAGCGGGGTTATCTCCGCGAACACGGCGAGCGGAGCGTCGAGGAGACGGTGGATCTGCTGGCCGAGAACCTGGCGGACTACCGGGCGATCGTCCACCGTTGCGCGGACGAGGAGTTGCCGGAGCTGCTCATGCGGCTCCTGGCCGAGCGGGGCTCTCAGACCGTGCTGGTCCCGCCCGGGCTGCCGCCGCACTGGCTCAAGGCGGCCGACCCGACGCGCGTGCACGATCGCGCCGCGAGCACCGCCCACGAACTGGACCGCGTCGACAGTGTGGTCACCGGCTGCGCCGTCGCCATCGCCGAGACCGGCACGATCGTCCTCGACGGCTCCCCCGACCAGGGACGCCGCCGGATCACCCTCGTACCCGACCACCACATCTGTGTCGTACGGGTTCCGGACCAGGTCGTCTCGTCCGTCCCCCAAGCCATGGCGCGGATCGCCCCGACACGCCCGCTGACCTGGATCTCCGGCCCTTCCGCCACCAGCGACATCGAACTCGACCGGGTCGAGGGGGTGCATGGTCCGCGCACCCTCGAGGTGGTGCTGGTGAGGGGGCGGGCCGGCACGGAGGGCGCGCCGTAGGGAAGGGGAGTGGCGCGTATCGGCGGCTCGTACAGGGGGCGTTGAACGGACATCACGTGTGCCCCGTACTTCACGGGAACACCGGGCCGGCCCGTGGCCCGCGGCTCATCCGTCGCGGAACAGCGGACCGACCCCGTTTGCCGTGCCAAGGAGGAACCCGACGGATGTCCGCACACCGCACCGCCGCCCTCGTCGGAGTGGCTCCGCTTCTGCTCACGGTGTGGGCCGCCACGCCCGCCACCGCGCACGGGGCACCTACGAATCCGGTCAGCCGGGTGGTGGCCTGCTCCCCGGGCGGGCAACAGGCGAAGAGCGCGGCCTGCGAGGCGGCCACCGCCTCCGGGATCGCCGCCTTCGACAACCTGCGCCTCGCCAATGTCGGAGGCCGGGACCGGCAGGTCGTTCCCGACGGCAAGCTGTGCAGCGGGGGCCTCGACGCCTACCGGGGGCTGGACCTGGCCCGCGACGACTGGCCCGCGACGAAGCTGTCCGCCGGGGCGGACCTGACGCTCACGTACCGGTCGACGATTCCGCACACGGGCACCTTCAAACTGTTCCTCACCAAGGACGGTTACGACCCCACGAAGCCGCTCAAGTGGTCGGACCTGCCGTCCCGTCCCTTCGCGACCGTCACCGACCCGTCGCTGGTGAACGGCTCCTACCGCATCAAGGCGAAGCTGCCCTCCGACCGGACCGGCCGCCATCTGCTCTACACGATCTGGCAGAACACGAGCACGCCTGACACGTACTACTCCTGCTCCGACGTGGTCTTCCCGGGCGGGAAGGACGGGGCGGCGGCCGAGGACGAGTCCGGTGCCGACGACAAGGCAGGCGCCGAGGACAAGTCCGGCGGCGGCGGGGGCGGGACGGGCGCCGGTCCCGCGAACGACAAGCCGGGTGCCCAGGATGGGGCGGATGCCACCAGCACTCCGACGAAGTCGTCGACGAACGTGACCGGCACGCCCGCGGGCGACTCCCCTTCCGACGTCACCAGCGCGCCCGGTGAGGCGGTGGCCTCCGACAGCTCCGACGACGGCAGTACAGCCCTGCCCCTCGTGGCCGGCGGCGCGGCGGGACTCCTCATCACGGCGGGCGCGGCTTTCACCTTGCGCCGACATCGCTGAGTACGGAACCACCGGCATGCGCCGTACGTTCGGAAGATCACGCGACCGACCACGTACGCCGCCCTCCGGCTCTATGTTGGGTGGCAACAGCCCGGCCAACTCGGAGATGCCCCATGCCTCATGACGTTCCGTTGATCAATAGCAGCGTGCCGCACTCGGCGCGCATCTGGAACTACTGGCTGGGTGGCAAGGACTGCTACGAGATCGACCGCGAGGTCGGTGACCAGATCCGCGAGCTGAACCCGGAGATCGTCCACATCGCCCGCGCCCAACGGGCGTTCCTCAAGCGCGCGGTCACGTATCTGGCCGGTGAGGTCGGTATCCGCCAGTTCCTCGACGTCGGCACCGGACTGCCCACGTTCGACAACACCCACGAGGTCGCCCAGCGGATCAGACCCGAGGCGCGGATCGTGTACGTCGACCACGACCCCATCGTGCTCGCCCACGCCACGGCGCTCCTCACCAGCACCCCCGAAGGCGCCACCGACTACATCGACGCCGACCTGCGCGACCCGGCAGCGATCCTGGAAGGGGCCGGCCGGATGCTGGACTTCGACCAGCCCATCGCGCTGATGCTGCTCGGTATCGCCGCCCATGTACCCGACGACAGCGCCTACGGGATCGTCCAGCGCCTGGTGGACGCCCTGCCGTCCGGCAGTTACCTCGTGTTCTGCGACAGCACCGAGGTGTTCCATCCCAAGGAGATGCGCGCCATGGTCGCGCAGTGGAACCAGGCCAGCGACAACCCCCGCGTGAACCGCAGTCCCGAGCAGCTCGCCCGCTTCTTCGACGGCCTCGAACTCCTGGAGCCCGGCCTGGTGTCCGTCGCCCAGTGGCGCCCCGCGCCGTCCGAGGCCGGCACGGCCGTGGAGGACGAGCCCGAGGCGGAGGACGAGCTGCGGAAAGCCGAGGTCGACCCTCAGGAGGTGGACAGCTTCGGCGGCGTCGCGCACAAGGCTTAGGCCCTGTCGGCCAGGGGGTGTCCTTCGGCGCACGGAACGCGCGAACGCGAACCGGCCCTGCGGCGGCGCTGTTCGGCGTCGCCGCACTCGTCGTCTCGGCGACTCCCGACGGCGCCGCGACGGCAGCGGGGGCACCAGCGCCGAGCCCGGGGCCCGACGGCGATCAACGGCAAGCACGTCTTCTGGCTCCTCCACGAGGGCACGGCAGAAGGCAAGACGGCCCTGCGCCTCGCCGCGCTCGATGGCTCCGGCGTGGTGGACCTCAGCCCGCAGACCGGGCCCGACGCGCTGAACGCGTACGACGTGACGGTCTCCGAGGATGCTGTGACGGTAGGCACCTACATCTCCGGCGCCGAGATCGGCCACGAATCGGTCCCCAAGCTCTACCAGTTCGCCGCGGACGGCTCGCCCGGGGAACCGGACACCCGCAAGGGCCGGGTCTCCTGCAGCCGCGGCGAGCAGGGCTCGGCCGCCGCGTGGCGGGCAGCCAGGTGGTGTGGCTGGACTCGACGACCGGCATCACCGACGTGGTGACCCGCACCCGGCCGACGGGCCGGTGCGGCTGACCCCACCGATCAACACGACAGGGGCGGTGTCCTGCCGGGTGAAGCACCCGGCAGGACACCGGCCCTTGCGCTGGTACCCGAACGCCACGTGGTGGTCCCGCGCCCAACACCGAAGCGTGTGCAATGTCTTGACGTGTTCATTTCCGTCATAAACCATGCCTTCAACCCGATTGGTTCTGGTTGTTTCTGTTCGCCTCTGTGTTGCGGAAGGAAATGCCGTTGTCCAGCAGACATCGCCTCGTCCGGGCGTTGGTGTCAGCAGTTCCCCCAGTGCTCTGCGCGGGTCTCGTCACCGCGCCCGCCGCCACCGCGGAACCGCCGCCCCAGACGCCGCGGAGCGCGGTCACGGTAGGGATCGATCCGTCCTACCAGCAGCAGGAGTTCGAGGGCTGGGGGACGAGCCTCGTCTGGTTCGCCAACGCCACGGGCGGCTACCCGGACCCCATCCGCAAGAAGCTCGTCGACATGCTGTTCGGCGAGGACGGTCTCGGCCTCAACATCGCGCGCTACAACATCGGCGGCGGCAACGCCCCTGACGTCCGCAAGGACTACATGAAGGCGGGCGCGACGATGGACGGCTTCTGGAAGGCCCCCGAGGGGACCACTCAGAAGGACCAGGATTGGTGGGACCCCGAGAACCCCGACCACTGGGACTGGAACGCCGACGCGGGCCAGCGCTGGTGGGTGGACCAGGTCAAGAAGAAGGTCACCCGCTGGGAGGCGTTCAGCAACTCGCCGCCGTGGTTCCAGACGGTCAGCGGGTACGTCTCCGGAGGCTTCGACGCGAGTACCGACCAGATCCGGGCCGACCGCGTCGACGACTTCGCCGCCTATCTGGTGCGTGTGACCGAGCAGTTGGAGAAGAAACACCGCATCAAGTTCGACACCATCGACCCGCTCAACGAGCCCAACACGCCGTACTGGGGCACTCAGCTCGGACCGAACGGCCAGCCCACGGGCGGACGCCAGGAGGGCGCGCACGCCGGACCGGAGCTTCAGCAGAAGGTGGTCCTGGCACTCCGCAAGGCGCTCGACGGCAAGACCTCGACCCACGCCGAGGTCTCCGCGATGGACGAGACCAACCCCGGCATCTTCACCCAGAACTGGAACGCCTACGGCTCCCCGGCGCGGGCCGCCGTCGATCAGCTCAACGTCCACACCTACGGCACGGGCATGCGTACCAGCGCGCGAGACGTCGCCAAGGGTGCCGGCAAGAAGCTGTGGATGAGCGAGGTCGAGGGCACGTGGGGAACGGGCACCGACTTCACGAGCATGGAACCGGGGCTCGGGATCGCCACCCGCATGGTCGACGACATGCGCGAACTGGAGCCGTCGGCCTGGGTGTTCTGGCAGCCCGTCGAGGACTCGATACCGCAGGCGGCGGCGGGCAAGAACTGGGGCAGCATCCACGTCCCGTTCAACTGCAAAGCCGAGGACACGCTCGAGACCTGTCCGATCCGGACCAACTCGAAGTTCAACACCATCCGGAACTTCACCCACCACATCCGCCCCGGCGATCACTTCGTGAAGGTCAGCGACCCGTCCAGCGTCGCGGCGGTGAAGAAGTCCGGCCACGCGGCAACGGTGGTCCATGTGAACGACGGCACCTCATCGCGCTCCGTGACCCTCGACCTCTCGCGCTTCGGCAAGGTGACGCGGAAGGCCACCGTGACACCCGTGGTGACAAGCGCCGACGGCGCGCTCGTCCGGGGGACGCCGGTTCGTGTCACCGACCGGTCGGCCACGCTGTCCGTGCCCGCGAAGTCGGTCACGACCTTCCTGGTCAAGGGCGTCAGCGGTGTCGCGAAGGACGCCGCACTCGTACAGCCCGGCCATGTCTACCGGCTGCAGGGGGCGCAGAGCGGCAAGTCGCTGGCCCCGTCGGACGACGGGAGCGGAGTCGTCATCCGCACGACCGACCCCGGCAGCGCGCGGCAGCTGTGGTCCGTGAAGAAGCTGACCTCCGGTGACGACAACCGCGAGCGCTACGCCCTCATCAACGCGACGACCGGCAAGCGACTCGCCGTACGCGACAACGAAGCCGTCCTCGAGGACCCGGAAGACGGTCCGGCCGGTGACACCGCCCAATGGATCATGTCGACGACCGGCGACGACACCTGGACGTTCGTCAACGCTGCCACCGGCCGCCTGATCGACGTCACCGGGCAGTCCTCCACCGACGGCGCCAAGGTGTCCACGTACACCCCGACCTCGGCGGCGAACCAGCGCTGGGCCGTGACCGACGAGACGGTACTGCGCACCGAGACGGCCGAGGCGTTCACCGTCCCCGGCCGCGCCCCGAAGCTTCCCGAGACAGTGACACCGGTCTTCCGGGACGGCGCCCGAGGCTCCCTCCCCGTGGTGTGGAAGCTGCCCTCGGACCGGAAGTGGCGCGACCCCGGGACGGTACGGGTCACCGGCCGGGCGACGGATCCGCTCGGGCGGCAGATCCCCGCGAAGGCGGTCGTCACCGTCGACACCATCGCCTCGACCCTCCCCGGCCGCGCCAAGACCTATGTGGGCGGAACGCCGGACCTGCCGGGCACGGTCGTCGGTGTCGGGAAGAACGGCGGCAGGGCCGACCTGCCGGTGACCTGGGAGCGGGCGCCTGACGGAGCGTTCGACAAGGCCGGGGTGGTGACCCTGCACGGCACCGCGAAGATCGTCGACGGCAGCACGGTCGACGCGAGCGTGCGCGTGCAGGTCACCGAACCGGCGCAGACCAACATCGCGCCCGACGACGATGTCTCGGTCGACGCCACGTTCACCGAAAGCGGATACTCCGCGGAGCGGCTGCGCAACGGCAACCTGTCCGAGAAGGCCTGGTCCAACTGGAAGCCGGGGAACACCAAGAACCCGTCCGACACCGTCACGTTCACGTTGCCGGCGGCACGCGACCTGGACCGGATCGTGGCGCACTTCTATCGCGACGGGAGCACGGCCTCCTTCCCCGCGAGCCTGAAGGTGCAGGTACGGGCGGCCGGCGACGGTGCATGGGTCGACGCGAGCGACGCCGTCGAGGTCGGGACCGAGGGCACACCGGTGGTCGACGTCCCGCTGACGGCGGGGCCGACGAGCGGAGTGCGTGTGGTCATGACCGCCCGTCCGGGCGGCTACATCACCATGAGCGAGATCGAGGTGTTCGCCAAGAGCCCCGGGGTCTCCTCGGACGCCGCGGCCGCGTCGATCGAGGTCGCCGGCGTGCCGGTCGCCTCGTTCGACCCCGACACGGCCACGTACCGGGTCGTGACCGGCGATCCGAACCGGAGCAAGGTCACGGCGACAGCACGTGACCCCTATGCGACCGTGACGATCGACCGGGCCGACGAGTCCGGCCGGACGGTGACCGTCGTCTCCGTGACCAGTGAGGACGGATCACAGAAACGGCAGTACCAGATCGAACTCGTGCGGCGCTGAGCCGCCATCGGGGAGGGGAGCCGCGGCAGTTGGCTCCCCTCCCCGGATTTTTCTCCGGACCTTCCGCCGGCTCGGCAACCGGCACCTGACCCTTCGCCGACCCCTTGACGTGTCAGCGACAACGGTGGCTTGATGGCGTTATGGGAGCGCTCCCACCTCGTTCGGAGAAGGGAACATGATGCGCAGCACCCCCCACTCACACTTACGGACCTTACGGATCAGTCCGGCTCTCACCTTCCTGACCACCCTGCTCGCCGTGCTCCTGATCATGGGAGCAATCCTCGCGCCGCACGCCGCAGCCGCACCGGCGGCGGAGCCCTCGGCGACGCCGACAGCCGAGTCGGCAGCGTCACCGGCAGCTGAGCGTGCAGCAGCAGCGGCTGCCGTACGCATCATGCCGCTGGGCGATTCGATCACCGGCTCGCCGGGCTGCTGGCGGGCGGTGTTGTGGAACCGGCTGCAGAGCGCCGGATACACGGACATCGACTTCGTCGGCACCCTCGGCCCCCAGGGCTGCGGACAGCCTCACGACGGCGACAACGAGGGCCACGGCGGCGAGTTGGTGACCGACGTGGCGGACCGGAACCTGCTCCCCGGCAGACTGGCCGCCACCCATCCCGACATCGTTGTCATGCACTTCGGCACGAACGACGTATGGAGCAGCATCGCCCCCGACCGCATCCTCGCCGCCTACACCAAGCTGGTGGCGCAGATGCGGGCCGACAACCCGGACATGAAGATCCTCGTCGCGCAGCTCATCCCGCTGAATCCCAGCAGTTGCACGGCCTGTGCGCAGCGCGTCGTCGACCTCAACGCGCGGATTCCCGACTGGGCCCGCGCCACGACCACGAGCCGCTCCCCGGTGACCGTGGTGGACCAGTGGACGGGCTTCAACACGGCCACCGACACCTACGACGGGGTGCACCCCTCCGCCTCCGGCGACGACAAGATCGCCGCCCGCTGGTATCCGCCGCTGGCCGCGCTCCTCGAGGCGGGCCCGCCGGAAGATCCCGACGATCCCGGTGACCCGGGTGGTGGTCAGCCCGCCTGCACCGCCTCCTTCCGGGCCGTCTCCTCCTGGCAGGGCGGCTATCAGGGTGAGGTGACGGTGAGCAACACGTCCGCCTCTTCCCTCTCGGGCTGGACCGTGACCGTCGTACCGGCCGGCGGCGCACGCCTCAGCCAGGTCTGGAACGGCACCCTCACCACGGCCGCCGACGGCTCGGCCGCCGTCACCAACGCGACGTGGAACGGCACCCTGGCGCCCGGAGCGAGCGCCGCCTTCGGCTTCATCGCCACCGCTCCGGCCACGGCCGGCACCCCGTCGGCGACCGTCAAGTGCACGGCGACGGCTGCGGCGGCCGCCTCCTCCTCCCGCTGAGCCCCGACGCGGACAGGGGCCAATGCCCCTTCCAGCGTGGGTCGTTCAGCATCACCCATCCAGCGTCGCCCGTTCCGTTTCGCCCGTTCCGTTTCGCCCGTTCAAGCCCCGTCCCCATGGTTCCCTGCCCCACCCCGAACGCGTTCCCCTCCCCCGTTTCCCGTCCTCTCCTGGAGCCGCCATGAGATCCCGTTCTCGCACCCGAACTCGTACTCGTACCCCCGCCGTCGCACGAGTGGCCGCCGTCGCCGCCGCCCTCCTGGGTCTCCTCCTCCCCATGCTCGCCTTCGGCACGCCGGCCGCCGCGGCGGCGACCGGTTTCCGAATCGAGAACGGCCGGTTGACGGAAGCGTCCGGGAACGACTTCGTGATGCGCGGCGTCAACCACGCCCACACCTGGTATCCGGACCGCATGAGCTCCCTCGCCCACATCAAGGCCAAGGGCGCCAACACCGTACGTGTGGTCCTCTCCAGCGGTGATCGCTGGACCCGTAACGACACCGCCGATGTGGCGAACGTCGTCGCCCAGTGCAAGCAGAACCGGCTCATCTGCGTCCTGGAAGTCCACGACACCACGGGCTACGGCGAACAGAGCGGCGCCGTCACCCTCTCCCGCGCCGCCGACTACTGGATCAGCGTGCAGAGCGCGCTGACCGGCCAGGAGAACTACGTCATCGTCAACATCGGCAACGAGCCCTACGGCAACAACAACTACGCGAGCTGGACGGCCGACACCAAGGCCGCCATCCAGAAGCTCCGTAACGCCGGATTCGACCACACCCTCATGGTGGACGCCCCCAACTGGGGCCAGGACTGGGCGTTCACGATGCGCGACAACGCCGCCTCGGTCTTCGCCGCCGACCCGGACGCCAACACCGTCTTCTCCATCCACATGTACGGCGTCTTCGACACCGCCGCGGAGATCAGCGACTACCTGAATCGCTTCGTCGCCGCCAAACTCCCTCTTGTCATAGGCGAGTTCGGCCACAACCACTCCGACGGCAACCCCGACGAGGACGCCATCCTGGCCGCCGCCCAGCAGCTCGGCCTCGGCTACCTCGGCTGGTCCTGGAGCGGCAACGGCGGCGGGGTCGAATACCTGGACATGGTCACGAACTTCGACCCGAACCAGCTCACCACCTGGGGGCAGCGGCTCTTCAACGGCGCGAACGGCATCGCCGCCACCTCCGAAGAGGCTGACATCTACTCCTCCGGCGGCGGAGACACCACTCCCCCGACCACCCCCGGGACACCGGCCGCCTCGGCGGTGACCTCGTCGTCCGTCACCCTGACCTGGAGCGCCGCCACCGACGCGACCGGCGTCACGGGATATGACGTCGTCCGCGTCAGCGGCGGGGCCGAGAGCGTCGTCACCACCACCGCCCGCACCTCTGCCACCCTCACCGGCCTCGGACCGTCCACCGCGTACACCTTCGCCGTCTACGCCCGGGACGCCGCCGGCAACCGATCGGGGCGCTCCGGCACGGTGGCGGTCACCACGTCCTCCGGCGGATCGCAGGCGGCCTGCGGCATCGGCTACCGGGTGACGAACCAGTGGACCGGCGGGTTCCAGGGCGAGATCATCATCCGTAACACCGGCAGCTCCGCGATCAATGGCTGGAGTCTGCGCTGGACCTTCCCCGACAGCCAGCGCATCACCAACCTGTGGGGCGGCACCGCGACCCAGACCGGCTCCGAGGTGACCGTCAGCTCCGCCTCGTACACCGCGGCGATCCCCGCGGCGGGCTCCGTCACCCTCGGCTTCACGGCCAGCAGTTCGACCGCGAACCCCAGCCCCACCGCCTTCACCCTCAACGGCTCCGCCTGCTCACTGACCTGAGGACCGGCCGACGTCACGACCGCGTACTCCTCGCCCCGCGACCTCGCGGGGCGAGGAGTACGCGGTTCGGCGCATAGTGGAGAGAGGACGGGTGCGAGCCCGGAAGGAATGGGGATCATGGCCCACCAGGCGTCCGCATCACCGGATGCGACCTCCCTGCTGCTGAGCACCCATACGGTCGAGGACTTCCTCCGTGCCCTGGCCGACAGCGCGCTGGCGCTGTATCCGGCCGCGGACGGATGCGGCGTCACCCTGGAGCGGCCCAACCGTCCGCGGACCGTGGTCAGTGCCGGCATCAGCGCCCCCGAACTCGACGAGGCGCAGTACGGGCAGGACGACGGTCCCTGCCTCGAAGCGCTGCGCACGGGTGAGGAAGTCATGGTGGAGGACATGCTCAGCGAGGAACGCTGGGGCCCCTACCCGGCGTACGCCGTGTCCCGTGGTACGCGCTCCTCGCTCTCCCTGCCGATCGCGGCTCGCACCCGCACCGCAGGCGCCCTCAACCTGTATGCGCCCAAACCCGCCGGTCTGGACGACGCCGACCTCACCGGCCTGCGCGCGCTCGCCTCCCAAGCCACCGGCGCCATCGCCCTGGCCCAGCGCATGGCCGACACCGACGAATACGTCGCCGATCTTCAGCGGGCGCTGCGGTCGCGCAGCATCATCGACCAGGCGATCGGCATCGTCATGGGCCGGCAGCGCTGCACCGCCGAGGAAGCGTTCACGACCCTGCGCCGGGCCTCCCAGCACCGCAACATCAAACTCCGCGACCTGTGCGCCGAACTCATCACCAACATCAGCGGAAAGCCGCCCTCCGGCGGCAGGACACTGCCTCCCCGCCCCTGACACACGGACCCTGGTCTGTCGCTCGAACGCGCCGCCACGGTCTCCCGGAAGGGGTCCACCCGGATGGCGGAACGCCCGCGCCGCCGCCCCATGTAGAAGGGCCTGCTCCTGCTGCGCCCGGGCTCGCGGCCGGTCCTGCCCGGGCCTCGCTCAGCGGGTGATCTTGATGCGGGTCCCGCAGGATGGTGCCGGTTGCCCAGCCGCAGGGACAGCAGGGCGGGGCAGCTGTTTCTCCTGCGCGGCGAACTGCCGCCCGATCCCCCCACTCAGGAGCAAGAAATGGCAGTAATGACGGAGACGTTGGTACCGGCGCTGGAGGACGCCCGCCAGGCCCATGCGGCCGTGCTCGACCGGTTGCGGGCAGATGCGGCCGTCACGCCGCCCGGCCCGTACCGGCAGATGCTGGAGCGCCAGGCCGACGACGTTCAGGACAGTGTCCAGCGCATTGAGCACCATGTGCGCGAAATGCGGCCCCGCGGGCTGGTCGGCGGCACGACCGACGTGGCGAGGTTCGCCGCCCGCACCACCGTCCGGGCGGCCATGCTGCCGGTGACGATCGGGCAGCGGATCGTCACGGGGGTGCTCGGCCAGGGCCCGGCCGATGAGCGGCGGCTGCTGAGGAACACCGAGGACGAGTACGCGACGGCGGCCCGGGCGCTGGCGGTCTCCCGGGCAGGCGAGGTCCTCGCCGAGCAGGTCCAGGACCAGACCACCATGGATCTGCTCGCCACGCTCCGCCGCCAGAACCAGGAGCTGCTGGCCACGCTGGAGGACAGCGTCGCCGCGCAGGCCCGGTCCGTGGCCGCCGCGGGCAACGGCAACGGATTCCGCCCCGAGCAGAGCGGGTATGCCGGCCTGCTCGAGGCGGCCACCCGCACGGTGCTGACCGCCGCGGACCGGCTGCGGGACGCGGCCCGGGCCGGGGGACGGCGAACCCGGGGTGCCGCTGAAGGGGCGATGCGGGAGATGCCGGAGGCGACCCGTGTGGCCGAGCAGGTCCAAGGCGCGGTGACCCGGGAGGAAGATCTGCCCATCGCCCGCTTCAGCCAGCTCGGCGCCGATGAGATCCAGCGGCGGCTCCGCTCGCTGTCCCAGTCGGACCTGACGGTGATCGAGGGCTACGAGCGAAGCCACGCCAACCGGCCCGGTGTCCTGGAAGCCATCGAGCAGTTGCGCGGCAACGAGCCCTGGCCCGGCTACGACACCATGGAACCCAGCCGGATCATGGACCGGTTGCAGAACGAACCGCTCAGCGTGGCCCGTCAGGTGCTGGAGCACGAGCGGCGTCACCGCCGGCGGCAGACGATCATCTCCGCCGCCGAAGCACGCGTTCCCGCGTAGTCCTGCAGTCCCCTGCCCCCTGCCCCCTGTGCCCTGCCCCTGCCTGGCCCCCTGCCCGCCCCAAGCTCTCGGGGCGGGCAGATCACGAGTGACCGCCGTCCGTCTTGTCGAGGAGCGTGCGAGTCCCCGTCCCCGCGAGCCCTACGGATGTGAAGATCACGCGGAACAGCTCCCAGGCGGTCGCGTCGCCGAGGGAGCCTGGTGTACTCCCCTCCTCCGCGGCCGCGGGGTGCCGCGGCCGCGGAGGCACCGACCTCGGGTCATCGTGACGAGGCGGATCGACCCGGCGAACTGAACCTCCCAACACGGGCTTCCTCTTCCCTCAGTAGGGGGCCTGTTCGACCCTGTGGCCGGTCACTGAACACACCACCACGCAGAACTGCCGTCGCCACGCTAACGACACCGGCCCTCGTGTTCCTCGTGCGCGCCGCCACGGCCGCCTCGCCGCCACCCGGACAGTGCAACCCTCGGGTCGGCGCAACACGCTCAGAGTTCGTCGGTGGGCACGAGCCCAGCCTGCGCATCCCCTTCCTGCTGCCACGGTTCCGTGGCGTGCAGGATGGTGCGGGCGACCAGTTCGGGCGCGTCGAGCATGGGTACGTGGCCGCAGTCGGTCAGCGCCACCAGGCGGGCGTTCGGAATCATGGCGCGGGCTCGGTCGGCCTGTCTCGGCGGCAGCAGGCGGTCGCGGGTGCCCCAGGCGATGGTGACCGGCACATCGGGGATGTCGCCCGCGAACAGGTCCGGGGCGCGGCCGGCCCGCAGGGTGGCCTGGAATGCCGCCGAGTCGCGCAACGGCCGCAGGGCCGCGACCACCCTCTCCGGTGGGCACAGGTCCGACCGCCCGTACAGGGTGCCGGTCAGCACGGCGCGGGCGGGGGCAGTGGTCACCAGACGGGCCAGGGCCGCCTCCGGCAGCAGCCGCACACCCTGTCGGGCTCCGGTCAGCACCGCGTAGGCGTAGCGCCGCTCGGCGCCGGTCCAGAAGCCGGCGGGGGCCAGCGCCGTCACGCTGCGGGCCAGCCCGGCCTGCCCCAGGCGCAGGGTGATCAGCCCGCCCAGCGAGTGGCCCACCACGTGGGGCCGCTCCACGCCCAGCGCCGCGAACACGGAGCCCAGCCACGCAACGGCCGTCTGCAGGTCACGGGGCACACCGGGGTCGAGGTCGGGGGACTGTCCGAAGCCGGGCAGGTCCATCGCGATGACCTCTCGCCGCCCTGTCAGGAGCGGCACGACCGGATCCCAGGCCTGCCGGTGGCATCCCAGCCCGTGCAGCAGCACCACGGGCTCTCCGGAACCCTGGCGCTCGTACGCCACCGTGACCGGACTCAGGTCCGCCGCCCGGCCCTGGACGAACCAAGCCGCCCGAGGCGGGACGACGACCTGTCCTCGCTCGCCGTCGGGCCCTGCCGCGGGCTCCCGCCGCAGCCAGAGCGCACCCAGCAGGAGACCACGTAGGCCGACCGCGACCCGCAGGGCACGGTCCCCGCCTTGGCCGGCTATGGAAAGAACCTCAGAGAACCAGGCCATCGCGAACACCTCACACACTCCACGACCCATTACGCCACAGAGGCGACGTTTCTGCACTTGAGTCGCAATAGTCTCAATTCCGGACGAAGTGGCGGTAATTCCCTGTTGCAAGGGCAGCGCATGATCGAGCGTGGCGCACGTCGTGTTGTCCGGGTGCGCCGCTGTGGCGCGGCCCCTCGGCATGCGGGTTACTCCGTTCGGGCCCAGACTGAGGGAGGTCGGTCGCCACACGGGGTGGCCCCTGCGGGGCGACCGGCAGACGCGCGGCACCGGCAGATGCGCGGCTGGTGAGGCAGACGTTCTCCAGCGCATCCAGCGGGATCCATCCAGACCGGGAGCCCGATCACATCTTCCTTCGGGAGGTTCCGTGATCTTGATAGCCCTGCTCGTACCGGTACTCATGATGCTTTTGATGCTCGCGATGGAGGCGTTCGAGGACTTCCTCTTCCGCCCTCCCGAGGCCCCGCCGACACCAATCGGCGGTGCTGATGAGCCGTCCAGCCGAAGCGGACCGAAGTCGACCGAGGCAGAACCCCAGGAGGACCGAGCCGGAGCGCGGGCCCTTCGGGACCGCTGAGCAAGCTCTGCATTCCTGCATCCTCCGTCCACCCACAGGTGCGCCATCTTCCGGTGGATCCCCTTGACAGGTCTCCGTGACGAGGTCCAACCTTACGCTCCAATACGCAGAACGCAATATATTGGAGCCTCATGGAGACACCCCACACCCGCGCCGCAACCGCGGACGGGCAAGACGGCACACCTGCCGGATCGGCATCCGCCGCACGGTCAAGGCGTTGGTGGCGACTGCCGATCGGCGTGCAGTCGATCATCGCTGTCGGCCTCGGCGCGCTGATCGGCTCGCTCGCCCCCTCCGCCGGCGAGCAGATGAAGATCTTCGGCGACCTGTTCCTGAATCTCGTGCAGATGGTCGTCCTGCCGCTGGTGTTCCCGCTGATCGTGCTGGGCATCGCCCGCATGGAATCGGTCAAGAAGGTGGGCCGGATCGCCGGAAAGGCCATCCTCTACTTCGAGATCGTCACCACGGTGATCCTGCTCATCGCCGTGGGACTGGCGAAAGTGACCGGCATCGGCAAGGGCGCCCCGGTCGGCGGCGCCGACCCCAAGAGCCTTCAGAACCTGGAGCAGGGCATCGACTTCCACGAGTTGATCCTGCACGCGGTTCCGAAGAACATCTTCGCCGCCTTCACCGAGGGCAACCTGCTCGGCGCGATCGTCTTCGCGCTGCTGCTCGGCGTGGCCATGGCCGCCATCGGCGAGAAGTCGGCCCCGTTCGCCACCCTGCTGGACTCCGTCGCATCCGTCATGTTCAAGGTCGTCGGCTACGTCATCCGCGTCGCGCCCCTGGGCGTGCTCGGCTTCATCAGCTATGACGTGGCGTACTACGGCTTCGCGAACCTCAAGAGCCTGCTCGGCTTCATCACGGTGGTCTACGCGGGCCTGGCCATCGTACTGGGTGTGATCTTCCCCCTCATCGCGGCGATCTACCGCGTCCGCTACGTCGCCCTGCTCAAGGCCGTCGGCGGGCTGGCGGGCATCGCGTTCGTGACCCGCAGTTCCGAGGCCGTACTGGCTCCGCTCATGGGCAGGCTGGAGGCATTCGGGATCACCCGCTCGACGTCGTCGTTCGTGGTCCCCCTCGGCTACTCGTTCAACAGCGACGGCTCGGTCCTCTACCAGGCAGCCGCCCTGGTATTCCTCGCCAACGCCTACGGCGCGGACACCTCCATCCCGGCCCTGCTGGTCATGGTCGGCGTACTGGTGATCCTTTCCAAGGGCATGGCAGGGGTCGCCTCGGCTTCGATCGTGGTCCTCATCGCGGCCGGCAACACCGTCGGCCTCCCCGCCGAGGGCATCGCGCTGCTGCTCGGTGTCGACTTCATCGTCGACATGGCACGTACGGGCGTGAACGTCATCGGCAATTCCCTGGCAGCCGCCGTGGTGGACCGTTCCGAAGCCCGTGGTGAGGCCAAACGAAGGGCCGGGCACGGCTCACCGGACCCCGCCGGGCACGAAGCACCGGACCCCGCCGAGCACGAAGACCACCCGAGCGCGCGGGCCCTGCAGGAGGAGACCGCACGGTGAACGGCTCGACCGGGCCTTCGGAGGTCATCGGCATCCTGGGCGGCATGGGCCCGGCCGCGACTGCGGACTTCTACACCAAGCTGGTGTCGATGACTCCGGTCCGCAGCGACCAGGAGCACCTCAAGACGGTGATCTGGTCCGATCCGACGGTGCCCGACCGAACCGAGGCACTCATGGGCCTCGGACCCGATCCCACCCCGTGGCTGTTGAACGGAAGCCGGGTGCTGCGGGAGGCGGGCGCCACTCTGATCGCGATCCCGTGCAACACGGCCCACGCGTTCATACCGGAGATCGCCGATCAGGTGGGCCTGCCCATCGTTCACATGATCGGCGAAGTGGCCCGGCACCTGACTCGGCTGCGCCCCCGGGTGCGTACCGCCGGACTGCTCGCCACCACCGGCACCATCCGGGCGGGCCTGTATCAGGACTGGCTCGCCCGCGCCGGCATCGACCTCGTCCTGCCCGACCGAGCCGGCCAGGACGACCAGGTGATGCCCGCGATCCGGGCGGTGAAGGCCGGTCAGCGGGGCACCGCCGTGTCCGGACCGCTCGCCCGGGCCGCACGACAACTGGTCGACAACGGGGCCCAGGCCATCATCGCGGGATGCACCGAGATCCCTCTCGGACTCAATCCCCGCATCGTCCCCGTCCCGCTCGTCGACCCGGCCGCCGTACTGGCCGGCGCCCTGGTGCACCGCTCCCGGACCCACGTACCCCGTGAAGCGCCAGGCCGGCCGGCTTCACCCAACAGCGATGTATCGTATGCAATATGTCACTCGACAGCCCAGTCTCCCGGCGCCTCCTGAGCGATGAGGTCTTCCAGCGTCTGCGCGACTCCATCGTGCGCGGCGAGCTGGAACCGGGAGAAAAGGTCAAGGACGGCGAACTGGCCGAGCGCCTCGGGCTCAGCCGCACCCCGGTGCGCGAAGCGCTCGCCCGGCTCGCCGACATCGGACTGGTCGAAGCCAAACCCGGCGTCTATACCCGCATCACCACCCTCAACCGGCGTGACGTCGAGAAAACCCTCGCCGTCCTGCGCTCACTCGACCAACTCGCCGTCGAAACCGCCGTGCCCCTCATGACCGAACAAGACCTCGGGCGGATGCGGGCGGCGAACAGGGATTTCGAGAGGGCCGTCGCCGCGAACGACACCTCCGCCGCCCTGGAAGCCGACGACCGCTTCCACGCGGTGCCCATCACCGTCGCCGACAACCCCGTACTGAGCCGGATCATCGAGCAGTTGCACCCCCAGATCCACCGCATCCTCTACCGGAAGTTCTCCAGCCTGCTCGGCGGCCGCAACACCATCGAACACCACGCGCAGCTCATCGCCGTCTGCGCGACCGGCGACAGCCGTGCCGCGGCCGACCTGTCGGGCCAGCACTGGTCGGAGCTCGGCGGACACATCAACCGGCTCTTCGACACGAACCAACTCGCCGACACCGCCGGCTGAAGCTCCACCGAAGATGCGAGGCCCGGATCGATGCGCATACTCGACTAAAGAGCGAGAAGGTCGATATGTAAGACATGCGAGATATGCGAGACAGCGGAAGGGCACCCGTGGAACTCGATGCTGTCGCCGAGGAGCTGTACGGGGTGCGGCCCGACGAGTTCACCGCCGCCCGCAACCAGCGCGCGGCAGCAGCTCGTAAGGACGGGGACCGCAAGCTGGCCGATCAGATCAAGGCCCTGCGTCGGCCGACCCTGTCGGCCTGGGCCAGCAATCTGCTCGTGCGCGAGCAGCCCGAAGTGGTCGAACCGCTGATCCGCCTCGGTGAGGGCCTGCGTCAGGCCCACCGGAACCTGGACGGTGAGCAGCTGCGGGCGCTCTCCCGTCAGCAGCACGCCCTGATCGCTGCCATGTCGCGACAGGCGCGGCAGTTGGCCGCCGATGCCGGACAGCAGGTCAGCGAGGAGGTCCGGCAGGAGGTCGAGCAGACCCTGCGTGCGGTCCTCGCCGATCCCGAGGCGGCCCAGCAGTGGGCCAAGGGCCGGCTGACCAAGCCGCTCGACCCCACCACCGGCTTCGCCGCAGCCGGCGGCCGCCGACTGCGGCTGGTGACTCCCCCCGCCCCGCAGCCCGAACGCCGGGACCAGGACAAGAAGACCGGCCGGCCCGAGGCGGAGCAACGGCGGCGCAGGCAGGTCGAGGAAGTCCGCCAGGAGGCCGAGGCGGCCGAACGGGAACTGCGTGAGAGCCAGGAGCGTGCGGCGCGGGACCACAGCGCCGCCCAGGACGCCAAGGAACGGGCGGCCGACCTGCACCAGCGCATCAGCGAACTCACCGAGCAGCGCAAGGACTTGGCGGCACAGGCGCGCGAGGCCGAGGCCGAGGAGCGCCGGGTCCGCGACCGGCAGCGCGACAGCGACCGCGCGGCGCGCCAGGCCCAGCGCCGCGCCGACGCCGCGG
>NZ_VBZC01000068.1:0-4168 GCF_005786655.1 Streptomyces montanus
TGCCGAGGCGCTCAGCGCGCTGGGCGAGTCCCGCGCCGCCGCCGACGCGCACGCCGTCTCCAAGGCGGCCCCGGGCGGCCCCGCCGCGGTCCGTGCCGCCGCCCGGCTCGTCCTCGACGACGCGGCCCGCCTCAAACCCCCGCTCGCCCTGGACTACTTGGCGCTGGTCGATCCGTCCGACTTCACCGAGATCCCGGACGACTACACCGGCGAGGCGGTCCTCGCCGTCGCCGCCCGGGTCGGGACGACCCGGCTGATCGACAACATTCCCCTGACCTTCGGAGCCGCCTCGTGACCAGCACAGGCATACGTCTGCACGCGCCCGCCCCCGGCTGGTTCATCGCCGCCGACGTCGTGGTCGTCGGCTCCGGAGTCGCCGGACTCACCGCGGCCCTGCGCTGCGACGCCGCGGGCCTGCGGACCGTCGTGGTCACCAAGGCCCGCCTCGACGACGGCTCCACGCGCTGGGCCCAGGGCGGCATCGCGGCGGCTCTGGGCGAGGGCGACACCCCCGAGCAGCACCTCGACGACACGCTGGTGGCGGGCGCGGGCCTGTGCGACGAGGAGGCCGTACGCATCCTCGTCACCGAGGGCCCCGACGCCGTACGCCGTCTGATAGCGACCGGCGCCCACTTCGACGAGTCCGAAGAGGGCGACCTGGAACTCACCCGCGAAGGCGGCCACCACCGCCGCCGTATCGCGCACGCGGGCGGCGACGCGACCGGTGCCGAGATCTCCCGGGCGCTCGTCGAGGCGGTACGCGCGCGTGGCCTGCGCACGGTGGAGAACGCCCTGGTCCTGGACCTGCTGACGGACGCCGACGGCCGCACCGCGGGCGTCAACCTGCATGTCATGGGGGAGGGCCAGCACGACGGCGTGGGAGCCGTCCACGCGCCCGCCGTGGTCCTCGCGACCGGCGGTATGGGCCAGGTCTTCTCGGCGACCACCAACCCGTCCGTGTCCACCGGCGACGGCGTGGCGCTGGCACTTCGCGCCGGAGCGGAGGTCAGCGACCTCGAGTTCGTCCAGTTCCACCCGACCGTGCTCTTCCTGGGCCCGGACGCCGAGGGCCAGCAGCCGCTCGTCTCCGAGGCGGTACGCGGCGAGGGCGCCCACCTCGTCGACGCGGACGGTGTGCGCTTCATGGTCGGGCAGCACGAACTGGCCGAGCTCGCGCCCCGCGACATCGTCGCCAAGGGCATCATGCGCCGCATGCAGGAGCAGGGCGCCGAGCACATGTACCTGGACGCCCGCCGCTTCGGCGCCGACATGTGGGAGCACCGCTTCCCCACGATCCTGGCCGCCTGCCGCGCCCACGGCATCGACCCGGTCACCGAGCCCGTCCCGGTCGCCCCGGCGGCCCACTACGCCTCCGGAGGCGTGCGCACGGACTCCCACGGCCGTACGACCGTCCCGGGCCTGTACGCGTGCGGCGAGGTCGCCTGCACCGGCGTGCACGGCGCCAACCGGCTCGCCTCCAACTCCCTCTTGGAGGGCCTGGTCTATGCCGAGCGCATCGCCGCCGACATCGCGGGCCGGCACGAGGAAAAGAGCCTCCACGCGCGCGTGCCCTCCCCGGTCGCCTACCCGGAGCAGCCCGTCCACCCGCTGCTGCCCGCCGAGGCCCGGTTCGCGATCCAGCGGGTCATGAGCGACGGCGCCGGCGTCCTGAGGTCCGCCGCGTCCCTGGAGACCGCGGCCGACCGCCTGGAGCGGCTGCACTCCGACGCGCGCGACACGCTCGCCGAGAACGGCAAGACGGCCGAGCCGGGCGTCGACGCCTGGGAGGCCACCAACCTGCTGTGCGTGGCTCGCGTCCTGGTCGCCGCCGCTCGCCTGCGCGAGGAGACCCGCGGCTGCCACTGGCGCGAGGACCACGCCGACCGCGACGACACGGACTGGTCCCGCCACATCGTCGTACGGCTGAATCCCGATCGCACCCTCGCGCTCCGCACCACCGACACAGCAGACTTCCCCCCGACCCTTCCCCGGGCCCTCGACCTCGCTCGAGCCGGGGGGACCCCCATGCACCAGCAGGCGCCCCGTACCCAGGAGCAGTGACAGTAGTGAGCAACCCCGATCTTCCCCTCCTGAACGGCGGTGGCTGCGGCGACGGCTGCGGCTGCGGTGCCGAAGGGGAGTACGACACCGACGCCCTGGAGTGCGGCCTCGACCCCGCCCTCTCCCAGCTCCTCGCCGACGCCGGGCTCGACCCCGTCGAGGTCGAGGACATCGCGCATCTGGCGATCGAGGAGGATCTCGACCACGGCGTGGACGTGACGACGGTCGCGACCATTCCCGAGGAGGCCGTGGCCACCGCCGACTTCACCGCCCGCGAGGCGGGCGTCGTGGCGGGCCTGAGGATCGCCGAAGCGGTCGTCTCGGTCGTCTGCACGGACGAGTTCGAGGTCGAGCGCCACGTCGACGACGGCGACCGGGTGGAAGCCGGCCAGAAGCTCCTGAGCGTCACGAGCCGCACCCGTGACCTCCTGACGGCCGAACGCAGCGCGCTGAACCTCCTGTGCCGCCTCTCCGGCATCGCGACCGCCACACGCGCGTGGGCGGACGCTCTGGAGGGCACGCAGGCGCGCGTGCGCGACACCCGCAAGACGACGCCCGGACTGCGCTCCCTGGAGAAGTTCGCGGTGCGCTGCGGCGGCGGCGTCAACCACCGCATGTCCCTCTCGGACGCGGCCCTGGTCAAGGACAACCACGTGGTCGCCGCGGGCGGCGTCGCCCAGGCCTTCGGGGCCGTACGCGAGACGTTCCCGGACGTACCGATCGAGGTCGAGGTCGACACCCTGCACCAGCTGCGCGAGGTCGTGGACGCGGGCGCCGACCTGATCCTGCTGGACAATTTCACGCCCGGCGAGTGCGAGGAGGCCGTGGCCCTCGTCCACGGCCGCGCGCTGCTGGAGGCCTCGGGCCGCCTCACCCTGGAGAACGCGGCGGCGTACGCGAAGACCGGCGTCGACTACCTCGCGGTGGGCGCGCTCACGCACTCCTCGCCGATCCTGGACATCGGCCTCGACCTGCGAGCGGCGGAGTAGGTACGAGCCATGCTGCTGACCATCGACGTGGGCAACACCCACACCGTCCTCGGCCTCTTCGACGGCGAGGACATCGTCGAGCACTGGCGCATCTCGACGGACGCGCGCCGCACGGCCGACGAGCTCGCCGTACTCCTCCAGGGCCTGATGGGCATGCATCCGCTGCTCGGCGAGGAGCTGGGCGACGGTATCGACGGCATCGCGATCTGCGCCACGGTCCCCTCCGTCCTGCACGAACTCCGCGAGGTGACCCGCCGGTACTACGGCGACGTTCCCGCCATCCTCGTCGAGCCCGGCGTCAAGACGGGCGTGCCGATCCTGATGGACAACCCCAAGGAGGTCGGCGCGGACCGCATCATCAACGCGGTCGCCGCCGTCGAGCTCTACGGCGGCCCGGCGATCGTGGTCGACTTCGGTACGGCGACGACCTTCGACGCGGTCAGCGCGCGGGGCGAGTACGTGGGCGGTGTCATCGCGCCGGGCATCGAGATCTCGGTGGAGGCACTCGGCGTCAGGGGCGCTCAGCTCCGCAAGATCGAGGTGGCCCGGCCGCGCAGTGTGATCGGCAAGAACACCGTCGAGGCCATGCAGTCGGGCATCATCTACGGTTTCGCCGGCCAGGTCGACGGCATCGTGAACCGCGTGGCCCGCGAACTCGCCGACGACCCCGACGACGTCACGGTCATCGCGACGGGCGGACTCGCGCCGATGGTGCTGGGCGAATCCTCGGTCATCGACGAACACGAGCCCTGGCTCACCCTGATCGGCCTCCGCCTGGTCTACGAACGCAACGTCTCCCGAACCTGACGCCCGCTGAGTGCGAGTGGGGCGCCCCGGCCAGGGGCGCGGGGAACTGCGCGCCCAGCCACAACCGACCCGCACCCGAAATACGAACGTCGGGGGGCCTGGGGGCGTAGCCCCGGCCAGGGGCGCAGCGAACTGCGCGCCCAGCCACGACCGACCCGCAGCCGAAAAACGAACCCGGGGGGCCTGGGGGCGCAGCCCCCGGCCCGCCCACCCGCGCCCCGGCGGAGCCGACACGCGCCCGTTCTGCGGATTTTGTCGGATTAGCGCGTATCGTCGCCCCATGCCCACGCCTTACGGATCTCGCGGCGGCA
>NZ_VBZC01000068.1:4178-49257 GCF_005786655.1 Streptomyces montanus
GCGGCGGCATGGCGTTCGGCGCGGAGGAGCTGCGTGTGCTCCGCCGTGCGCTCGCTCTCGCCCTCCATCCCAGCCCCGCTTCGGCCGAGGACGTCCAGGACTGCCTCCGCCTGGCCGAGTCCGTCGACGAGGCGGCCCGCGAGGGCGCCCGGCTGCGCGCCTTCCTGCTGGCCGACCTCGCCCGCTATCGGGCCGCACTGCCCGGCGCCGTCACGGGGTATCTGACGCTTCTGGAGGAGGCGCTCAGCGACGGGTACCGCCCCACCCAAGACGACCTCGCCGCGCTGCGCGCCCTGCGCGGCAATCCCGCGGCCGCCACCCTCCTGAACCGTTGCCGCGCCCCCGCGGAACGCCCCCGCCTGACCGCCCTCCCCGGCGGCCTCGCCCCCAGCGGCCCTCAAGGCGCGTGCGCCGCGACCGAGGAGCCGGAGGAGAAGCCGGCGAAAAAGCCTGCCCCGCGGCCCCAGCCGAAGCCCAAGCCGCAACCCGAGCCCAAGCCGTCACAGCCGCACCGCCCCATCCCCACCCCGGGCGAGGTATTCCCGCCCAAGCGGAAGCCCCCCGCCCCGCCGGCCAAACCCTCGGAGCAGCTCGTGGCCGGATAGGCCACCGCCCCCGATCCGCCCGCCGCGCCGCGCCTGGCTACTCTGGAGCGCATGGACTACGTCTCCGCGCTCGTGCCCCCCGTCGTGATGGCTGTGTTCTTCATCGGTCTGATCGTGACGATCGTGAAGAGCCAGGGCGGCGCCAACAAGGCCAAGGAGGACGCGGTCGTCGACGCCGCCCTCGCCCGCGCCGAGCAGGCCCGCCCGGGTTCCGGCGAGCGCGACCGCGACGCCTGAAACCCCGCGCCACGGCGTACGACTCATCCGCGTTCCGAGTCGTGCGCCCTTTTTGTTGCCATCCGTCACGAAAGCCACGTTCATCACGTAATTAGTGGCAGCTACCACTATGGTTTGAGTTGTGCCTCGGCCATTGGGAGAACTCGAAGACGCGGTCATGACGCGGGTGTGGAAGTGGAACCGCCCGGTGACCGTTCGAGAAGTCCTGGAAGATCTTCAGCAGGAACGGTCCATCGCGTACACCACGGTGATGACCGTTTTGGACAATCTCCATCAGAAGGGCTGGGTACGCCGCGAGGCGGAAGGCCGGGCCTATCGATATGAGGCGGTCTCCACCCGCGCCGCCTACGCGGCCGCACTCATGAACGAGGCCTGGTCGCAGAGCGACAACCAGGCCGCCGCTCTCGTCGCCTTCTTCGGCATGATGTCCCCGGAACAGCGCGAAGCGCTGCGCGATGCCGTTCGCATGGTACAAGGCCCCGAAACCTCGACCAGCGAGAACGCCCCGGCCGAAACCGCCGCCGCCGAAACCGCTGCCGGCGAATCCGCCGGCGAGAACGCCGTCCACGAGAACCCCGCCGCCGCCAAGGGGCGCACCGGGCGATAGCGTCCGGGGTCATGCCAGCAGAGCAGCCCGAAGTCACCACTAAAGCCCTCACCGTCCGCCGGGCCAGGACCAGTGATGTCCCGGCGGTACGCGGCCTCCTTGACGCGTACGTCCGCGGCGGCATCCTGCTCGACAAAGCGACGGTGACGCTTTACGAGGACATCCAGGAGTTCTGGGTCGCGGAACGTGATGCCGGCTCAAGTACTGAGGTCGTCGGCTGTGGCGCACTGCATGTGATGTGGGAAGACCTCGCGGAAGTCCGCACTCTCGCGGTGAACCCCACGCTCAAGGGCGCCGGCGTCGGCCATCACTTGCTGGAGAAGTTGCTGGAGACCGCCCGCTGGCTCGGCGTTCGCCGGGTATTCTGCCTGACCTTCGAAGTCGACTTCTTCGCGAAGCACGGCTTCGTCGAGATCGGTGAGACACCCGTTGACAGGGATGTCTACGCGGAGCTACTCCGTTCCTATGACGAGGGCGTGGCGGAGTTCCTCGGTCTCGAACGAGTGAAACCGAACACCTTGGGCAACAGCCGGATGCTTCTGCATCTGTGATCGCCGACGGGTAATACGGCGGACACCCTTGCCCAGGGGGCCTATGTCCGAAACGCGCACGTTTCCGGTCTTCCCGGCTCCCCTCGGTCTCTCCCGGTCTCTGTCAGGGGTTTGTGTTTTTCCAGCAAAAGCGGTTTGCTTTCCGACGTACTGCAGTACTGCATATAACAGGGGACGTGAAACAGCGGCACCCGCCGCGGACCCTCGGCCCTGAAGATATCGATGAAAGGAAATCCGGTGGCACAGAAGGTTCAGGTCCTTCTTGTCGACGACCTCGACGGCGGCGAGGCGGACGAGACCGTGACGTTCGCGCTGGACGGCAAGACGTACGAGATCGATCTCACGACCGCTAATGCGGACAAGCTCCGTGGTCTTCTCGAGCCGTACCTGAAGGGCGGTCGTCGAACCGGAGGCCGTGCTTCGGGGGGTCGTGGAAAGGCGCGCGCCGCTTCCGGTGGCAGTCAGGACACCGCGCAGATCCGTGCCTGGGCGAAGGAGAACGGTTACGAGGTCAATGACCGCGGCCGTGTTCCGGCGTCCATTCGCGAGGCCTACGAGAAGGCCAACGCCTGAGCGGCTGTCTGCCGCAGGCGGATGCGATGGCACTGCGTTGCCATCGTGTTCACGAGTCGTACGAGTTCGGGGGCGCCCCCACCGCCCCCGCCGAGCGCCGACAGGGTCGGCAACGCAGGCTCCACCTCGCAGCAGGTCCCGGGGGGTCGCAACCACACGGCGGCCCCCTGCGAGCTGTCCACGGCGGGGTTCCGGGCACCACGCGGAGGCAGCGGCGCCTCGATGCGCCCGCCCGCGCCGATCGCCCGGAGGTCCAGCGAGAGGGACCCCCACTCCAGCCAGTCGAGCAGCCCCGGCAGCTCGTCCGCGCTTCCCGCGGCCACCAGCAGCCACATCCGGTCCGCCCGTACGGCCACCGGAGAGCCCGGCCCCAGATGCCGCAGCGCCGCGTAACCCGCCTCCGCGGGCACGTCCAGGACGTCGAAGCGCAGCCCTGTCAGCAGCTCGACCGGTGGTCCGGGCACTGTCGGCCAGCCCAGTTCGTTCTCGTACCACTGCCGCACCGGCGACTGCTGTCCCGGGGCACCGGCGTCGAGTGGTCGGCGAGGAAGAGGAAGGGGTACGACGGCAGATGCGTGTGGCGCGCGGCGTCCCGATGAGGGGCAGTGGCCGGCAGACGGGTGGGACATGCCAGGAGCAACTGCCCGTGGAGCGTTCGAGTTACGCTGGGTGCCATTTCGTACGCACAGAGTGCCGGAAATGGGGGCGCTCGGAGGCGTTCGGCGGCGCAAGGATGTTCGCCCATAGCGGAGGGAACCGGTGCACGCGGCATGGAGTGTCAGTGCGTACGGGTAAGACATCCCTAGTGAGAGGGGCGACACGCAACGTCTGGGCATCTCACGTTCGCCATCGGCGTACAGATGGTGAGGGTATCTGCCTGGCCTGCGGGAACATCGTCTCCCACCATCGGGTTGGAGCAGATGTCGGCGTTCGCGGTCAGGAGGCCATGGACGGTGTCGGCAGTTGGAATGAGCGGTCCCCGCTTGCGGGACTAAGCTGCGGAAGGACAGGGAGGGGAGCGTCCCCTTACTGCCTGACCGCTCTGAGGAGCGATTAACGATGTTCGAGAGGTTCACCGACCGCGCGCGGCGGGTTGTCGTCCTGGCTCAGGAAGAAGCCCGGATGCTCAACCACAACTACATCGGCACCGAGCACATCCTCCTGGGCCTGATCCACGAGGGTGAGGGTGTCGCCGCTAAGGCCCTGGAGAGCCTCGGGATTTCGCTCGAGGCGGTCCGCCAGCAGGTGGAGGAGATCATCGGGCAGGGGCAGCAGGCCCCGTCCGGGCACATCCCCTTCACCCCCCGTGCCAAGAAGGTCCTGGAGCTGTCGCTCCGCGAGGCCCTTCAGCTGGGCCACAACTACATCGGCACGGAGCACATCCTGCTCGGCCTGATCCGGGAGGGCGAGGGCGTCGCCGCCCAGGTCCTGGTCAAGCTGGGCGCAGACCTCAACCGGGTGCGGCAGCAGGTCATCCAGCTGCTCTCCGGTTACCAGGGCAAGGAGACCGCCGCCGCCGGTGGTCCCGCCGAGGGGACTCCCTCGACGTCCCTGGTCCTGGATCAGTTCGGCCGGAACCTCACGCAGGCCGCTCGTGAGTCCAAGCTCGACCCGGTCATCGGGCGCGAGAAGGAGATCGAGCGGGTCATGCAGGTGCTGTCCCGCCGTACGAAGAACAACCCCGTGCTCATCGGCGAGCCCGGCGTCGGCAAGACCGCCGTCGTCGAGGGCCTGGCGCAGGCCATCGTCAAGGGCGAGGTGCCCGAGACCCTCAAGGACAAGCACCTCTACACCCTGGACCTGGGCGCGCTGGTCGCCGGCTCCCGCTACCGCGGTGACTTCGAGGAGCGCCTGAAGAAGGTGCTCAAGGAGATCCGCACCCGCGGCGACATCATCCTGTTCATCGACGAGCTGCACACGCTGGTCGGTGCGGGTGCCGCCGAGGGCGCCATCGACGCCGCTTCGATCCTGAAGCCGATGCTGGCGCGCGGTGAGCTGCAGACCATCGGCGCCACCACGCTCGACGAGTACCGCAAGCACCTGGAGAAGGACGCGGCCCTGGAGCGCCGCTTCCAGCCCATCCAGGTCGCGGAGCCGTCGCTGCCGCACACCATCGAGATCCTCAAGGGTCTGCGTGACCGGTACGAGGCGCACCACCGCGTCTCCATCACCGACGAGGCCCTCGTCCAGGCCGCGACGCTGGCCGACCGGTACATCTCGGACCGCTTCCTGCCGGACAAGGCGATCGACCTGATCGACGAGGCCGGCTCCCGGATGCGCATCCGCCGGATGACCGCGCCGCCGGACCTCCGCGAGTTCGACGAGAAGATCGCGGGCGTGCGCCGCGACAAGGAGTCCGCGATCGATTCGCAGGACTTCGAGAAGGCCGCGTCCCTCCGCGACAAGGAGAAGCAGCTCCTGGCCGCCAAGGCCAAGCGGGAGAAGGAGTGGAAGGCCGGCGACATGGACGTCGTCGCCGAGGTCGACGGCGAGCTGATCGCCGAGGTCCTCGCGACCGCCACCGGCATCCCGGTCTTCAAGCTGACGGAGGAGGAGTCCTCGCGTCTGCTGCGCATGGAGGACGAGCTCCACAAGCGGGTCATCGGCCAGAAGGACGCCGTCAAGGCGCTCTCGAAGGCGATCCGTCGTACGCGTGCGGGCCTCAAGGACCCGAAGCGGCCGGGTGGTTCGTTCATCTTCGCCGGCCCGTCCGGTGTCGGTAAGACCGAGCTGTCCAAGGCGCTCGCCGAGTTCCTCTTCGGTGACGAGGACGCGCTGATCTCCCTCGACATGTCGGAGTTCAGCGAGAAGCACACCGTCTCGCGTCTCTTCGGTTCGCCTCCCGGATACGTGGGCTACGAAGAGGGCGGTCAGCTGACCGAGAAGGTCCGCCGCAAGCCGTTCTCCGTCGTCCTGTTCGACGAGGTCGAGAAGGCTCACCCGGACATCTTCAACTCGCTGCTGCAGATCCTGGAGGACGGTCGCCTGACCGACTCCCAGGGCCGGGTCGTGGACTTCAAGAACACGGTCATCATCATGACGACCAACCTCGGCACGCGTGACATCTCCAAGGGCTTCAACCTCGGCTTCGCCGCCGCGGGTGACACGAAGTCCAACTACGAGCGGATGAAGAACAAGGTCTCGGACGAGCTGAAGCAGCACTTCCGCCCCGAGTTCCTCAACCGTGTGGACGACGTCGTCGTCTTCCCGCAGCTCACCCAGGACGACATCCTCCGGATCGTCGACCTGATGATCAGCAAGGTCGACGAGCGACTCAAGGACCGGGACATGGGCATCGAGCTCTCCCAGTCCGCGAAGGAGCTGCTGGCCAAGAAGGGTTACGACCCGGTGCTCGGCGCGCGTCCGCTGCGTCGCACGATCCAGCGCGAGGTCGAGGACTCCCTGTCGGAGAAGATCCTCTTCGGCGAGCTGCGTCCCGGCCACATCGTGGTCGTCGACACGGAGGGCGAGGGCGAGACCAAGGTCTTCACCTTCCGGGGCGAGGAGAAGTCGGCACTGCCGGACGTCCCGCCGATCGAGCAGGCCGCAGGCGGGGCTGGTCCCAACCTGAGCAAGGAGGCGTAGCCTCCGGGCCACGCTGTGACGACGGGGCCGGTGCCTTTGGGCACCGGCCCCGTCCGCGTGTCCGGTGGACGTCAGTAGGCCAGTGCGTCAGGACAGCTGGCCGTCGTAGTCCGGCAGCTTGTACGTCTTCTCTGCGTGCCCGCCCGAGAGGTCGGTGGCGCTGTTGCCGATGTTCGCGATGATCGTGTAGCCCTTGGCCTCGATCTCGGCGCGCTTGGCGGTCTTGTACTCGGCGACGTCCCTGAAGAGGTCGCCCAGGCTGCGGACGTAGAGCCCGGACACCTTGTAGCCGACGTGCTTGAGGTTGTAATCGGTCGCCGAGTAGATGATGCCCGGGCGCGCGGTCACGAAGAAGATCGCGACGCCGTGCTCCTGGGCGTACTTGGCCACTTCGAGCACGGGAGCGTTGGCGGGGCTCGGGTAGCTGAAGCCGAAGTCGGTCTCCAGCGTGGTGTTGTCGATGTCGAAGACGATCGCCTGCTTCTCGCCCGCTCCGGCGCCGGCGATGCGCTGCTTGAGGTACGGGAACGCCTGGTCCATGACCGCCTGGCAGTCCTTCTGCCAGGTGTCGTAGTCGACGTCCGCCGCCGCGGCGTTGGTGGTGGCCGTGGCCACGGCCGGAGCGGCGGCCGGTGCCGCGGCCGCGGCAGGAGTCACCAGCGCCGCGGTGACGGCCGTGGCGGCGGCCGTCACACCGATGAAGCGCTGCCAGCTGCTTCCTGTCATGGGGGGTTCCTCTCGCGTCGGAACACTGAGGGAGATGGGGTCGCGCTGCATCGTCACGGGCCTGTGAGGCCACAGGGGAGCGGGGACGTTACCGAGGGGTAACTGTAAGGCGCCCAAGTGGGGTTGGGCTAGAGAGCGCTCACGGTCTTACGGCGTCGATCGCGTGCTGGACCACACGGGCCGCATACTTGGGGCGGTCGATCATGGGGGGGGCTGATGAGTCTCAAGGACGCGTATCTGGACGTTGCGGCTCAGGCGGTCACGTTGCTGGGTGCGCCCGAAGTCGGGGCGTTGTGGGAGGAGTCCAGCGCGCTGGCGGAGATGACCGTCGGCGGTTTGGCTGGTCACCTCGCGTACCAGGTCTTCAGTGTGAGCCCCGCTCTGCGGGAGCCGACAACCGACGCGGCGCCGATCCCGCTGCTTGAGCACTACGCGCGTGCCGCGTGGATCGATGCGCCGCTCGACGGCGAGGTCAACGCCGGCATTCGGGCGAAAGGTGAGGGGATCGCCTCCGAGGGTGCTCAGGCCTTGTGTGCGCGGGCCCGCGCCATGCTCGCCGAGCAGGAGGCCGCCCTCCCGGCGTTCCGGGATGACTGGGTCGTGTTCATGCCCCAGACAGGTTGGGCGCTGAGCCTCGACGACTTCCTCGTGACGCGGATGATGGAGCTGGCCGTTCACACGGACGACCTGGCCGTCAGCGTGGGAATCGCCGCGCCGGAACTCCCGGCCGCCGCGTTCGATCCCGTGCTCACGCTGCTGGCCCGACTCGCCGCCCGTCGGCATGGCCAGGCCGCGTTACTGCGAGCCCTGGCCCGGACGGAGCGCGCACCTTCGGCGATCAACGCCCTCTGATCCACACTCCGTGCTTGGGCCTACGCCGTGATCCTCACCCCCTCCGGCACGTTCCGTACCCGCGGCAGGCGGGGGTTGACGCGGAGGACGCGGAGGTGGGGGAAGCGGGAGAGCCAGGACATGTCCGGGTCGGTCGGTTCGGCGTTGAGCCAGAGGTGGGTGAGCTGGGTGTGGTCCAGGCCGTCCATGAGTTCGGCGTTGGGCATGATGCCGGCCAGCTGGACACGGGGGCGGCCGCCGAGGTTGCGCAGGGCCGCGAGTTCGGCGGTGTCGGAGACGGGGAAGTACAGGCCGTCCGGATCCAGATGGGCGATGATCTCCCGCGCGTACCGCTCCGTGTCGAAGTGCCGCCAGGGCCGGGCGAGTTCCGTGCGTATCGCGAGGGAGGAGCGCCCGCGCAGGCGGGACAGGTAGTCGATGGCGGCGTCGTCCTGGACGCGGGTGGCCGTGATGGCGAGGAGCAGGGCCTGCTGGTCGTCCGGCACCTGCTCGGGGTCCGGGAGGAGCTCCAGGACGATGGGCCCCACCCAGCCCAGACCGCGGGCGGCGAGCTCGGTCGTGGGGCGGACGAGGTTCTTCGTACGGTCGTGGACCAGCCGCTGGACCGACGGGTCGAGCTCGGTGACATGGTCCAGGCAGGCCGCGGCCATCAGCCGCCGGTGGTTCACCTGGGGCCTGCGCAGCCTGGGCGCGGCGGACAGCAGGAGTTCCAGGAAGTCGCCGCACTCGTCGGGGCGGGCCTGGGCGGCGGCCATGCGGATGACCTCCTCCCACTCGGGCTGGTGGGCGTGGTCGACGAGGGTGCGCAGGCGGCCCCGGGCCACGATCTCCTTGGCGGCCAGATAGTCCTGGAACGTGCGGTGGATGAAGTCCACCGAAAGGCCCGCCTGTTCACGCAGCAGCCCGGTGCGGTGCAGCAGATGGCGGAAGATCTTCTCGCCGTCGCCCTCAGCGCGCGCGGCGGGGATGGCGGGCAGCGCGCCGTCCAGTATGGCGACCGCCCTGCGGCACGGCATTTCCGAGACGCCGTCCTCCACCATGGCGTGCGCGAGTTTCTGCAGCAGCCGCTCCCGGGGTTCCTGCTGCAGGCGCACGTCGTCCGCGTACAGCACGTCCCGCTCGGGGTCGCGGCGTTGCAGCAGCATCTCCAGGGCCGCTTCGTACAGCTCCTTGCGGCCTTGGGGGAGGGAGCCGGAGCGGTCCCTGTTGAGCGCGCAGATCAGGCCGCACATCAGGGGGTTGGTGGCGAGCTGGCGCAGCTCGCGGGAGATCCGTACGGAGTGCAGCAGCCGCTGTTCGTACTCCTTCAGCTCGTCCCGGTCCCGCTGCTCCCGGCAGTGCTCGTCGCTCATCGCCGCCGAGTGCCAGTCCCGGATGAACCGGGTCACCTGGTCCCGGGACATCGGCGCGAGCGACAGTTCCACGAACCCCTCGTCCGAGAGGCGCTCGTCCGTGAGCCAGCCGTCCGCCACCGCGGAGGGGCGGGAGGTGACCAGGCATCCGTTTCCGGAGAATATGCGCAGCAGGCGTCGGAGCTGGTCGCGCAGCTTGCCGCGCGTCTCTTCCGGGGCCTCGTCGATCCCGTCGACGAGAAGCAGGGCACGGCCCGCGAGCAGCGTCCGTACGACCCACCCCTCGGGCGCCCGGTCGGCGAGCGGATGACGGATGGCGTGCAGGAAGTCGTCGGGCGCGGGAAAACCCTCGCGGGCGAAACGGCGTACGGGCAGGACGAAGGGCACCCGCGCCCCCTCGCGGGCGGCGGCCACGGCGAGCCACTGGACGAGGGTGGTCTTTCCGGAGCCCGCGACGCCGCGCAGCAGGACCCGCTCGTGCCCCTCCAGCGCCCGGTCCGCGAGGAGCACGGTCCGCTGCTCGGCCGTGTCCCCGCGGCCGCTGCTCTCCTCGGCCTCCAGGCTGAGATAGGTGTCCTCCAGGAGCCAGCGGTCCGGCGCGTTCGGGAAGTCGACGCCGACGATGGTCAGCCAGCCGTGCTGACGCACGACCTCCTCGACGTAGGCGGCCTCGAAGTCCGCGTCCTGCTGGGAGCGTTCGGGCTGGAGTGCCGCCGCCTCGGTGTCGTTGAGGTCGACGAGCTGGCGGATGCGGCTGCAGCGCTCCGGCAGATGGCGCTGGATGTGCGGGGAACGCCGGATGAAGTGGTGCAGGACGTGCAGGCATATGTTCACGAGCAGTGCGTCGTGGAACCAGGCGGCGTCGGGGGACAGGTCCCGGTCCGCGCCCTGGACGGCCCCGCGCAGGCGCCGCGCGTAGTCCTGCGGACCGAGGCGTACGGCGTCCACGTCGGTGAGGTCGAGTTCGCCGATGGCGAGGAGGGTGCAGGCCAGGACGTCGACCACTGCGGGCAGTTCGGCCGTGGGGGTGGTGTGCGTCTCGGCGGCGAGCTGGATGAACTCGGCGGCTGTGCGGTGGACTTCGTCCGGGTGTGCGGGGGCTTCGGGGCCGCGCCAGGTGGTGAAGGCGGCGATCAGCTCGGGGAGGGTCGGCAGTTGCCTTGGCGTGGTGCGGAAGAGCCGTTGTACGAGGGGTGCGGCGAGGGGGGAGGGAATGCGGACAACGGGCTCCATGGGCATCTGCGTCCCTGGTGGTGGGGCTGTTGTGGAGAGTCAAGGGTAGGTCAACTTGGCCTGGACTGAGGGGTGATGAGTTCGATCCAGGCGGGGATCTGCTGTTCCACGGCCGTGCTCACCCCTGTCTCCACATAGACGTCCACGAGGCTCGGGAAGGCCGCGAGCCAGGCGAGCCCTTCCACCGGATGGGGTGCTTGCAGGGAGAGATGGGCGAGTCGCTCGGGCACGATGAGTTCGGTCAGGTCCTCGACCCGGTAGGTGCCCCGGACCCGTATGTCCTCCCAGCCGCCGATGGAACGGAGCGTGCGGAGGTCCTCGGCATCCCGTACGAAGACCTGACGCTGCTGGGGCAGGTGCGCGAGGATGTCGCGCGCGTAGAGCTCGCGGTCGAAGCGCTGCCAGGCCGCTGCCAGGGTCTTCTGGACCGCCTCGGCCGGATGGTCCCGGAAGCGGGCCAGGAAGTGCAGTGCGCTCTCGCTGCCCAGGCGGGCCGCCGCCTCGACCACCCGGTACGCCGTCGTCTTGCTGTTGATGTCCTCCGGGCCCGGCAGGAGCGCGAGCAACAGATCGCCCCCGGCCAGTGCCAGCCTGTCGGCCTCCGCGAGCGACTGCGGCGGAACGAGTGACCCCACCCCCTCCTCCACCTGCGCCCGCACCGCCGGCTCCACCTCCGCCGCATACCGCAGCCCCGCCGCGGCGAGCAGTTTCCCGCGTGGCGTGTCCTGCCCCACCAGCCGACGCAGCATCTGCTCGGCCTCCTTCGGCCGCGCGTGCGCGATGGCCAGCAGGATGACGTCCTCCCACTCGTCATCCTCCGAGTGGTTCACCAGCAGGTCGAAGTCCAGCTCCTGCACGGCCAGCCGTGCCCCGAGATAGTCCTGGAAGGTCCGGTGGAGGAAGTCCACCCGCCCGTCGGCCGGTTCACGCAGCAGCCCGGAGCGCAACAGCAGCGACGCATAGACCGCCTCGGCGGTGCCGTCCAGGTTCACTGCGGGTACCGCCTGCCCGATGATGTGCAGCGCGTCCGAACGGTCCATCTCCGAGCGGGTGTTGCGGATCAGCCACCAGGCCAGCTTCTGCAGCAGCTGCACCTGGGTCGCGTACGGGATGCGCACCCCGTCGGGATGGTCCAACTCCCGCTCACGGTCCCGCCGTTCGAGGAGCATAGTGAGGGCGGCCTCGTACAGGGACTTCCTGTCCTGGGGCAGAAAGCCGCGCCGGTCGCGGTGGAGCGCGCAGAGCATGCCGCACATCAGCGGGTTGGTGGCCAGCCGGTTCAACTCGGACGTGGTCCGTACGGCCTGCAGCAGGGATGTCCCTTCGGCCTCGTCCGCTCCTGCGGCGCGGTGCCAGCGCCGTACGAAGGTGGCGACGTCGTCGCGTGCCATCGGGGAGAGCGTGAGCTCGTGGAAGCCCGCCGAGTCCAGCCACCGCTCCGGAACGGCCGAGGGGCGCGAGGTGACGAGCCACAGGTTTCCCGGGAAGGTCCGGGTCAGCTCCCGCAGCCAGCGCCGGGCCGCTTCCCGGCGGTCGCCGGCGATCTCGTCGATCCCGTCGACCAGCAGCACACCCCGCTGGGCCCGGAGTACACGCTCCACCCAGCCGGCCGGCTGCTCCCCGGCGACGGGGCTGCCCGCGGCTTTCAGGAAGTCCCCCGGAATGGGGAACTCCGCCCCCGGGCGCACGATCCTGCGCATGGGCAGCACGAAGGGCACCCGCCCGATCAGCTGCGTCAGCCCATGGTCGTACGTACGACTCGCCGCCGTCACCGCGAGCCACTGGACCAGCGTCGTCTTCCCGGATCCCGCGACGCCGCGCAGCAGTACCTGGTCGTGCTGCGCCAGCACCTGCTCGGCGGGCACCTGGAGCCCGCCGCTCCGCCCGTCGCGCTCCTGCTCCCGGGTCGCCTCCAGGCTGAGGTACGCCGTGTCGAGCGACCACTCGCTCGTCCCGGTGTCCAGCCCGTAGATGGTCAGCGTTCCGTACCGCCCGGCGATGTGGTCCGCGTACCGAGCCTCGAACCCCGTGTCCTCGGCCGTCTGGGACGGCAGGCGTTCCAGCAGTACGTCCACGGCCTGCACCAGCCGCGCCAGCTGCCGGCTCTGCGCGGTCTGCTGCCGGGCGATGTATGTGGAGCGCTGCGTGAAGAAGTTCAGGATGTGCAACGAGGCGGTGCGCAGCAGCTGTTCGTAGAGGAGTTCGCCGTCGCCGCTGAGGCCGAAGGAGATGACGGCCGCGTGGGAACGGAGACGGCGCGCGAACTCCTCCGGTCCGAGGGCCACGGCCTCGTAGTCGTCGATGGTGATCGTCCCGAGTGCCGCGAGGGAATGCGCGAGGGCGTGCCGGACGGCCACCGCCTCCTCGGTCCTCACCGGCCGTTCCCCCGGGCCGGCGGCCTTCAGCGCCCTGCGGACCAGCTCCTCCGCGACCTTCTCGACGTCCTTCGGCGTGACGTCCCGCTTCTCCCGCCCGAACGACACCAGCGCCGAGATCCGCACCGGCCTGCTCACCAGTCCGGCCCCCGGCTGATCCTTCACGAAGAGCTTCTTCACGAGCGGCGTGACCGCACTGGAAGCGATACGGGCCCCTAGCACTCCGGCGTCGACCATGTGCCGAGCGTAGGCGAACCACCAGCACCTTTGTGCGGGCCCCGTCACATTCCCAGGTCTCTGGATCTTGCCTCCCGGTGACATGACACACAGGCGATTTGTCCGGTACTAGGGCGAGTAGTGGCCGTACCGACTTGGGCAAATCGGACTATTTGGTCTGGGGGCGGGGGTGGTGCGAGCGTCGGGCGCTCCGCCTTCGAGGTGGTCGAGTCGACGCGCAAGCGGATGGCCGTGAAGTGGGGTTAAACCAGACTTTCAGCTCTAAAGGCGACGAATTCAGTACCGGCTGTATCTCTTGTCAAGAAGCTGGAGGTTTTGGCGTCAAGTACGACTTTGAGTCGTAGATGGCGTTTTTGTGTGACTGAGGGAGCGCGGGTTACCAAGGGATGCCTCGCCCGGCGCATGGACAGCGCGCCGGGTGCGTTCATGCCCGTCATCCCCGTCCCCCGGAGGTATCCCCATGTCGCAGCGCACCACCAAGTCCCGCCACCTCGGTACGTCCCCGCTTCGTGCCCGGGCAGCCGTTCTGGCCGCCGGTCTGGGGATATCGACCCTGCTGGGTGCCGGGGTCGCGGCCGCCGCCGACAGTCAGGCGAGCGTCGCGCTGCCGGATACCACCGCCACCTCCGTGAAGGCCCAGGCCGCGGCCCAGGCGAAGGCCGCCGAGAGTGCCAAGCGGACCGCCGCCCAGCAGGCCGCCGTGAAGCAGGCCGTCGCGAAGCAGGCCGCGGTCGAGAAGGCGGCCGCCAAGAAGACCGTGAAGCCTTCCTGGGTCGACCCGGTCGCGAAGTACAAGCTCTCCGCGAGCTTCGCCCAGGCCGGCAACATGTGGTCGCACAAGCACTCCGGCCAGGACTTCGCCGTCGCCTCCGGCACCAAGGTCGTTGCCGCGCACGGCGGCACCGTCGTGAAGGCGGGCGGCAACGGCGCCGGTGACGGGCCCGCGTACGGCAACGCCATCGTCATCAAGCACGGCAACGGCACCTACTCGCAGTACGCCCACCTCTCGCGGATCAACGTGAACGTCGGGCAGGTCGTCGCCACCGGTCAGCCCATCGCGCTCTCCGGCAGCACCGGCAACTCCAGCGGTCCCCACCTGCACTTCGAGATCCGTACGACGCCCAACTACGGCTCCGCGATCGACCCGGTCAAGTTCCTGCGCTCCAAGGGCGTCACGGTCTGACGGTGCCTTCCGGCCCGGCAGTGCCTCCCGGCTCCGGCGGGCGTCACGGCTTGGGTGTGTTGGCCTGGGTGATCAGCTCGGTGGCGACTTCGAGGATGGCCTTGCGCTTGTCCTCGGGGTCGCCCTCGATGTCCTTGAGGGCGAGCATGCCCGCGTGCATCGAGAACAGGGCGCTGACGCAGCGGACCTGATCGGTCATCGTGGCTTCCGGCTCCCTGAGCAGGTCCAGCATGCGGATCATGCGGTCCTTGAAGTCCTCGCCGGTGCGCAGCTCGCGCACGGTGGCCTGGTTCTCCTGCATGAAGCGGAAGAAGGGGGTCGCGCCGATCAGTGCCTCGCTGTAGCGGTTCAGGATCTCCTGCTTGGTCTCCAGTGTGCGCGGCTGCCCTTTGCCCCACTCGATCAACTCGTCCATGGGCCTGCTGAGGTCCTCCTGGAGGCTGGCGAGGATCTCTTCCTTCGTCTTGAAGTGGTAGTAGAGCGCCGCCTTCGTGACTTCCAGCCGCTCGGCGATCTCGCGCAGCGACGTCTTCTCGTAGCCCTGCTCGGCGAAGAGTTCGAGGGCCACGTCCTGGATGCGCTGACGGGTGTCCCCGCGGCGCTGCTGCCTGCTGCCGCCCATCGTGGCTGCTCCTCGGGCTCGTGTCGGGTCCGTGTTCGGGTAAGGAAAAAACTTACTTGACGACCGGCTAGTTGCGGGTCTACCTTCCCAGTGTAGCTAGCTTGCCGGGCGGCAAGTAAGTATGAGCCGGTACCAGTAGCCGGTACCGGGGGGAGTGGGGACAGTGGCGGGCACCAAGACAGCCGAGGCGGACAACAGAGGCGGCGGGAGTAGCGAGAGCGGCGGGGGCAAGCAACCCAGGAGCGTGCGCGTCGTTCTGCTCGCGCTGATGATCGCGATGCTGCTCGCGATGCTCGACAACATGATCATCGGGACGGCCATGCCCACGATCGTGGGTGAGCTGGGCGGACTGGAGCACCTGGCGTGGGTCGTCACCGCGTACACGCTCGCGACCGCCGCGTCGACCCCGATCTGGGGCAAGCTCGGCGACATGTACGGGCGCAAGGGCGCCTTCATGACCTCGATCGTGATCTTCCTGATCGGGTCCGCGCTCAGCGGCATGGCCCAGGACATGGGGCAGCTGATCGGCTTCCGTGCCGTTCAGGGGCTCGGCGCCGGCGGTCTGATGGTCGGCGTCATGGCGATCATCGGTGATCTGATTCCGCCGCGGGAGCGCGGCAAGTACCAGGGCATGATGGCCGGTGTGATGGCGCTCGCCATGATCGCCGGACCGCTGGTCGGCGGCTCCATCACCGACCACTGGGGCTGGCGCTGGTCCTTCTACATCAACGTGCCGCTCGGTGTGATCGCCCTGATCGCCGTCAGTGCCGTACTGCATCTGCCCAAGAAGCGGTCGCGGGGACGGATCGACTACCTGGGCGCCGCACTGCTGACGGTCGGCATCACCTCGATCGTGCTCGTCACCACCTGGGGTGGCACCGAGTACGCCTGGGGCTCGGCCATGATCATGGAGCTCATCGGGATCGGCGTCGCCGCGCTCGTCGGCTTCCTCTTCGTGCAGACCAGGGCCGCTGAGCCGGTCATGCCGCTGCACATCTTCCGCAGCCGGAACTTCAGCCTGATGTCGGTCATCGGCTTCATCACCGGCTTCGTGATGTTCGGCGCGGTGCTCTTCCTGCCGCTGTACCAGCAGTCGGTGCAGGGCGCGTCCGCGACCAACTCCGGGCTGCTGCTTCTGCCGATGCTCGGTGCGATGCTGGCCACCTCGATGGTCGCCGGGCGGGTCACCACCGGGTCGGGCAGGTACAAGGTCTTCCCGATCGTCGGCAGTGCCCTGATGACCGTCGGTCTGTTCCTGCTCGCGCAGATGGACACCGAGACCACCCGGCTGACCTCGGGTCTGTACATGGCCGTTGTCGGCGCGGGCATGGGCTGCCTGATGCAGATCACCATGCTGGTGGCCCAGAACAGCGTCGAGATGAAGGACATGGGCGTCGCGTCCTCGTCCACCACCCTGTTCCGTACGCTCGGCTCGTCCTTCGGTGTCGCGATCATGGGGGCCCTGTTCAACAACCGCGTGCAGGACGTGATGGCCGAGCGTGCCGGTGCGCTCGGCTCCAAGGTCACCGAGAAGTCCGCGCAGCTGGATGCGGCGAGTCTGGCGAAGCTGCCGGACGCGGCCCGCGAGGCCTATCAGCACGCGGTTTCCGCCGGTACGCATTCGGCGTTCCTGCTCGGCTCGGTCGTGGCTGTGGTTGCTCTGGTCGCCGCCGTGTTCGTGAAGGAGGTGCCGCTTCGGGGTGCGGGTGGGCCGAAGTCGGCTGAGGACGCCGGTGGGGGCCCTGTGGACGCGAAGCCGGCGGTTGCCGAGGCCGTCTGAGCGGTTCGCGTCCGCTGCCTTGACCTGGAGGCCCTCCGGCTGGTGTCCGCCGCCGGGGGGTCTTCTGCGTTTGTTTCGCCCCCGCCGCCCCTACCCGTCCCATCCCGAACCTGGGGGCTCCGCCCCCAGACCCCCCGTATCGGCCTGGACGGCCTCGTCCTCAAGCGCCGGACGGGCTGAGGGTGGAGGAGCTGCTGGTGGCGACCATCTGAGGGGTGGCGACCGCCTGAGTCCTGGCCGCGACGCACTTCCCGGTGACCAGGAAAACGTCAGTCGTCCGGCAGCATCGGGTAGCTCCCCGAGCGCGTCGGTGCGTGCTCCGGCAGCCACAGCACCGCCACCGCGCCCTCGGCGGGCACACCCTCCGGCGCGCCGGCGGGGCGTACGTTGCGGAAGGTGAGCCGGGCGCCCAGCACCCGGGCCTGGCCCGCCGCGATGGTCAGGCCAAGACCGTGGCCGTGGCCCGCGCGGTCCTTGCTGCCCGTGCGGAAGCGGCTCGGGCCGTCGGCGAGGAGCTCCTCGGGGAAACCGGGCCCGTGGTCGCGCACGCGGATGACCCGGCCCTCCACCGTGACCTCGATGGGCGGCCTCGCATGCTTGGCGGCGTTGACCAGCAGGTTGATGAGAACCCGCTCCAGGCGGCGAGGGTCGGTGGTGACCTCCGACTCGTGCACCACCCGCACCTCGATGCCCGCGTCCTTCGCCGCCACCCGCCGGGTCACGAACTCGCCCAGCATGATGTCCTGCAATTCGGCCCGCTCGGACGCGCTGTCCAGCCGCGCCACCTCCAGGACGTCCTCGACGAGCGTGCGCATCGCCTGCGCCCGGTCCCGTACGAGCTCCGACGGCCGGCCCGGCGGCAGCAGCTCGGCCGCCGTGAGCAGCCCGGTCACCGGGGTGCGCAGCTCGTGCGCGATGTCGGCGGTCACCCGCCGCTCCGCCTCGAGCCGCTGGCTCAGCGCCTCCGCCATCGCGTCCACGGCCCGTGCGAGGTCGTCCGTCTCGTCGCGTACGACACCACCGATGGCGTCCCGCACCCGTACATGCGTCTCGCCCTCGGCGACCTGCTGGGCCGCCGTGGCCGCCTTGCGCAGCCGCCGTGAGAGCTGGCCGCCGACGAGGACGCCGAGCGCGCAGCCGCCGAAGACGACGGCGATCGAGCCGATGAGCAGCGCCTGGTCGAGGTCCTTCATCACGGTGGCGCTGCGGTCGGTGAACCGTGTGTGCAGCGACAGGACCCGGCCGTCCTTGAGGGGCACGGCCGCCCAGATGTCGGGCACGCCGTTCGAACGCTCCGACACATACGTGGCCCGCCGGCCGGCCCTGGCCTTCGCCAGCAGGTCCTTCGGCACGCCGGGATCGTCGATCTTTATGCCGGGGAAGGTGGTGCGTCCGGAGATCTCGTAGTTCCGCTGCGCGATCTGGGCGCGCTCGTCCGCGAGGTCGCGCGCGTTGTCGAGCATCGAGACCCGGGCGGCGTTGTGCACGACCAGGCTCAGCGCGACGGCCACCAGCGCCCCGACCGCCGCGATCGCGGCGGTCAGCTTCCACCTGATGCCCGTACGCAGCCGTGCCGCACGGCGCTTTTCGTTACGGCGCTTTCCGGTACGGAGTTTTCCCGTGCCGTCCGGCTCGTCGGTACGCGGTCCCGCCTGCTCGGCGCGCCGGCTCGGGCGCCCGGATCTGTGGCGCCGGTCCTGGTTCGTAGGGGTCCCCCGCATGTCCGTCAGGCCTTCAACTTGTAGCCGAAACCGCGGACCGTCTCGATCCGGTCCTGGCCGATCTTCGTACGCAACCGCTGCACATGGACATCGACGACGCGGGTGTCACCGCCCCAGCCGTAGTCCCACACCCGTTCCAGGAGCTTGTCGCGCGACAGGACGGTACCGGGCGCGGAGGAGAACTCCAGGAGCAGCCGCATCTCCGTGGGCGTCAGCGCCACCGGCGCACCGCGCCGGCGGACCTCCATGCCCTCGGTGTCGATCTCCAGGTCACCGTCGCCGAACGACAGCACGCCTCCGCTCCCGACAGCTGACGAGCCCTCCGCCTCGGCGGCGGAAAGCGGGCGGCCCGCGTGCCCGAAGCGCCGCAGCACCGCGCGGATCCGGGCGACCAGGACGGCCCCGTCGAAGGGCTTCGTCACATAGTCGTCGGCGCCCGCTTCCAGGCCCAGGACGACGTCGATCGAGTCGGCGCGGGCCGACAGCATGATCACGGGGACCGTGGACTCGTCGCGGATCCGGCGGCACAGCGAGACACCGTCCAGGCCCGGCACCATCACGTCCAGCAGCGCGATGTCGGGCCGCTTCGCCCGGAACGCCTCGAGGCCCGCGAGGCCGTCGGGCATGGCGGTGACCACGAAGCCGTCACGCTCCAGCGCGAGCTGGGTGGCCTCGCGGATGACGTCGTCGTCCTCGACGAACAGGACATGGGTCTGCTCTGCCATCCGGTGCTCTCAGTCCTAGGTTTTCTCGCCAGGGCCGGTCAGGGCCGATTCAAGTGTGGCCAGGGGTGGTCAGTATCGGTCAGTTCTCGGCCGGGGTCGGCGTCTCGCCGCCGACCACCTTGCTGTAGTCGTTGCGCGTGCGGGCCTGCTCCGTGAAGCGGTTCGCGGCCCAGTGATACGTGATCACTTCCTCGCCGGACGGATACTCCAGGGAGTCGCCGTTCTCGTACAGCTGCTGCGTGATCACCAGATCGCCCCGGTCGATCTCCGCATAGACCGGAGGCTCCTCGGCCTGGAAGACGTTCCGGTACGCGTCGCCCTCCTCGCGATAGACGTACGAGCCGACGCCGACCGCGTCGCCGCAGGTCAGCACGTTGATGACGATGTCGCTCGCGGAGCCTCCGGTGAGGTTGCCGTACGACACGTCGACCGGGTACTCGTCGCCGACGCACGGCTTCAGGCCGCGTTTGACCGCCGCACTGACCTTCGGGTCGTCCTTGACGAGCCGGACCGCGTTCACGCGGGGCGCGGCCTTGGAGGCCGAGGGGGAGGGAGAGGGGGAGGCGGCGTCCACCGCCACCGAGTCGGAGTGGGCCGGGCCCTCGTCGCGGGCGCCGGTGCCGCCCGTGCCGCAGGCGGAGACCAAAAGGCCGAGGGCGGCGAGCACGGCCACCGCCGTGATCACCGCCTTCATGGCCCCACGGCCCTGTGGGGCCATCGTGCCTAGGCCGCGCAACGCTCCCGCTCCTTTGTCGGTTCGAGCGCGCGAGCGCCGCGCTCTTCGTAGTCCCGGCTTTCCAGCTCCTCGCGGAGCCGGGCCAGCGCCCGGTGCAGCGTGCTCTTGACCGTACCGGCCGACATGCCGAGGGCGGCGGCCGTCTCTTCCGTGGACATCTGCTCCCAGTGTCGCAGCACCACGACGCTGCGCTGCTTCGGAGCCAGAACCTTCAGGATGTCCATCAACAGTGCGCGGTCGGCGTGCTGTTCGGAGGAGTCGTCCACGCTCGCCTCCGGCAGCTGCTCGGTGGGGACCTCCTCCAGCTTGCGGGCCCGCCACCACTCCGTACGCGTGTTGATCATGACGCGGCGCAGATAGGCATCGGCGAGACGCTTGTCGGCTATGCCGTCCCAGCGGCCGTACGTCCGTACCAGCGCGGTCTGCAGCAGGTCCTGCGCGTCGACCGGGTCCGGGACCAGACGGCGGGCACTGCGCAGCAGCGCGTCCTGCCGTGTGCGGACGTACTCTTCGAACTCGAGCACCTCGCCGTGCGCCATGTCCAACCGCCTCCGTTCCCCGTTTCCGACCTATTGCTGTCGGCTCTGCTTCGCTTGCCGTGCCGCACTTCCGCGGTACGGCAATGAAGTTACGGAGGCGTTGTCACGGGGCTGTCCGAGCGAGCCTGCGGCGAGCGCTCGGCTGTCCGTCGGTTGTGTAACGGAAGTAGGGCGGGGGTAAAGGGGCGTGGGGGATCGGGTGGGAATGGGGGGATTTGCCTGCCGGGTTGGGTATCAGTGGGCTGAGTGGGGCCTGTGTGTCGCCGCGCGAAGCTGTGCGTCAGCTGAGCGGAAGTCGGTACAGACGGCCCGGGAGGGGTTCGACCAGACCGTCCGCGACCAGGCCGTCCAGGGCGCGGGCGCGTTGGACCGGCTCGTTCCAGACGCGGTCGAGCGCCGCCTGCGGAACGGGACCGACCGCGTCGCGCAGGACGGCGAGCAGCCGGCCGCGCACCTGGCGGTCCGTGCCGGCGTACGTCTGGCCGCGGCGCGGCGGGCCCTCGTGCTCGGGTTTGCCGGCGAGGCGCCAGGCGCACTGGGCCGCGATCGGGCACCGTACGCAGCTCTCGTTCTTCGCCGTGCAGATCAGCGCCCCGAGTTCCATGGACGCGGCCGCCCAGCGCGAGGCCGTGTGCTCGTCCTCCGGCAGCAGGGCGCGGGCGAGCTTGCGTTCGGCGGCGGTGGTGGCGTTCGGGGGGTACTGCACGCCGGTGACCGCTCGCGCGAACACGCGGCGCACGTTCGTGTCGAGGACGGCGTGGCGCTGCCCGTACGCGAAGGAGGCCACGGCCGCCGCGGTGTACTCGCCGATGCCGGGCAGCGCGAGCAACTGGGCGTGTTCCGTGGGTACGTCACCACCGTGGCGCTCCGCTATGGCGACCGCTGCGCCGTGCAGGCGCAGCGCGCGCCTCGGGTAGCCGAGGCGGCCCCAGGCGCGGACGGCTTCGCCGGGGGATTCCTTGGCGAGGTCCGCGGGGCGGGGCCAGCGGGCGAGCCACTGCTCGTACACCGGCAGTACGCGGCTCACCGGTGTCTGCTGCAGCATGAACTCACTGACCATCACCCCCCACGGCCCGGCGGCGGCCCGCCGCCATGGCAGGTCGCGCGCGTTCTCCTCGAACCAGTCGATTACGGGGCCGTGCAGGGCGTCGGCTGAGGGGCTGCTGGGGTTCGGCTTCGTGGGCGCAGTCATGGCGGTTCCGATCCTGCCATGCGGGGGGCGTGGGGCGCGTTTAGCGGTGCGGGTGTGGGGGCGGGTTTTCTTTCCCCAACCCCACCCCTTCCCGAAACAGGGGGCTGCGCCCCCAGACCCCCCACACGGGTCCTGTCTCGGCTGCGGGCCCGTCGTGGCTGGTCGCGCAGTTCCCCGCGCCCCTGGCTGGGGGCTGCGCCCCCAGGCCCCCAGCCCGGCCGTCTTTCGGGTGCGGGCCGGTTGTGGCTGGTCGCGCAGTTCCCCGCGCCCCTGGGCGGGGGCTGCGCCCCCAAACCCCGCAGTCTCGGCCGTGTCTCGGCTGCAGGCGCGTCGTGGCTGGTCGCGCAGTTCCCCGCGCCCCTTAAGGGCGCGCCCGCCGCGTAGCGTCAGGGAGGTGGAACGTCGTAGTAGGAGGGTCAGAGGCGCGGACGTCCTGCTCTGGGTCGGTCTCGCGGTGCCGGTCGTCGCTGTCGACCGCATCGGGCTGAACGAGCCGCGCAGTGGAGTGGAGCAACTCGCCGGCCTCGTGGTGCTGGCGGCGGCGGCCGCACTCTGGCGCCGATGGCCGCTCGTGGCCTTCGCGGTCACCGCGAGCCTCAGCCTCGCCTCCGCACCCGCGCTGCTCACCCTCTCGTACGGCACAGCCCTCGCCGTCTTCGCTCTCCTCCTGGGCCTGAGGGCACCGGGGACCCGCCCCGCGTCGGTGGCGTTCGCCGCGGTCGGCCTCGCCGGAACGATCAAAATCGCGGTCCGCGGAGTCGACCCGGCCACCGAATGGCTCGTCCTGGCGGGCACCTTGCTCTTCGGTGTCGTATTCCCCTGGCTCGGCGGCCGGTACTGGCGCCAGAGCCGGGAGCTGGCCGCCGCCGGCTGGGCCCGGGCCGCCCAGCTGGAGCGCGAGCAGCTGATCGCCGAGGACCGGGCGCGCCTGCGCGAACGAGCCCGTATCGCCCAGGACATGCACGACTCGCTCGGCCACGAACTGAGCCTGATCGCCCTGCGCGCGGGCGCCCTCCAGCTCGCCCAGGACCTCGCGGACCCCCACCGCCGGGCCGCGGCCGACCTCCGCGCGGCCGCCTCCGACGCCACCGAGCGCCTCCACCGCATCATCGGACTCCTGCGCGAGGACGATGACGAACCGGCTCCGCTGACCCCGGCGGGGGAGACGGTCGAGCAACTCGTGGCCCGGGCGGCGGAGTCGGGCCTCCCGGTGCGCTGGGAGACGGAAGAACCCGGCGGTGAGCCCGTGCCGCCGGATGAGTACTCGCTCGTCGAGCGGACCGTTCACCGCGTGGTACGGGAGGCGCTGACCAATGCCGCCCGGCACGCACCCGGCGCAGCCGTCACCGTCGCGGTGCGGCGCGATGCCGGGGGTACGACGGCGAGCGTGACCAATGGGCGGGCCACGCAGACGAGTGCGCCATCGTCCGGCGGTACGGGGCTGACGGGGCTCCGGGCAGCGGTCGAGGGCGTGGGCGGCCGCTTCGAGGCCGGACCGCACAAGGACGGGTTCCGCGTCACGGCGTACGTGCCGGACGAGGAAGAGGAAGCCGCGCACCTCCAGGCGAACCCGCACCCGCACCCGCACCCGTACGCGCAACCGTCCGAACCACCTAACAAGCCCAGCCCCCTCAACAAGCCCAACAAGCCCAACACGCTCCTGGTGCTCGGCGGCGCCCTCGCCGTGGGAGTCGTGTTCCTCTGCGGAGCCTTCGCCTGGTACGCGTACACGAAGACGCACTCGGTCCTGAAGCCCGGCGACTACGCGGAGTTGCGCCTCGGCACCTCGCTCGACGAGGCCGAACGAATACTGCCCGACCGCACGGTCAGCGATCCGCCGGTGGACCGCGCCCCGGCCGCGCCGAAGGGGGCCGACTGCCGCTACTACCGCGCGAGCGGTGAACTCCTCGTCTCTGTCGAGCACTTCAGGCTGTGCTTCGACCGTCGGGGGACACTGGTCGCCAAGGATGTGGTCCCCAAGGCGGGTGCGGTGGGGCAGCTGCGTGAGGAGGGGGAGACGGAGTGAGTGCGGTGATCCGCGTACTGCTCGCCGATGACGAGGCGATGGTCCGAGCCGGTGTGAAAGCGATCCTCGACGCCGGCGGCGGGGGCGGCATCGAGGTCGTCGCGGAGGCCGCCGACGGGCGGGAGGCCGTCGCGCGCACCCAGGAGCACCGGCCGGACGTGGCGTTGCTCGACATTCGGATGCCGTTCCTGGACGGGCTGGCGGCCGCCGAGGAGATCGTACGGACGGCACCCGGCACGGCCGTCGCGATGCTGACGACGTTCTCGGAGACGGATTACGTGGCACGAGCCCTCGGTGGCGGAGCCATGGGGTTTCTGCTGAAGTCCGGTGACCCGTATGAACTCGTCGCGGGCGTCAGGGCGGTCGCGGACGGTGGGGCGTTTCTCTCGCCGAAGGTTGCCCGGCACGTCATCGACGGCTTCGGCGCCGGCCGGCGGCTGAGCAGGGAGGCCGTCGCCCGCGAACGCGTCGCGCCTCTCAGCCCGAGGGAACGCGAAGTGCTCGGGCTGCTCGGAGCCGGTCTCTCCAACCCCGAGATCGCCGCCCGTCTGCACCTCGTCGAAGGCACGGTGAAGGCGTATGTGAGCGCGGTCCTGGAACGATTGGCGGTCAGGAACCGCGTACAGGCGGCGATCGTGGCGTACGAGGCGGGACTGGTGGAGCAGAAGGAGTAGGGACGGGCGGAACCGGGCTCAGTCCCGATGCGCCGGAGTCCGCCGGGCCTCGGAGGAGAAGCCCGCGGGCCCCGAGCCCGCGAACCACCGCGCCGGCCCCGCCCCCGACCCCCGCATCGCCCTCGCCACCCGTGCCGCCGCACCCGTCGAGACGCGTACGAACGCGACCGCGACGACCCCGCCGAGGACGAGGCCCGCGACGACGTCGTGCGGGTAGTGCACGCCGACGAACACCCGCGAGAACGCCATGAGCAGGGCCATCGGCCCCGTCAGCCACAGGATGCCTCGCCAGGTCAGCGCCAGCGCCACCGCGGCGGCGCCCGCGATCGTGGCGTGGTTGCTGGGGAAGGACCAGTCACCGTGCGGTGGGCAGTCGACGAGCGGGGCGGGAGCGTTGGCCACGGCCCGGCACGGGCGCTCCTCGTCGACGGCGGACTTGAGCAGCTCACTGCACACGTACGCCACAGCCGTGGCCACAGGTGCCAGGACGGCGATCGCGAACACCCGGGCATCGCCCCGACGTTGTCTCCACCAGGCGGCGACGAAGAGCGCGCCGAAGAGCAGCAGCCCGGCCTCCGTCCACAGTTCGGCGACGTGTTGTACCCACGAAGGGGTGTCGTCGGCGCGGTCGGTGATGTCTCGGTAGAGGTCGGAATCCATGGTGACGGACGGTAATTCAGCGCCTCCGATCGTCACATGATGCGATCGTCAGGTAGTCGACCTGACGAAAGACAGGGGTGACCGGCGCTAGCCCGGGATGATGATCCGGAAAAGTTGAGGCGCAGGGCGGCGGGTGGGGCCAGCGAACTCACGGATCTCTCGTACAGTGTGCGCCGTGGGATCTCTGCGCAATCCGGTCGGGCCGCTTCCCTCCTCCATCTACTGGCGACGGAGGGCCGTTCTGCTGTCCTTGGTCGCGCTGTTGACACTGTTGATCACCTGGATCGTCGCCACCGGCGGCGGAGGCGGCAACAACAACGCGGACGGGTCCAACGGCAAGAATCCCGCGCCGTCGATCACGCCGGGCCCCTCCGGTTCCGGTCCCGCGATCAGCCAAGCCCCGGGTGGGCGCGACGAGTCGACCAGCGGGGGCGGCGGGGGCGACGGGTCCGGGGACTCCGGCGGCGGCTCCGAAGGATCCGACGGGGCGGACGGCTCCTCCGGCGGTTCTGACAGCGCGGGCGGCGGCTCGGGCGACGCGGAGGGTGGTGCCGGTTCCGGTGACACCGTTCCGGCCGGGTCCAGCCTGCCCAACTGCGCACCGGGATCTGTCGCGTTGACGCTGCGCAGCGTCCAGAACGCGTACGCGCCCGGCGAGGAGCCCAAGCTGGAGCTGATCGTCAAGAACTCCTCGTCCAGCGACTGCAAGCTCGATCTCGGCCCGAAGAAAGCGGTTCTGACGATCACTCAGGCGGGCAGCGACGACGAGATCTGGTCCTCGGCCGACTGCCCGACGGGCGCCGGCAGCATCCTGTACCGCATCCCGGCGAACGACCGCATCACCCGCACCGTGGAGTGGGACCGTGAGGCGAGCGCCCCGGAGTGCGCGACGCCTCGGGCGGGAACGGCGACCGCGGGCACGTACTTGGTCGAGGCACAGGCCCCGGGCCTCGAGAAGACCCAGGCGTCGTTCGTGCTGAAGAAGGACTGAGGAAGGGCTGAAGAAGGACCAGGGCCTGTCCGGCGGATCGGATCGGACAGGCCCTGGCCTCGCAGTCTCTCTGGTATGTGCCGCTCCGGTACGTCCGCTCTAGACGTACCGCTCCAGGATCGACGACTCCGCCAGTCGCGACAGCCCCTCCCGGACGCTGCGTGCCCGGGCCTCGCCGACGCCGTCCACCGTCTGGAGGTCGTCGACGCTCGCGGCGAGCAGCTTCTGCAGGCCGCCGAAGTGCTCGACCAGCCGGTCGATGATCGCGCCGGGCAGGCGCGGCACCTTGGCGAGGAGCCGGAAACCGCGGGGTGACACCGCGGAGTCGAGGGTCTCGGGGGAGCCGGTGTAGCCGAGGGCCCGAGCCACCGTGGACAGTTCGAGCAGCTCGGCGTGGGTGAGCGCGTCGAGTTCGGAGAGCGCCTGGTCGACCGTGCGGGAGCGCTTGGCGGTCGGCTCCGGTACATAGTCCCGTACGACGAGCTCACGCTCGGGCTCGACGCCCGCGATCAGCTCGTCCAGCTGGAGCGCGAGGAGGCGGCCGTCGGTGCCCAGCTCCACCACGTACTCGGCGATCTCGGTGGCGATCCGGCGCACCATCTCCAGGCGCTGGGCCACGGCGGAGACGTCACGGACGGTGACCAGGTCCTCGATCTCCAGCGCCGACAGCGTGCCCGCGACCTCGTCGAGACGGAGCTTGTAGCGCTCCAGCGTGGCCAGGGCCTGATTGGCCCGGGAAAGGATCGCGGCCGAGTCCTCCAGGACGCGGCGCTGTCCGTCGACGTACAGCGCGATGAGGCGCATGGACTGGGAGACGGAGACGACGGGGAAACCGACCTGCTTGGAGACCCGGTCGGCCGTGCGGTGCCGGGTGCCCGTCTCCTCGGTGGGGATGGTGGGGTCGGGCACCAGCTGCACGCCCGCCCGCAGGATCTTGGTGATGTCCTTGTCGACGACGATGCCGCCGTCGAGCTTGCACAGCTCACGCAGCCGGGTCGCCGTGAAGTCGACGTCCAGGACGAAGCCGCCCGTGCACATCGACTCGACGGTCTTGTCCCAGCCGAGCACGATCAGCCCGCCGGTGTTGCCGCGGAGGATCCGCTCCAGGCCGTCGCGAAGACCCGTGCCGGGTGCCACGGCGCTCAGTGAGGCGCGCATCAGCCCATCGGCACCGGAGCTCCCACCGGACTTTCCGGGAGCTGCCGCCCGGTCGTTGGCTGCCACTGCACTCCTCCGGTCGCAGGTTCTGGGGCGCTCCCGTCTCGCACACTTGGTTCGTACGGACGGGCGAGACCTGGGCAAAGTCTACCGGCGGTCCTCCTCGTCCCGTGGGGCCTCTCGACGACGCGACCTCGGGAGCACGCGCAGAGCGTCTCCCATGTCGGCCACTTCCAGGACCTTCATGCCTGGAGGGATCTTGCCGGGATCGCCCGGTACGAGGGCGTGCGTGAAGCCCAGACGGTGGGCTTCCGCGAGTCTGCGCTGGACGCCGGTGACGCGTCTGACCTCGCCCGCAAGGCCCACCTCGCCGATCGCGACGAGGTTCTTCGGAAGGGGGGTGTCGCTCGCCGCGGAGGCCAGGGCGAGCGCGATCGCCAGGTCCGCGGCCGGCTCGGAGAGCTTCACGCCGCCGACCGTCGCCGAGTAGATGTCCCGCTTCCCGAGCGCGCTGATCCGGCCGCGCTGCTCCAGGACGGCGAGCATCATCGAGACACGGGAGGTCTCCAGGCCCGAGGTCGTACGCCTGGGGGAGGGGATCTGGGAGTCGACCGTGAGCGCCTGGACCTCGGCGACCAGCGGACGGCGGCCCTCCAGCGTGACCGTCAGGCAGGTGCCGGGGACCGGCTCGGCACGGCGGGTGAGGAACAGGCCACTCGGGTCGGTGAGTCCGGTGATGCCCTCGTCGTGCAGCTCGAAGCAGCCGACCTCGTCCGTCGTCCCGTACCGGTTCTTGACGCCGCGCACGAGCCTCAGGCGCGCGTGCCGGTCCCCCTCGAAGTGCAGGACGACGTCCACGAGGTGTTCGAGGAGGCGAGGGCCCGCGATGGCGCCGTCCTTGGTGACATGTCCCACAAGGAGCGTGGACATGCCGCGCTCCTTGGAGGCGCGGATCAGGGCGCCGGCCACCTCGCGGACCTGGGCCATGCCTCCGGGGGCGCCGTCGATCTCCGGAGAGGCCACGGTCTGCACGGAGTCGAGGATGAGCAGGGACGGCTTCACCGCGTCCAAGTGGCCGAGCACGGAGGCCAGGTCGGTCTCCGCGGCGAGATACAGGTGGTCGTCGATCGCCTTGATGCGGTCGGCCCGCAGGCGGACCTGGCTGGCCGACTCCTCGCCGGTGATGTAGAGCGTGCGGTGCTCGTCGCTCGCCGCCCTGGCCGCCACGTCCAGCAGCAGCGTGGACTTGCCGACGCCCGGCTCGCCCGCGACGAGCACGACCGCGCCCGGCACCAGACCGCCGCCGAGCACCCGGTCCAGCTCGGGCACGCCGGTGGAACGAGCGGTCGCCTGGCGGCCGTCCACCTGGCCGATGGGCACGGCGGACGTCGTGACCCGGCCCGGTGCCGTCGTACGGACCGCGGGCGCGCCGTACTCCTCGACCGTCCCCCACGCCTGGCACTCGGGGCAGCGGCCGAGCCACTTGGCCGTCTGCCAGCCGCACTCGGTGCAGCGGTAGGACGGCCGGTCCTTCGCGGTCTTCGTACGGGCAGCCATGGACGAAACCGTAGCCGCCACCGCTGACAACGCGTTCCCCGCCCGGTGCCGGGCCCGGGACCAAGATCAGGGCACCCTTCGCAAACCGCCCGCAACCGATCCGGAACGCGCTGCGGAATTCGGGGCTCCTGTCCCCTTATGAGGGATGGTTTCACCCGTATGGATTAAAAGTGCTCCGCCAAGAAGGGGAGGCCGCCGCCCGGCGCCTACGGTCGCACGGGTGATGAGCAGCAGGCCGCAGACCACCACGCACACCACCGGCGAGCATCAGCCGTACCCTGCGGCACGCGACCGGGCGGCGACGCGCGCGTCGGCGCGCACCTCGGCGCAGTGCCCGCCCGCGCGCTACGAGCCGTACCTGGACGGCCTGTTCACCTACTGCCTGTCCGTGCTGTGCGACCACGACGCCGCGATCGCCGCCGTCGGGCACGCCCTCGCGCTCGCCGAGCGCCGCGGCCCCCGCGGCCCTGCGGCGCCCGACGACCGCAGGGCCTGGCTGTACGCCCTCGCCCGCTGGATGTGCCTGCGCAAGCTCACCGAGGCGAAGGACGCCGAGGCCAAGCTCACCGAGGCCAAGGACAAGGTCGAACCGACCCAGCAGAAACGTCATGGCACCGCGGCGGAAGACGACCGTCGCCGTCGGGAACTCGCCCTGCTCGCCTGGCCGGAGGCCGCGGGCACCACGCCCGAGCAGCGCGAGGCGCTCGAACTCGCCGTGCGGCACCAACTCTCCGCGCGCGAGGTGGCCGCCGTTCTCGGCATGGGCGCGGTCGCCGCCCGCGAACTCCTCGGGGCGGCCGCCTGTGAAGTCGAGCGCACCCGCGCGGCCCTGGCCGTCGTCGAGACGGGCACCTGCCCGAGCGTCGCCCGGCTCATCGGCGACGACCAGCTGGTGCTCGGTTCGGCCCTGCGCCGCGAGCTCGTCCGGCACGTCGACGACTGTCCGCGCTGCCGCCGTACCGCCGAGCGCGCGATCCCCGGCTCCTGGCCCGGCACCAGCGTCACGCCCGCGGCCCTCCCCGTACTGGAAGCCCCGCGCGCGGCGCTCCACACGGCGATGGCGCATGTCCCGCGCGCGCGGGGCGGCGGCCCGCGCTTCGACCGGCGCGGCTTCCCGATGGACCCGAAGGACCGCGCTGCCCGCCGTGACCGCCTCCGCGCGCGTGCCGTCACGACGACGGTCGTCGCCACCGTCGTGGCGGCCCCCGTGCTCGCCCTGTGGGCGGCCTACCGCGGCGCACCTCTCACCGGCGAGGGCTCGGACGGGCGCCCGGTCACCGCCAGCGAGGCGCGCGGACCCATCGGCCTCGGTGGTGAGGAGGCCGGCGCCTACGAGAACTCGGGGAAGGCCGGCGCGCGGCCCGACTCCCGCTCCACCAGGAACAAACGTTTGTCCGACGTCTCCGTGGAGGTCATCGGCGTGGCCTCCGGCCACAGGAAAAGCGCCCTCTCCGTAGAGGCCGATTCCAGCGGTGACACGACGCTCATCACCCTCACCGCGTCCAAGAGCTCACCGCGCCAGGTCCGCTGGTCCGCGCGCACCGGCGCCTCCTGGCTGTATCTGAGCCGTTCGTCGGGCACGCTGCGCCCCGGGGAGTCGTTGACGATCAAGGTGTACGTCGACCACCTCCGCGAGCCGACCGGCCACTGGAGCGCGAGGGTGTCGATCTCACCCGCGGGCGCCGCGGTCTCGATCGACGGATACGGAACGGCGGGCACCCCTGACCCGTGGGACCCGGGTCCCGGCCCCGGCCCGACCCCGAGCGGCCCGACACCGCCCGACCCCACGCCGGCCGATCCCGGACCCGGTCCGGAGCCCACGCCGAGCGACACGACACCGACCCCCGCGGACCCGGAGCCCACCCCCACTCGCAGTGACCCGCCTCCGTCCGAGCCCGGCCCGACCCCCATGGGCGGGCCCGCATCGGGCCCCGGTGGCCAGCCCTCGCCGCGCGGCGACGGCGGCGCCCAGAGCCCCTCGGGAAGCTGAGCGCGCGCCGCTCCGCGGGACGTGCCTACGCAATGCGGGACGTGCCTACGAAATGTGCGAGCTGTCAGGTGACCGGGTCCGCCGGGTGCGGTGCCACCAACGGCAGCTGGGACGCCAGCCGCTGCTCGCACAGCTCGGCCAGCCGGTCGTATCCCCCCTTGCCCATCAACTCGATGAGCTCGGGCCGGTACGTGACGTACACGGGCTCGCCCGCACCGTGCGCGGAGGTCGCCGATGTGCACCACCAGTGCAGGTCGTGCCCGCCCGAACCCCAGCCGCGGCGGTCGTACTCGCCGATCGAGATCTGCAGCACACGGGTGTCGTCGGGCCGGTCGATCCACTCGTACGTCCGCCGCACCGGCAACTGCCAGCAGACGTCGGGCTTGGTCTCCAGCGGTTCGCGGCCCTCCTTCAGCGCCAGGATGTGCAGCGAGCAGCCCGCTCCGCCCTCGAAGCCGGGACGGTTCTGGAAGATGCACGAGCCCTGGTACGGGCGGGTCTGCCGGGAACCGTCCTCGTCGGTCGCGACCCAGCCGGTCCGGGTCCCGACGTCATGGTGCTGCCAGATCTCCGGCGTGAGCCTCGCCACATGCTCGGCGACGCGCTTCTCGTCGTCCTCGTCCGAGAAATGGGCGCCGAGCGTGCAGCACCCGTCGTCCGCGCGGCCGGCCTGGATGCCCTGGCAGCCGCTTCCGAAGATGCAGTTCCAGCGAGAGGTCAGCCATGTCAGATCGCAGCGGAAGACCTGCTCGTCATCGGCGGGATCAGGAAACTCCACCCACGCGCGCGCGAAATCGAGCCCCTTCTCGTCCGGCACGGACTCCGGGGCAGGGGGCCCTGGGACAGAGGGCTTCGGGGACTTCTTGGTCTTGGTGGACGCCTTCGCCTGCGAAGAACCCTTGGCGGACGTGGCTGACGCTGCCGACTTGTCGGCCTTTGCCTTGTTCGTCTTTCGCACCCGTCCAGGGTAAGTCGCTCACGAGCACTCCGGGGACCAGCGAGCGGCCTGCTCGCAGTAGCGTTCCGTACATGAGACTCGGTGTCCTCGACGTGGGTTCGAACACGGTGCATCTACTGGTGGTGGATGCACACCCAGGCGCGCGCCCGTTGCCGGCGCATTCACACAAGGCGGAGCTGCGGCTCGCCGAACTCCTCGACGACAGCGGGGCGATCGGCCCCGACGGGGTCGACAAACTGATCGCCGTCGTCCAGGAGGCCCTGGAGGCGGCCGAGGACAAGGGCGTCGAGGACCTGCTGCCGTTCGCGACCTCCGCCGTGCGCGAGGCCGACAACGCCGATGACGTACTGGCCCGGGTGCGTGCCGAGACCGGCGTCGAGCTGCAGGTCCTCACCGGCGAGGAGGAGGCGCGGCTCACCTTCCTCGCCGTCCGCCGCTGGTTCGGCTGGTCGGCCGGGAAGCTGCTCGTCCTCGACATCGGCGGCGGCTCCCTGGAGATCGCGTACGGCATGGACGAGGAGCCGGACGCGGCGGTGTCGCTGCCGCTCGGTGCGGGGCGGCTGACGGCCGGGTGGCTCCCGGGCGACCCACCGGACCCGGCGGACATCAGGGCGCTGCGTCGGCATGTACGCGCCGAAATCGCACGTACGGTCGGGGAGTTCAGTCGCTTCGGGGCGCCCGACCACGTGGTCGCCACGTCCAAGACGTTCCGGCAGCTCGCCAGGATCGCGGGAGCCGCGCGCTCGGCCGAGGGCCTCTACGTGCAGCGCGAGCTCAAGCGCAGGTCCCTGGAAGACCTGGTTCCGCAGCTCGGCGCGATGACCGCCGAGCAGCGCGCGGAGCTGCCCGGAGTCTCCGAGGGCCGTGCGGGCCAGCTCGTCGCGGGCGCGCTCGTCGCCGAGGGGGCGATGGACCTGTTCGGCGTAGAGACGGTGGAGATCTGCCCCTGGGCGCTGCGCGAGGGCGTGATCCTGCGGCGGCTGGATCACATGGGGCTGGGCCTCATCCCCGAGCAGCCCCGAGAGGCCCCGAGGAGCGCCGAGAGGGGCCGAGAAGACCTGAGAAGCCCCGAGGAGCTCTGAGGAGTCATGAGCGCGTCGGCGCGCGGTGCCGGGGAGGCGTCCGCGCGCGGCCGGATCCGGTCGGTTCCCGTGTCCCGCCCGAGCGGCACGCAGGAACCGCCTCCCCGGCGCCGAGCGCGGCCCCGTACTCTGTCCCTCGTGGCAGAACCAGTGGTGCGCATCCCGGATGCGAAGGTCGCGCTGTCGACGGCCTCTGTCTATCCGGAGTCGACGGCGACGGCCTTCGAGATCGCCGCCCGCCTGGGATACGACGGCATCGAGGTCATGGTGTGGACCGATCCGGTCAGCCAGGACATCGAGGCGCTGCGCAGACTGAGCGACTACCACCAGATCCCGGTCCTGGCCATTCACGCCCCTTGTCTGCTGGTCACACAGCGCGTCTGGTCCACCGACCCCTGGGTCAAGCTCCAGCGCGCCCGCGCCGCCGCCGAGAAGCTCGGCGCCTCGACGGTCGTCGTGCATCCGCCCTTCCGTTGGCAGCGGCAGTACGCCCGCGACTTCGTCACCGGGATCTGGCGGATGGCCAACGAGACGGACGTACGGTTCGCCGTCGAGAACATGTACCCCTGGCGCTACCGCGACCGCGAGATGCTCGCGTACGCCCCCGACTGGGACGTGACGAAGGACGACTACCGGCACTTCACGATCGACCTGAGCCATTCCTCCACGGCCCGCGCCGACGCCCTGCAGATGCTCGACCGCATGGGCGACCGGCTCGGCCACGTCCACCTCGCGGACGGCAACGGCTCCAACAAGGACGAGCATCTCGTCCCGGGGCGTGGCAATCAGCCCTGCGCGGCGCTCCTGGAGCGGCTCGCCCTGAGCGGCTTCGACGGCCATGTCGTCATCGAGGTCAACACCCGCCGGGCCATGTCCAGCGCCGAGCGCGAGGCCGACCTGGCCGAAGCCCTCGCCTTCACCCGGCTCCACCTCGCCTCGGCGGTCAGGGTCGCGGGCTCATGACCGACACGGCCCCCCGCCGCCGCGGACGCCCCTCCCGTACGAAGTCGGGCGACGCTCCCGCGACGCGCGACCGCATCCTGACGGCGGCCCGCGAGGAGTTCTCCGAGCGCGGGTACGACAAGACGTCCGTACGCGGCATCGCCAAGGCCGCAGGCGTCGACTCCGCCCTCGTCCACCACTACTTCGGCACCAAGGAGCAGGTGTTCCAGGAGGCGGTGGAGGCCGTCTTCGCGCCCGCGCTGAAGGCCCCGGACGTGATCTTCGAGGGACCGCTGGAAGGGGTCGGCGAGCGCTTCGCCCGCTTCCTCTTCGGCATCTGGGAGAACCCGGTCACCCGCACCCCGCTGCTCGCGGTCGTGCGCTCCGCCGTGAACAACGAGGTGGCGGCTGCCGTCTTCCGCCGCCTCGTCGCCGCCCAGCTGATGCGCCGGGTCGCGTCCCAGCTCGGTCTGCCGGACGCGGAACTGCGCGCCGAGCTGGCCGCCGCCCAGCTGGTCGGCGTCGCCATCCTGCGCTACGTGATCAAGCTGGAGCCGCTGGCCTCGGCGGACATCGAGCAGATCATCGCGCGGGTCGCTCCCGTCGTTCAGGGGCATCTGACCGGGCCCTGAGCCGGGGCGTGGGCGCGAGTCCGTGAGCCGGGGCGTGGGCGCGAGAACGCGTCCCTCGGCACGGCCGCCGATCGAGACGTACATCCCGTAATCCGGACGAGGTGTCCGGATCCTGGAGCACCGGCGTAGGCTCGAGGTCTGTCAGAACTCTCTGAAAGTCTCTGAAGGTCCCCGAAGGAGCGAGCGACGATGCCCGAGCTGAGGTCCCGCACAGTCACCCACGGCCGCAACATGGCGGGCGCCCGCGCCCTGATGCGCGCCTCTGGTGTACCCGGTGCGGACATCGGCCGGAAGCCGATCATCGCGGTCGCCAACTCCTTTACGGAGTTCGTGCCCGGCCACACCCACCTCCAGCCGGTCGGCCGGATCGTGAGCGAGGCGGTCAGGGAGGCCGGCGGCATCCCGCGCGAGTTCAACACGATCGCGGTGGACGACGGCATCGCGATGGGCCACGGAGGCATGCTGTACAGCCTCCCGTCCCGCGACCTGATCGCGGACAGCGTGGAGTACATGGTGGAGGCCCACTGCGCCGACGCCCTGATCTGCATCTCCAACTGCGACAAGATCACGCCGGGCATGCTGATGGCGGCCCTGCGCCTGAACATTCCGACGGTCTTCGTCTCCGGCGGCCCCATGGAGTCCGGCCGCGCGACGCTGGTCGACGGCACGGTCCGTACGCTCGACCTCGTCGACGCGATCTCGGACGCGGTCAACGACAAGATCTCCGACGCGGACATCCTCCGTATCGAGGAGAACGCCTGTCCGACCTGCGGTTCCTGCTCCGGCATGTTCACCGCCAACTCCATGAACTGCCTGACCGAGGCCATCGGCCTCTCCCTCCCCGGCAACGGCTCGGTCCTGGCCACGCACACGGCCCGCAAGGCGCTGTACGAGGACGCCGCGCGCACGGTGGTGGACATCACCCGCCGCTACTACGAGCAGGACGACGAGACGGTCCTGCCGCGCTCCGTCGCGTCGATCGCGGCCTTCGAGAACGCGATGGCGCTGGACATCGCCATGGGCGGCTCGACCAACACGATCCTGCACCTGCTGGCCGCCGCCCAGGAGGCGGAGGTTCCGTTCGGCCTGGAGGAGATCGACGCGGTCTCGCGCCGCGTCCCCTGCCTGGCCAAGGTCGCGCCGAACGTCGCCAAGGACCGCACGTACTACATGGAGGACGTGCACCGCGCCGGCGGCATCCCGGCCCTGCTCGGCGAGCTGCACCGCGCCGGACTGCTGAACGAGGACGTGTACTCGGTGCACAGCCCGTCGCTCGCGGACTGGCTGAAGACCTGGGACGTGCGGGGCGGCTCGCCCTCCGCCCAGGCCGTGGAGCTGTGGCACGCCGCCCCGGGCTGCGTGCGCTCGGCCGAGGCCTTCTCCCAGTCCGAGCGCTGGGAGGCCCTCGACGACGACGCCGAGAACGGCTGCATCCGCTCGGCGGAGCACGCGTACTCCAAGGACGGCGGCCTCGCGGTCCTCAAGGGCAACCTCGCGGTGGACGGCTGTGTCGTGAAGACGGCCGGCGTGGACGAGTCGATCTGGACCTTCGAAGGTCCGGCGGTGGTCTGCGAGTCGCAGGAGGAGGCCGTCGAGAAGATCCTCGCGAAGCAGGTGAAGGACGGCGACGTCGTCGTCATCCGCTACGAGGGCCCCAAGGGCGGCCCCGGCATGCAGGAGATGCTCTACCCGACGTCCTTCCTCAAGGGCCGCGGTCTGGGCAAGACCTGCGCCCTGATCACCGACGGCCGCTTCTCCGGAGGCACCTCCGGCCTGTCGATCGGCCACGCCTCGCCCGAGGCCGCGTCCGGCGGCACGATCGCCCTCGTCCAGGACGGCGACCGCATCCGCATCGACATCCCGAACCGCACCATCGAGCTCCGCGTCCCGGACGAGGAGCTGGCGTCCCGCCGCGAGGCCCTCGGCGGCACGTACGCCCCGGCCGGCCGCGAGCGCAAGGTCTCGACCGCGCTGCGCGCCTACGCCGCGATGGCCACCAGCGCGGACAAGGGCGCGGTGCGGGACGTCTCGAAGCTTGGCTGACGCCCCTGGCGCGGGGGTCTCGTACCCAACCTCCATAAACCTCCTGCGATCCCCACAACCCCCCTACGAAGAACGTCCCCGTACGTCTCGCGTAAGACGTAGGTAAAAGACGCCCCTCGCAGCGCAACTGTGCCGCTGCGGGGGGCGTCCAATTACGTGCAGAACATGCCAAGAGACGGCACGCCCGCGCGTACCGTCCGCAACGGGGGAGAACAGAATGAGTGAGCAGCTCGCCGGGACAGACGCCGAGCAGACGTCCGCCGCCGCGACGTCCACCGAGGCGACGGCCGCGGCCACCTACACCGTGGTCGCCGACGTGAACGTGCGCTCCGGCCCCAGCACCTCGTACGCCATCGTGGGGCGCGTGTCCGCCGGCTCCAGGGTCACCATCTACTGCCAGACCCCGGGCCAGACGATCACGGGCCCGCTGGGAACCTCCAACCTCTGGGACCGCATAGGCAGCGGCCGCTACATCACCGACACCTTCGTCCGGACCGGAAGCGACGGCTACGTGGCGCCGCGCTGCTGACACCGGCTGTCCAGCTGTCCTGACGTGCGGGCCGCCGCCCGGTCACTCCGTCCTCGGCGGCTTCCGCACGTCGAAGCCGAACACCGTGTTGCCGCTCGCGGTCCCGATCAGCGCCCGCCCGGAGAACGCCACGCGCCCGGTGGTCGCGAATCCGCCGAGGCCGCCGTCCGCCTGTGGGTCCGACGTCCACAGGACGCGGCCGTCGTCCGGATCGAGGGCGGCCACACGCCCGCTGGCCGAGCTGAAGTACAGGACGCCGCCGGAGACCACCGGACCGGACGCGTTCTCCACGCTCGTCTGGCGGGCCCACACCTTCTTGCCGGTCGCCGGGTCCACCGCGGTGATCAGACCGGCGTTCCCGGAGAAGTAGACCCTGCCGCCGGCCAGCCCCGGAACCGCGCCGGTGTAGCGCGTCGGCAGCGCCGCGGACGTGACCCGGCCGGTTCGCGGATCGAGGCGCTTCACCTTCGAGAAACCATCGGTCTCGGCGCCCGTCCGGTGCACCTCCAGCAGGACGAGCGAGCCGTCGGCCGTGCCCAGCGGCAGCACATCGCCCGTGACCCGCATGGCCTTCCCGAGCCGTCCGGTCGCGGCGTCGACCGTGTGGAAGGTCTTGTGGGTCACCTCGACCGAGTCGGCCTCGGACCGCGCGGCGCACACCGCGTAGACGCCCTTGCCCGCGACCAGCGGCGTACACGTGGAACCGGCCGGGAAGGGCGTCCGCCATGCCGTCTTCCCGGTGGTGGCGTCGCGGGCCACCAGCCGGGACTCGGAGGCGTCGGCCGAGTACACCGAGAAGCCCTGGAGCACGGCCTCGTCGGGCCGTCCGACGAGAACGGTCGCGTCGCCGCCCAGCGGCGCCGACCACACCTCCTCGCCGTCCCCCGCGGTCAGGGCGACCACCTCGGTCCCGCCACCGTCGTCCTGGGTGCGGTAACCGAGCACGGTGTCCCCGGAGACACCGACGAAGTGCATGTCGCTCGTGGGCACCCCGGGATTCGGGCGGTTCCACACGCGGGTGCCGTCCGCGACCCTGATCCGCGTGGCGATGACCCCGCCGCCCCCGCAGAACACGGACTCGCCCCGCGCCGCACAGCGCATCTCGTCGGGGATGTTCCGTCCGCCGCGCACGGTCACCTGCCACGGCCGGAACCCGTCGGGCAGCCGCGCGGTGGACGCGCTCACCGTCCGGCGGTCGCCGTCGGGGGTGTTGTTGTCCTGCCCCTGCGGCGTCCCGGTGCCGGCCTGCAGGACGGCGACCCCGCCCGCGATGGCGGCCACCGCGGCGGCGCACGCGACGGCGGTGCGCCAGCGGCGGCGCAGCGTACGGCCGACGAGAGAGTCGCCCTCGCGGGTGTGCGCCGGCGTGGGCTTCCCGGGATGGTCGGGGTGCGCGGGCTCTCTGGTGCCTGCGGGCTCCTTGGGGCGCGCGGAGAGCAGCCGGGTGTCGGTGTCCGTGTCCGGCCCGGCGGAGCCCTGCGACGCCGGCTGTCCCAAGTCCTCCGGAAGGGTGCGCAGTTGTCTCAGCAGCTCGTCGGCGGAGGGGCGCTTCTGAGGCTCCTTGGCGAGACACGGTTCGACGATCTCGCGCAGCGCGTCGGGTACGCGGCCCAGCGCCGGCGCCTCGTGCACGACCTGATACGCCGTCATGTACGGGCTGTCGGCGTCGAAGGGTCCCTGCCCGGTCGCCGCGTAGACCAGCAGCGTGCCCAGCGAGAACACGTCCGACTCGGGGCCGACCTCCCGCGGCGCCTGCAACTGCTCCGGCGACATGTACGGGGGAGTGCCTATGACACGGCCCGTCATGGTCAGCGTCTGGTGGTCGGCGGCGCGCGAGATGCCGAAGTCGATGACGCGGGGCCCCTCCGGCGACAGCACGACGTTCGACGGCTTGAGATCGCGGTGCACCACCCCGGCGCGGTGGATTTCGCGCAGGGCCTCGGCCAGCCCGATGGCGAGCATGCGCAGCTCGGCCCCGCCCAGCGAGCCGTCCGCGCCGATGCGCTGGGCCAGTGTGGGGCCCGTGATGTACGCCGTGGCCATCCACGGGTGGTCGCTCTCGACGTCCGCGTCCACCACGGCCGCGGTGAAGACACCGCTGACCCGCCGGGCGGCCGACACCTCCTGCCGGAAGCGGATCCTGAACTCCTCGTCGCCCGCGAACTGCTGATGGATCAGCTTGATCGCGATAGGCCGGCCCGATGCTGTACGCGCCAGGAAGACCGCGCCCATCCCGCCCGCGCCCAGGCGCCCCTCCAGCGGGTAGCCGCCGATCTCCTCCGGATCTCCTGTGCGGAGCTGCACCGTCGCTCCACCTCCCCCGTACGTCACCTCGTGCCCACACAAGCTAGCGCCCCCGTCGGCCGGAGGCGCCGTCGCCCGCGCCGGAGAGTGGCCTCGGCCTCCAGCTGTGGGACGATAATCGGCCCATGAGTGACGAAACCGGGCCCGGCGTCTTCGCGGGCCCTCAGCCCGAATCCCTCCGCTTCTTCGGCACCACCTGGGTGCGTCACGACGGCGGATACGCGGCGCGCCGCGCCGGGGTCGCCACAGGGGCGCTGGCCGCGGCCGTCGCCGCGTGCCTGGTGCTGCGGTTCGCCTACGAAGGGCTGCAGATCGCGGCCGTCGGCGGACTGGTGAACCTGCTCCTCGTCGTGATGTTCACGGCGTGCAGCGCGATCGCCTTCCGCCGCACCTGGGAGGGGTTCCGCGAGCGGGCCGACCCGGAGACGCAGGCGCGCCTGCGCAGTCTGATGGCCATCGGGTTCGTCGGCTCGCTCGTCGCGTACTTCTTCCGCTCCCTGGGCGAGGCCCCGGGTGAGAAGCTGCTGCGCACCGAGTACGAGGAGGCCCGCGAGCGGTACGAGCGGCGCAGCGTGCGACGCACCGGCAATCCGGCGAAGTCGAAGAGCAACACATCAAAGAGCAACGGGTCGAAGAGCCACGCGTCGAAGGGCAACGCGTCGAAGAAGCGCAAGCGCTGATCCGCCGCCGTGATGGGCACGATGACGGTATGACGTCGACACCACCCAACTCGCTTGCCCGCCGCGCCCATTCCTTCAACTCGGCCGCCGCCCAGTACGCCGCCAACCGTCCCTCCTATCCGCCCGCCCTCTTCGAAGCGGTCGAGAATCTCGCGGGCAGCACCCTCACCGGCGCCCGGGTCGTCGATGTGGGCGCAGGGACCGGCATAGCCACCACCCTGCTGCGCGAGCGCGGGGCACACGTCGTGGCTGTCGAGCCGGGCGAGGGCATGGCTGCCCAGTTCCGCCGGACGCTCCCGGACGCGCCGCTCGTACGTGCCGACGGCAACGCGCTGCCGTTCGCCGACGCGTACGCCGACGTCGTGACGTACGCCCAGGCCTGGCACTGGACCGACCCGGCCTGCTCCCTGCCGGAGGCGATGCGCGTGCTGCGGCCGGGCGGAGCGCTGGCCCTGTGGTGGAACATGGACGCCGAGGACGTGCCGTGGCTCGCCGCGCAGGCGGAGCGCGTGGAGCGGTACGTCGGCATCGGCAAGAAGAACGGCGGCTTCCGTGCCGAGGCCGCGTTCGCCGGGGCGCCGTATGTCCCGCGGTTCGCCCACCGCCAGGTCCGGTGGAGCCGCACCGTCCCGCTCGACACCCACCTCGCCAACATCGGCAGCCATTCGGTCTTCCTCGTCCTCGGCGAGGAGAAGACCACGGCCTTCCTCGCCGAGGAACGCGGCCACCTTCTGGAGACCTTCCCCGACGGGCTGGTCGAGGAGGTCTACAACGTCGACGTGATCGTGGCGACCCGCTCCTGAGCCCCGCCGGCACACCGGCAAGACGGGCCACGACTACGGGCCGCCGCCGAACGCGAGCCACGAGGCCGCCACCGAACGCGAGCCGGGAGCACGCGTCGCGGATCCCATGCTCCCCCTCACCCCACCTCGCTCCCGCGCGCGGGAGCGCCCGGCGGCCGCGCCGCTCCCGTTCCCGCGCCGCGCCGTTCTCGTGCCGCTCCCGTTCCCGCGCCGCGCCGTTCTCGTGCCGCTCCCGGTTCCCGCGCCGCGCCGTTCTCGTGCCGCTCCCGCGTGCCCGGCGGCAGCCCCGGCCGCCCACTGCCCTCCCACGCTTGACGAGGCCCTCGGGCAGGAGCATTATTCATCGCATGATGAATTACTCGACGGACCCACCGAGCACCAGCCCCTCGCCCTCCACAGCCCCAGCGATCCGCGCAGCCGACCTCACCGTGGTTCGAGGAGGCCGTCAGGTCCTGCGCGGGCTCGATTTCGAGGTGCCCCACGGCCAGATCACCGGACTGCTCGGCCCGTCGGGCTGCGGCAAGTCGACCCTGATGCGGGCGATCGTCGGCACGCAGGCCAAGGTCACCGGCACCCTTGAGGTCCTCGGCAGCCCCGCGGGCGACGCCACACTCCGCTCCCGCATCGGATACGTCACCCAGGCCCCGTCCGTCTACGACGACCTGACGATCCGCCAGAACCTGGACTACTTCGCCGCGATCCTCGACCCCGGCCGTACGTCCGCCGAACGCCGCCACGAGAACGTCACCCGTGCCATCGCCGACGTAGACCTCACCTCCCGCGCCGGCGCCCTCGCGGGCAACCTCTCCGGGGGCCAGCGCAGCCGTGTCTCCCTGGCCGTCGCGCTCCTGGGCACACCGGAACTCCTCGTCCTCGACGAACCCACGGTCGGCCTCGACCCCGTACTCCGCCGCGACCTGTGGAACCTCTTCCACACCATCGCCGCCGAGCGAGGCGCCACCCTCCTCGTCTCCTCCCACGTCATGGACGAAGCCGAGCGCTGCCACCGTCTGCTCCTGATGCGCGAGGGCGAGATCCTCGCCGACGACACCCCTGACGCCCTGCGCCTCGACACCGGCAGTGACACCGTCGAGGACGCCTTCCTCCACCTGGTCGACGAGGCGATCGCGGCCGGCAACCAGAAGGAGACCGTCTGATGAGCCCAAGCACCAGCACCAGCACCCGCACCGGCACCACGACGCGTATGAGCCCGACCACGCCCCCGAGGCCCAGCGCCATGAACTACTCCCGCACCATCGCCACCGCGACCCGAGTCCTGCGCCAACTCCGCCACGACCCGCGCTCCATCGCACTGATGGTTCTCGTCCCCTGCGTGATGCTCCTGCTGCTTCGCTACGTCTTCGACGGCAGCCCGCGCACCTTCGACTCCATCGGCGCCTCGCTCCTCGGGATCTTCCCGCTGATCACCATGTTCCTGGTGACCTCCATCGCCACCCTCCGCGAACGCACCTCCGGCACCCTGGAACGCCTCCTGGCCATGCCCCTGGGCAAGGCCGACCTGATCGCGGGCTACGCCCTCGCCTTCGGCGCCGTCGCCATCGTCCAGTCCGTCCTCGCCACCGGCCTCGCCCTCTGGGCCCTGGGCCTCGACGTCACGGGCTCGGCCTGGCTCCTCCTTCTCGTGGCTCTCCTCGACGCCCTGCTGGGCACGGCGCTCGGCCTCTTCGTCTCGGCCTTCGCGTCCTCGGAATTCCAGGCCGTCCAGTTCATGCCGGCGGTGATCTTCCCGCAGCTCCTCCTCTGCGGCCTCTTCACTCCTCGCCCCAACATGCACCCCGTCCTCGAGGGCATCTCCAACGTCCTCCCCATGTCGTACGCCGTCGACGGTATGAACGAAGTCCTCAAGCACACCGACGTAACGGCCGACTTCATCCGCGACGCCCTGATCGTCGCGGCCTGCGCGCTCCTGGTCCTCACCCTCGGCGCCGCAACCCTCCGCCGCCGCTCCGCATAGCGGGGCCGGCGCCCCCAGGTACGGCATCCGTCCCGGCGGGTGGACATCTCGGCCCACCTGGTGTCCCTCGGTGCGAGGATGGACCTTGGACGACGCATCCACCGGAGGGCAACGGAACATGACCCAGAAAGTCGCAGTGCTCGGCACCGGCAAGATCGGCGAAGCCCTGCTCAGCGGAATGATCCGAGCCGGCTGGTCGCCCGCCGACCTCCTGGTCACCGCACGCCGCCCCGAGCGAGCCGAAGAGCTCCGCAACCGCTACGGCGTCACCCCGGTCACCAACCCCGAGGCGGCCAAGACCGCCGACACCCTGATCCTCACGGTCAAACCCCAGGACATGGGCACCCTTCTCGACGAGCTTGTCCCGCACGTCCCCACAGACCGTCTGGTCATCAGCGGCGCCGCGGGCATCCCCACCTCCCTCTTGGAGGAGCGCCTCGCCGAGGGCACGCCCGTCGTCCGCGTCATGACGAACACCCCCGCTCTCGTCGACGAGGCCATGTCCGTCATCTCCGCCGGCACCCACGCCACCGGCGAACACCTCGCCCACGCCGAGGAGATCTTCGGCGCCCTCGGCAAGACGCTCCGCGTCCCCGAGTCCCAGCAGGACGCCTGCACCGCTCTCTCCGGCTCGGGTCCGGCGTACTTCTTCTATCTGGTCGAAGCCATGACCGACGCGGGCATCCTCCTCGGCCTGCCCCGCGACAAGGCCCACGACCTGATCGTCCAGTCCGCGATCGGCGCCGCCGTGATGCTCCGCGACAGCGGCCAACACCCCGTGACGCTCCGCGAGAACGTCACCTCTCCCGCCGGCACCACCATCAACGCGATCCGCGAACTGGAGAACCACGGCGTGCGCGCCGCGCTCATCGCCGCCCTGGAGGCCGCCCGCGACCGCAGTCGCGAACTGGCCAGCGGCAAAAGCACCTGACGCCCGCCCGCCGACCCGCCCCGCCTCGACGCCGGTGCCTGGAGCCCGCCCGTCCAGACACCGGCGCCGCCGCGTCACAGCGACCCAGCGGTCAGGCGGGCGGGAGCAACCCGATCGCCCTATACGCCGCGTCCACCCTCGGCCTCGCCTTCTCCCTGGCCTTCTCCGCACCATCCCGCAGCACCCCCTCCACATACGCAGGATCCGCACACAACTCCTGGTGCCTCTCCTGTACGGGCCTGAGGAGCTCGACCACGGCCTCGGCGGTGTCCTTCTTCAACGCTCCGTACGATTCATATACACCGCTCAGGGCTTCGGGGTTCCCCCCTTCACAGGCCGCGAGGATCTCCAGCAGATTCGAGACTCCGGGCCGCGCCTCCCGCTCGTAGACGACGCCCTGCCCGCTGTCCGTCACCGCCCGCATGATCTTCTTCCGGATCACGTCCGGCTCGTCGAGCAGATAGATGATCCCGGCCCCGACGTCGTGCGACTTCCCCATCTTCGAAGTCGGCGCCTGCAGATCCATGACCCGCGCCGCCACCGCCGGAGGCGTGGCCCGCGGCACCACGAACGTATGCCCGTAGCGCTGGTTGAACCGCACCGCCAGATCCCGTGTCAGCTCCACGTGCTGCGTCTGGTCGTCCCCCACCGGCACCTCGTCCGCCCCGTAGGCCAGGATGTCCGCCGCCATCAGCACGGGATACGTCAGCAACGACAGCCGTACGCTCCCACCCCGCGCCCGCTCGACCGCGGCCTTCTCCTTGTACTGGATCATCCGCCGCATCTCCCCGTCCGATGCGACGCACTCGAGCAGATACGACAGCCGCGCGTGCTCATCGACATGACTCTGCACGAACACGGTGCACAGCTTCGGATCGAGCCCGGAGGCCAGCAACAGCGTGGCCGCTTGCCGACTGAGCCTGCGCACCCGGCCGGGATCGTGCTCCACGGTCAACGCGTGCAGGTCGACGATGCAGAACAGCGCGTCGGCCCGGTGCTGATCGACATCGGCCCACCGCCGTACGGCCCCCAAGTAGTTCCCCAGCGTCAGATGCCCGGTCGGCTTGACCCCGCTGAAGATGCGCGTCATCTCTCCACCTCCTGGTCAGGACCACCGCTGCCCGACGGCCGGGCTCTCCAGGAGGGAGATACGAGAAACGGCCGCCGAGGCGGCGGCCGTTGAGTACATACGTGAGCACGGCCGCCCTCAGGCGGCCCACCACTGCTGGGTGCACGTATGCGTCGTCATGAGTCCGAGAGTACGCCTCCGGGGTGCCCTCAGGTGCGGAGTTGACACGCCTCTACCCGGTCCGTAGTGTGCTCCGGGTTGTCCGACGTGAGCGCCGACTCCGGTCGGTCCCCGGACAGCCATTCCGCAGCAAGCATCTGAGGATCGACGACCTGTCGTCGGCCCGTTTTCATGCGCGTTTGCGAAATGAGGAATCCGCGTTCGAAAGGACGCGACCCCGATTGGCTTCGGGGGCGGGGATTCCGCTAAAGTCTCACTCGTTGGAACGGCCCAACAGCCGTGAAGACACCCCCCTCCGACAGGGAAATCGGACGCGAAAGAGTCTGATAGAGTCGGAAACGCAAGACCGAAGGGAAGCGCCCGGAGGAAAGCCCGTGAGGGTGAGTACGAAGGAAGCGTCCGTTCCTTGAGAACTCAACAGCGTGCCAAAAATCAACGCCAGATATGTTGATACCCCGTCTCCG